>JAYUJM010000020.1:0-10102 GCA_043765175.1 Pseudobdellovibrionaceae bacterium | reverse complement strand
AATTTGAAAATAAAATTACATTTTAAAAAATAAATTTATAAATTTTATGAAAATCTGAAAAATAAACCTGAATTTAAACGTTTTTCAGGAGCCTGCTAATATTAATAAAAAAGATTTTGTCAATTTAATCATTAATTCAAAAAAATCCACCCTTTTAGAAAACATGAGACAAACTATTTGTAAAAATAATCGAAAACTTTTCGTAACTGATCTAAAGCCAAAAATGTATTTTAAAAAATTAAATATACTTAAGCAAATAAATAGTGCTTTATCTGAAAACAGACAATCTTCGATTGATTTTAATACAACTCTGCTTCAAAATTTAGACAATGATAATATTAATTTATTAAAACTTCATACTGTTGCAATCTATGGTAGAACTTTTAATAAAAAAGATAATCAGTGTTATTATTTATTAAAAGATTCCCATGGAGATAAGTGCAATCGTTACGATTCACGAATAGAATGCGATAAAGGTTATCTTTGGTTACCTGAAAAATCTTTAATAAAAGCTTCAACCAGCGCTGTCGTGTTTAAGTAAACTTATGCTAACTAGTTTTAGTGCAACACCAAACTGTGTGAAAACCACAGTTTGGATCTTCGATCTTTAATTGATTTATAGTAAATCCTGAATTTTCTAAAATTGTTTTATACTCTTCAATTGAAAATGAAGCATGAAATAATGGATTTTTATTCATATCTCTTATAGCTTCTCCGTATTGAACACCAGTCGTAAAAACTAATACACCAGCTTGAACTAAATGTTTCTTAAACACAGTCATCATTTTTTTTTGATCTTCATGATTTAAATGAAAAAAACTATCCCAAGCAATAATTGCATTAAATGTTTTATTTAATTTCAATGTTCGCATATCAGCACAAATCCAATCGGCTGAATTTATTTTTTTTCTTGCAAACTCTAACATCTCGCTTGTTGCATCAACTCCTGTGACCTTCATTTTATTTTGCAGTAAATAGTTAGAAATGGGAAACTCTGTTCCACAACCTAAATCTAAAATCTGACTTTCAGCAGGAACATTTTGCAGAATCCAATCAATATAAACTTTTTCAAAAAAGGAGTTTTTAGCTCGCTTTTTATTCCAAAAATTCGCATTTTCTTTATAAAGATTAATGACTGATCTTAACTTATGCAATGACATAAATTAAAAGTACTTAGCACTGCATCACAGTTTTTATTTATAGTGATACTTTGTCATTTTTGAACTCAAATATTTCGAATCTATCAAGAGGAGTTTTAATGAAAGCATTTTTTAATTTAGCTGTTATTTTATTTGCAACAAGTTGTTTACATGCTCAAGTCAATAATCTGCAATTTCCAGATCAGTGGTGGGCACCTGTTCCTGAAGCTGAAGTTCATGGATGGGAGATTCCACCCCAAGCAGCTGATCGTAGTAAAAATGAAGTTATTCTTTCAAAACGAACTGAACTTGGCCAATTTTCTAATTTAGCAGATGTCGGTTTTGAAATGGACGGAATTAAATACAAAAGTATCGAGGGCCTTTGGCAAGGTATGAAGTACCCAGAATCTAAAAATGATCCCCGACTTGATCCATCAGTAAAATGGGATTACACACGTGAACAAGTTTACCAACTTTCTAGCTTTGAAGCCAAAAAAGCTGGCGAATCAGCTAACGCTAATATGAAAAAACTAGGCATTAAGTATATTACATATCTTGGTCAAAAAATAGAATACAACGGCGCTGACATCGAAAGACATTATCAAATCATCCTGCAAGCCAGTCGAAATAAAATTGAACAGAATCCATCCTTAAAGGATCTATTAAGGTCGACGAAAACTCTAGTTTTTAAACCAGACCACAAGCAACAGCCTAATCCTAACCCCGCATATTTATACCACGAAATATATATGAAAATTCGAAAAGAAATTTTTTAAAAATAGTCTAATTATTTCTAAACTATAAAATAGATATAAAAGGTCTAGCTAGTCTTGAAAGCTAGACCTTTTATATCTATCCTGTAAATGGACTAATAAATAAAAGTTTAATTACTGTGATGGAGGCTTTCACAATGAAAAAAATATTTTTTTCGAGCTTATTGTTAATTTCAACAACTTGGCTTGGATGCACACACCAAGATACTAAAATGAGAACTGTGGCAAGTCCACGCACGACACTAATTGAAGATAACTCAGCTGAGCTTCAAAATATTTGGTCATACGATGCTGGCCCCTCTCAACAAACAGAAATGGGAAAAGAACTTATTGATATAGTTGCACAGCAACCATTTATGCCAGAAATTTCCACTCGCTTAACAGGAGATCAAAAATTTCGTCCAGCATTTGGACCCACTCTTTGGAGAATGATACAAAAACCAAACAGTATTAAAATATTATTCATTGGACAAGATGGTACACACATCGCTGAAGCCGCTGGTCGCACTGCCACGGCAGGCTTTGGAGGGCGAGCTCAGGATATGGCAGCTCATTTTGGTGTTGAGGTCAGTGCCGCTTTTATGAATACTTTTGCTTATACGATCAAAGGTCAGTACGCGGGTCGAAGCGCACTTATGGTGACTGAACAGAATGGAAAAAAATACGCAAATTTCAACAATACAATTATTGATAATGGCATTTGGATGATGACCCATGATCAAAAAAGCCCGATGGCAAAATGGAGAAACAGTCTCATCGATTGGATCATCAGAAATAATAAAGACTCACTCAAATTGGTTATTTTATTTGGAGGTTCAGCCAGAGACTCAATAGGCACATTTGTTGAAAGTCACGGAGGAGTTGTAGGATCAAGATATTCAGAACAAGATATAGAAAATTTAAAAATTAAAGTTCCAAGATTCACTTACGAATCTACAGGTGGAAATGGAGAAATGCCTGTTTCTTTAATGCAGAATAATAAAACTATTTTTCAAGCGATGGGTGTGAATATTCCATTTCTAGATTTAACATCAGAAATTGCAGAAAAAGCCAATGCAGGAAATCTTTTATTAAAAAATGCACAAAATTCTTTTAATACATCTATTGATAAATACTATTCGCAATTAGCATTGCCAAATGGTGGCATCAAACAAAGCGGTCTTATCCATCCAGCTCAGATAGGTGGCTTTGACCTCAATAAAATAACTATCAATGGCCAAACTTCTAAATCACTCAAAGGACTTAAACTTTCAGATGGCTCTATCATAAGTAATGATATTTTAGTGGCAGACTTTCCCCATCCAACGGCTTTAAGCAGCATGGTTAAAGCCGATGCTGAAGCTAAAGTGGAATTTTCCTTAGCTACACTTAAGCCATTTAAAGCAAGTGGTTGGAGAATCACACCTGATTACGGCAGAACTAATAAATTTGACTTAGCTGATACGGATCCTTATTCAAAATATAAATATGGTCGTGGCGATATTCCAACTGCCTATTATGATTTTGGAACTCCGCAAAACAGAATGGTATCAGTTTCGTCGGCCTACAGAATGCCAGGATACAAAAATATTGTTGTCATTGGATCAAGAGATAAAGCTAAATTTGATGAAGTTCAATTAAAAGATGCCAGTAACACAACAAAGCCAGATGGAATTAACTCTGAAAATTTATTTACTTCACGCCCTAGAACTTTAGAAGAAAGATATAATTTTGATGCAGGCCCTGGAAGTGAATTAGCTAAAATTATGAAAGATAATTTAAATATTCAAGAACTTGCGAAAATGAAAAATGGAAAAATGGCTGATCCAAAATGTCGAACACCAGAGGCTGTATCCGAATTTAATATTAAGACTCATCCCCTTTGTGTTGGTGATTTCGGACACTATCGGGGATTAGTTAAAAATCCTAAAGTCATTATCCTAGCAGATCCCGTCGGTTATGACGATATACTGACCTCACGAGCGCTGACTGGAACTCGTG
Source organism: Pseudobdellovibrionaceae bacterium (assembly GCA_043765175.1). Classification (GTDB taxonomy): domain Bacteria; phylum Bdellovibrionota; class Bdellovibrionia; order Bdellovibrionales; family Bdellovibrionaceae; genus Pseudobdellovibrio. The sequence goes on along the minus strand of JAYUJM010000020.1, from coordinate 6,210 downwards.
GACAATTTATTCAAAATCTCATGAATAAAATGGGTGTGAATGATCAATATTTAGTAATTAAAACTGTCCCTTTTGGCATGAACGGAGCTACAAATACTGAATGGTCTGCAATATTAAAATCAACAAGTGAATACCGTAAAAAAATATTTGAAGCCCTACTTTCCAATTCTGTAAAACTTATTATTTCTGATGGACAATTTGCGAACCAAGAAATTAATGGATTGATTAATAGTCGTTTTCCAATAGTTCAAATTAAAAGATCCGAAGAAGATACAAGTATTGGTTTATTAAAAGCATCAGAAGATATTTTAAATCTAAAAATATTCGATACCTTTACCTATTCAGATAAAATGGCCAATATTCCAAGATCTCATTTAGGATTTTTCTCGCGTGTTTGGGAAGGAACATCTGGCACTCGCGTATTTACAGGTAAAGGCGCTGATGAGGTCGGAAATGTTTTTGCAGTCGTAGCTCCGTCATGGGCTTACAATCAATCTAATCCGAATGAAAGTCTTAAAGTAGGTACAACTATTACTGAACTCAATCAAAAATTATTGGATTTGAATTTACCCTTAGAGTCTGAGCAATTTTCTGATTATTTAAAAAGAATTCCTCCGTTTGTAAACAAATAATTTTAAGGTTTGATGTTATCTTCATCACCCATAACATTAACCAAAACAGGAAATCCGTAACTGTCGCCATTTTTTTCTATAGTTTTAATAAGAGTTTGAAAACTAGTTGGTATTTCCCAATTGATTAATGCACTATAAGCAACGATTGCATTTTTTGCATTAAACGCAAATAGTGATGGTAATGTATTTGAAATAATATCTAAATTTTTTGTTCCGTTTGGATCAGTCACTTTATTTAAGCTTGCTTTTTGATCAAAAAATGGGAGCGTGTAATAAGAATAACTATTACAACCCGCCCAATAAACTAACTGATAATCATTGTGTAAAGTATAATATTCTGGATTCCAACGAAGCATATTAGCAAAATTGTTTGCGTCAAATCCTGAACCTACTCGCGAGTGACCAAACCATGCAAAAAAACCATCATGATCGTGAGCGTAACTTTGAGCAAATAAATCCATTTGATCAATATTGGCGGCAGCAATAACTTTAATATCAACTTTAACACCGTTCTTAAAACCCAAATAGCGATAACCGATTTTTTTATCAGGATCATTTGCATTAAGATATTCTTTTTGAGTAATATCTAATTTTTGTAACTTTAATACTTTTGATTGAGCATTCATAAACTTAATAAATTTTCTATATTCTAACATACCATAATCAGAATCTTTATCAGGATTGGCATCTTCTTGATCTTCAACGTATCCAAATGCAAATGTCATTTGTAAATTATTTTTCTGAGAAGCACTATTTATTAATTTGGAATACTCTGGAAAAGTCTCAAGTTGATTCACCGTTTTATCAGAAAGCGTAATTAAAATATTTTGATAGTGCTGATTTACTTTATTATCACAACCAGAACGTTTTGGATCCCAAAAATACCAATAAAAACTTTCTGTTTGATGCTCAGGCGCTGTATCTGTACATTTCAACCAATCTTCTGTAAATACAACTTCAGTGTTAAAAGGCAGAGGTAATTCAATTTTTAAAGACTGACCAACAATTGTTTTAGTAACAAGCCAAGTTCCAGAATATATGTATGGAATTTCTATACCGCTTGATCCATTTACAACCAAGTTCCAATCTGCAGTAATAATATAATTTAACTTCTGTCCACCCAGTTCACGATGAGTTAAAGGACCAAATAGAAATTTAGTAGTTCCTTTGATTTCAGAAATAATTCTGTTTTGAATTTCTAAAGCATTAGAAGCTGATAATATATCTTCAATTTTATAATCAGATGTTTTATAAATAGCTTTAAAATTTACTTTATACTCGTCACCTTGATAAGAATGCAGGGGAGCTGTTTTATTAACCTCAGAAACATTAAATTGATTCTCTGTTTTATTAGAGCATCCCCAAACAAAAAAAGAGAACACTGATAAAATTAAAATTTGTCTTGTCATAATAAACCTCGTATTTTAAGTAACTATTATTACATGTATTAAAATTAGTCTATTGAATATTTTTCATAATCAGAATTGAAAAAATAACCTGTTAAAATTACAACTATCTTGTTGGAATTGGGCTTAACTTTATAATAAGTCCTAAATCACCCACTATTTTTTCAATGGAATTTTTTAAAGCCATTGTATTTATATTTGACTGATCAGTTGGACTATTTTCACCTTTATAGCCGGGAAAGATCTTATTTAAAACAAATGCTAACCGATACCCAGCTTGAAATATTCTTTGATCTATGATTGGTAAAAATCGTTTAGTGTAAGCTTCAGCATCTTCTTGCAAGTATTTATAAGCATTAATTCTAACTGGCAAAGATTCATGTATCCATTCATCATAAAGAATAGAATTTTCATCTTTAAATTGACTTTGAACAAATTGATTTTTCAGAAGCGTGGCATATTTTAAAACTTGATCTTGTCTTTCACCAGTTGAAAAAATATCTTTATGACCTAGTGCAATCATCTGCGAATCCCAAACAGAGTGAAGCGTCACTTTAAAACCCAACCAGTCTACAATTGTTTTATTTCCACCGTTGTCATTTTTAGGACCTGTATGTAAAGGCTGATGTATATCTGCTACAAAGTGAATTAAAAATTTTAATGCGGCTTTCTTTTCAATTAAAGTTGAACTCTTATTTTTTAAAATTTTCTCACACATTAAAATGGCTTCAATGACTCCGCCTTTTTGTTGATCTTTGACCGACATCACTTTTAGATGTTCAATATATTTATCTGAATCGTCCATTTTTTCAAAATGGTACCATATGACATGAGCCCAATTTGAATCTTTATCATCGCGAATTTCATCAGCCCAGGTCGATGATTTTACAAAATCTTCATCTTGCAAAATAGATTTAACTTCATTCAGTGCAGGTGATTTCTGCTCAGTCAAAATATCTTGTGCAACTTGAGCTACAGTATGGTGGCCTAGAAGCCCCCAGGCTAAGGTTTTCGACGAATATGTAAGGAATGTAAAAAATAATAGATTTATTATAAAATAGCTTTTCATATACGACCCCTCAATATGATTGCAGATTTGAATCCACAATTCATTTCAGTAAACAAATGAATTTGTTACAATGAAAAAATGAAGTGACGCTTAGTAATGAAAATAAAAAACATCTTGATTTAAAATAATGCATTTTTAGGGGTTCTAGGAAAAGGAATTACATCCCTAATATTACTCATACCAGTGACATACATCAGCATTCGCTCAAAACCTAAGCCAAAGCCCGAATGAGGAAAACTTCCGTAGCGTCGAAGATCAGTATAAAATGTATAATCTTCGACATTCAAACCTATAGCTTTCATTTTTTCAACAAGAGTTTCCAAATGATCTTCTCGTTGTGATCCGCCAATGATCTCACCGATTCCTGGCGCTAATAAATCCATAGCTCGAACAGTTTTTTGATCAGCATTTAACTTCATGTAGAAAGCTTTAATTTCTTTAGGATAATCGGTTACAAAAACAGGTTTCTTAAAATGTTCTTCTGCTAAATACCGTTCGTGCTCTGACTGTAAATCAATTCCCCACTTAACAGGATATTCAAATTTTTTATTGGCTTTCATTAAAACTTCTACAGCTTCAGTGTATGTGATTCGACCAAAACTATTTTCAGTGACATTTTTTAATTTTTCAAAAAGACCTTTTTCGACAAATTGATTAAAGAATTCCATTTCCTCAGGACATTCTTTCATGACGTAATTAATAACTGATTTCACCATATCTTCAGCTAAGTCCATATTTAATTCAAGATCTGCGAAAGCAATTTCTGGTTCAATCATCCAAAATTCAGCAGCATGACGTGAAGTATTTGAATTTTCTGCTCTGAATGTTGGCCCAAAAGTATATATATTTTTAAAAGCAGAACAAAAAGTTTCACCATTTAATTGACCGCTTACAGTTAAACTTGTTTGTTTACCAAAAAAATCTTTTTGATAATCGATTTCATTTTTATCATTTTTAGGAATTTGATTCAGTGGCAAAGTTGTCACATGAAACATTTCTCCTGCACCTTCTGCATCAGATCCCGTAATAATTGGAGTATGAACATTAACAAAACCTTGATCCTGAAAAAATTTATGAATGGCGTAACTTAAAACTGAACGCACACGAAACACAGCTGAAAAAGTATTTGTTCGTGGTCTTAAATGAGCAATTTCACGAAGAAACTCAAAACTATGCCGTTTATTTTGCAACGGATATTCTAAATCAGCTTTTTGAATAATTTTAATTTGCGTTGCAGAAAGTTCGAATTCTTGTCCGGCACCTTGGGATTTAATCAACTTCCCAGTGACTTGAATGGACGAAGAAATGGAAAGCTTACAGACTTCATCAAAACTTGGTAAATTTTGATCAAATACAATCTGTAACCCTTTAAAAAAAGTTCCATCATTCAATTCGATGAAACCGAAATTCTTTTGGTCGCGAATTTTTCGAATCCAACCTGATAGGTGCATTTCTTTATTTAAAAAATCTGAACTGTTTCTGTAAATTGACTTAATATTTATATTCATCGTATTATATTCCTGTTTTCATTAATAATCATAATAATCAGATGGAAAAAATTATGCCACACAAAAATCAATTTAAAATATTTTCTGGGAACTCTAGTCAAGAATTAGCAAAATCAGTTTGTAAAATATTGGATATTCCACTTGGTGAATGTCAGGTCAATAATTTTGCAGATGGAGAAACTCAAGTTGAAATCAAAGAAAGCGTACGCGGCACAGATGTCTTTGTGATTCAAAGCTCAACAACACCTGTGAACCAAAGCTATATGGAATTATTTATTATGCTTGATGCTTTAAAACGAGCCTCTGCAGCCTCAGTCACTGCTGTTATTCCGTACTATGGGTATGCCCGGCAAGATCGTAAGGTTGCACCAAGAGCACCTATTTCTGCCAAATGCATGGCTGACTTACTAACGGCGGCCGGGGCCAATCGAGTAGTTTCAATTGATCTACATGCTGCTCAAATTCAGGGCTTTTTTAACTGTCCATTTGATCACTTATTTGCCATCCCAACGTTGGCAAGATATTGGAATGAAAACTTAGGCAACGGCACAGAATATGTCACAGTGAGTCCAGACGCCGGTGGGGTAGAAAGAGCCCGAGCTTTTGCCAAACGTATCAATTCTAGCTTAGCTATTATTGACAAAAGAAGAACATCTCCGAATGAAGTCAAAGCCATGCATTTAATTGGCGATGTCACTGGAAAAATTGCCATAATAGTCGACGATATGATCGACACGGCTGGCACTTTAACACAAGCTGTTGACAGCTTACTGAAAAATGGTGCAAAACAAGTGTTCGCCGTTGCTACACATCCGGTTTTTTCAGGGCCTGCTCTTGCTTGTCTCAATGAAAGCCGCATAGAAAAAGTTTTCGTTACGGATACGATACCTTTAAGTAGTGAAGCGATCAGATCAAATAAAGTGAGTGTAATTAGCGTAGCTCCAGTTTTAGCTGAAGCCATTAAACGAATTCACGACCAGGACTCTGTAAGTTCGCTTTTTGACTGATAAGATAATTTGAATTAAAATCGTTTTAGAATTTTTTTAAAGAGGAATTGAATATGAAACAAAGAATTGAATTAAATGTTGAAACTAGACAATCAGGACGCGCAAATTCACGTGAACTACGTGTTAACAAAATGGTACCTGCTGTAATTTACGGAGCTCTAGAGCCTGTCAATTTATGCATTCATGTTAACGATGTTATCAAGTATAACAGCCGCGCTTATGAAAATGCTTTATTAAATTTAAAATCAAATAATGCTAACGTTAATGGGAAAGTGGCTTTATTTAAAGAAGTTTTTGTAAATCCATTAACAAGAATTCCTGAACATGTTGATTTATTTGCTTTAGACTTAACTAAAGCAGTTCGTGTTTCTGTTGAAATCGTCGTTGAAGGTAAAGCTGTCGGTATCGCTGAAGGCGGGTTACTAAATATCGTTACTCGACAGGTTGAAATTGAATGTTTACCTACAGCTATCCCTGAAAGCATCATCGTTGATGTAACTAATTTAGGAGTTGGAGATTCAATCCACGCTGCTGCTTTAGCCATCCCTGCTGGAATCAAATTAATTTCTAGACCTGAACTTACAATTG
>JAYUJM010000019.1:0-1198 GCA_043765175.1 Pseudobdellovibrionaceae bacterium | reverse complement strand
CGCATGAAACAAAGCCACCTGCGCGTTTTACAGAGGCCTCATTAGTACAAACAATGGAAAAAGAAGGCATTGGTCGGCCGTCAACTTACGCCAGTGTTATTGGTACGATCGTAGACCGCGGTTATGTGCGCAAGGCAGGGAATGCATTAGTTCCGACGTTTACAGCGATGGTTGTTTCAAAATTATTATCGCGATATCTGACCCAGTTTGTAGATTTAGGCTTCACATCAGAAATGGAACAATCACTGGATCATATTGCTGAAGGTGAATTAAATTGGGAGAAATATTTAGGCAGTGTTTATAACGGTGATAAAGGGCTTAAAGCATTAGTTTTAACTCAAGAAGGAAAAATTGATCCTGAAGAAGCTAGATGTATAAAACTTGAAGGTTTAGATAATTACGAATTTCATGTTGGTAAATACGGAGCTTATGTTAAGACTAAAAAAGGTGAAGAGTCTTTTAGTGCATCTATTCCTGATGCAGAAGCACCAGCTGATGTAACATCAGAGCAAATTGAAAAGTTAATTGAACAAAAAATTAAAGGTGCAGATTCACTAGGCATTGACCCAAAAACACAAAAGAAAATTTATGTTTTAAATGGTCGCTATGGTGCCTACGTTCAGTTAGGTGAAAACGACGACAAAGAGATTAAACGATCATCGTTGCCACCAGGAATGGAACCAGCTGCAGTTGATTTTCCAATGTCGTTAGAAATTTTAGCGTTACCGAAATCATTAGGTCTTCACACAGATACTAAAAAAGATATTAAAGCTGGTGTTGGCCGATTTGGTCCATATATTGTTTGTGATGGTGATTACCGATCGATTCCAAAAACAGAAACTGTATTTACAATGAATTTAGAAAAAGCGATGGGATTATTATCGCTACCTAAAAAAGGTCGTGGTAAAGCAGCTCCACTGAAAGAATTTGGCAAACATCCGGGTCATGATATCGAAGTGCAATTGTTAAACGGGCCGTATGGGGTTTACATCAAAGCCGGAAAAACCAATGTCAGTCTTCCGGAAGGAATGACTGCAGAACAGCTAACCGCAGAAAAAGCTTTTGATCTGATTTCTGAAAAAATCGGTGAAGGTTCTGTTAATAAATCAACAGGTAAGTCAGCCAAAGCAGTGAAAAAACCAGCCGCGCGTTCAGTTAAAACTGCAAAAACTAAAGCAGAAGTGCTAGGCGTGAAAAA
>JAYUJM010000018.1:0-1200 GCA_043765175.1 Pseudobdellovibrionaceae bacterium | reverse complement strand
CTATACTTCGAATGAATTTGTCAGTGAGGATTTTATAAGTAATTGAAAAGATTGAATATCTAAGCCCATGGTGTTGAGATTTGAGTTGACTAAAAGACAAATTAATCAACAAGAACAGGAGCTTAGATATGCATCTCAAACTACGTGATTTGAATCGTGATTACAAGTTATCTCGACTTGAGTCGAAACGAATTATTAATCGAATATTAGCTTTAATTGAATTAGTTAGACTTCGGTCTGATGCTCCTTTTTTTAAGGATTGGATGTATAAAAAGGTCGCCACTGAATTTAAAATAAGCGATCGAACTTTGTATCGCTGGGCTAGTGTTTACTCAAGGCTTGGGCTTCATGGAATTACACCACGGCTATCTGCTGGTAGGAAAAGAAGTCGAATCAATGGTTGGACTGCAAGGTACATTAAAACTTTGCGTGATGATTACAACTGGGGTGCTGAAGTTATCCAAGCCCATTTAAAATATGACCATAAAATTGAAATCTCACAGTACAAAATATTTAGATTTTTAACAGATAGAAATTACATCCATCGCAAGAAAAGAAAAGTTGATGTAAAAAAACATTTTAGAACAGTAGTTATTGAAAACCCTGGTCAACATACGCAGCTTGATGTGAAGCATCTGCCGCGGTTATTAAGAAACGGTAAAAAGTGTTATGTTTATAATTTTGTAGATCATGCAACGAAGTGGTCGTTCAAGCTTGCCTATGAAGGATGTGGTGTGTGGGAAACTTATCGATTTATGGAAGAATTAATAAACAGCTGTCCTTTTGAAACTAAGCGTTTGCAGACAGATCATGGGATCGAATTTACATATAAATTTATGCCGCATCTGCAGGACACGACAGTACATCCGTTAGAACATTTTTGTAAGGTAAATAACATCATAAAAAAATTAATTCCGGTTGGAGAAAAAGAAGTTAATGGGCTTGTGGAAAGATCACATAGACAAGACGACAATGAGCTTTATGAAACAATCAGACCTGCAAATATAAATCATTTTAATCAAATATTAAGAAAACATACTAAGTGGTTGAATCAATCACGACGACGTAAACCACTTAAATGGGGAACTGCGAATCAAGCAGTTCTAGACTTTAAAAATAAAAATATTGAAAGTAAGCTAGAGGTGCAACTTGAATCAAAAACCGCGGCTTAGCCACTGACAAAATCAATCAAAGTTTACA
>JAYUJM010000017.1:0-10243 GCA_043765175.1 Pseudobdellovibrionaceae bacterium | reverse complement strand
GCACAGAAGGTATTGAAATAATATTTTTTCTAAAATTGACTGCTAACAAAAAATATGTGCTACTCTTTTATCGGAAAGTTCTTGGAGTTCTTTAGTTATTTTGTTGTTACACAGCGATTTTGTCGGGATTTAGTGGTAAAGGTATTGCCAAATTTATAAATAAATTCTCAAATTGAGAATTTATTTATAAAACTAGACTTCTAAAATAGTATGCTTTCATGAAAAACCAGATATTAAAAAGACGAAAGCACTTTCAGTTCTAAAAACTGTAAAGGATGTCTCCGGTATAAAGTGTAAAGTATCTGTCCGGTTCGCCAACCCCTACTTAAATCGCTTGGCTTCATCAGGAAATACAGAAATAGGCTTCCAATCAATTTTTAATACTTCCAAGCTTGCTTGACTTAACTTTTGAACACACTGGCGATCATTTAAAAGGAAAAATACGAAAGAAACCGCCATCCACTTAAGGTAAAAATCACTTCAAAAAGTAGCCAATCTGAAGCCAAAATGTAGCCAAATTGCGTGATGTCTTGCGATTTTCTGTGGTTATTTTTAAAATCTGACCTAGATAACCTATTGAAAACTCTTGTTTGTGTTTTTAGTAACTTAGACTTTTTTTATTTTTTTGCTTCGAGAAATTTGGAGGTGGCGGAGGGACTTGAACCCCCGTGGAAGCTTTTGCAGAGCCTTACCTAACCCCTCGGCCACGCCACCCTAATATCTATGAATACTTAAGTTAAAAGAACCCTGTATTTTTGTCAACTCATGCCCTTTTCAAGATCGATAAAACTACGATAGGTCCAAGCTTCAGCTTTAAATAAATCTTTTAACTCAATAGTGCTTGAATCTCGTTCATTAGCATATATTTTTGCAATTTTTTGCATCGCTTGTTTACGACGCGAACTTAATTCTGGATAAATTTCATTGATCAATTGATTCTCATCAATATTAAAATTAGCCGAAGATTCTTTTTGAGCTTTAGATCCTATCAATCTGTAAAGATTAAATTTTTTTAAGTTAAAGCTATTAATGCGATCGAGTATGCTAAAGCCAGATATATTTCTGTTTAAAATTTTTTGTGGATAAAAATAAAATAATCCAAATCGATCAAAGACTGGACCTGATAATTTTTCTAAAGTTGATTTACATTTTTTATTTCCATAACGACAATTGCGATTAACAACGTCTGGCGTCCACTTACCACAAGGGCACAAGTTCGTAGTTGCTGTGACTTGAAACTGGCATTTAAATTCGCGTACACCTTCTCCGCGAGCTAATCTAAATTGTTGACCCGTCATAGGACCGCGAAGATTTTCTATGATTTGTGTTTTAAACTCTAAAAACTCGTCTAAAAAAAGCACCCCACCCGAAGCGCGTTCGATCTCTCCTGAATAAAGCTGCGACCCTCCCCCTAAAAAAGCAGCCACACTGATGCTACTATGCGGAGCCAAAATAATTGGCCAATCTGTTTGAATTTCATCTTGAATATTTAAAAAACTTTTATAATTTTGGATTAATGTCGTTTTTCCTGATCCCGGAGCACCTGCTAAAAGTACGCTTAAATTTGACACTGCCATTAAAAATAAAAGTTCTGCTTCATCAGTTGTATAATTAAATTTCAAACCTTCTTCGGGCCTTTTTAAAATATTTTTTTGAATTTGTGATTTTAGAAATTGAACTTTGTTTTTTAAAAAATCAATTCTGCGCATATCAATTTGATCCATGTTGGAATTATGTTGACCTGAAAGATATTTTTCTTGTTGGTTCTTTTTAACAAACGAAACTAAATCGATGGGCTCTGCTACCCCACCGTCTAAATCAAGCTCTCCGTAAATTATACTTTTCTGATCTTCTTCAGACAGTTTTTTCTGATCTGTCATATGTAATAAACCTAAAGCAACTGCAAGTTCTAAACCTTTTGAAGATTTTTTTAAATAATTTGGCTTGATATTTACAATTAACTGCTGAGTCATGGGAAATTTAAATTCACTCACTTTTAAAGCAGATTTTATTCGTAAAAAACTTTCTTTTATGGCCTGATCGGGCAAACCTAAAAAATGAATTTGAGGAATTCCAGCAATCAGCTGCAATTCAATTTGAGCTTTTTCTAATTTTTTCTTGTTTTCAATAAGTGTATAAAGTTTCATGTTTTTAACAGAAGCAAAAAACATGAAGCTTTATCAATTATTTATGACTTCATTAAAATCTATTTAAAATCAATTTCCGGACTTATTTTCGACAACGGATGATGAGTATCAATTTCTTTTGCCAAAGCTGAAGTTGTCACAGAAGTATAAATCTGTGTCGTTTGAATACTTGAATGCCCTAACAAAATTTGGATTGATCGAAGATCTGCTCCGCCTTCAAGTAATGCAGTGGCACACCCATGTCTAAAGCGATGAGGATGAACAGGCTCTGAAAAGCCTGCTTTAACAGACCAAGACGCAAGCCAGCGCCAAATATCAATTCGAGAAGGCCTATGACCACGATCATTTAAAAACAATGAACTACTAGCTGCATTTTGATCCATCAATAATGGACGAGCCTCAGAAATATATTGTTCTAATGCTTCATATAAAGATTCTGTCATTGGAATTAAACGTTCTTTTTGAGCCTTACCTAAAACCTTAACCCACTTTTCAGTGGGAGAAAAATCGTTAATATTAAGATTAATTAATTCAGACACACGGCAACCAGATCCATATAAAAACAATAATGTCACTTGATTGCGAATTTTCTTGGAAGGATCAGCTACAACTGAAGCTGCAAATAATTTTTTGAATTCATCTTGAGTTAAAGTTTTAGGCAAGGTTGCTTTTACTTTAGGTGGACGCAAATCTCGAAGTTCCTCAGATTTACTTCCTTTTGTTTCACAAAATTTAAAATAAGTTCTTAAACTACTGACTACTCGCGCTTGTGATCGAGCAGAAAGTCCTTCGTTTTTCATAAAATCATAGACTTCAGACAATTTAATATTTTTATTTTTAAATTTAATAAAAAGCTCTAAATCACGTCGGTAAGCTAAAATTGTATTTTGTGAACGCCCTCGCACATTTTGCAAGTCATCGAAGAAGTCCACCCAAAAAGGCATTTGGATTTCTGCTGCTGTTGCAATTTTTTGCTTAGCGTTGCCAGACTGAGAATTATCAAAAGTGTTTTGGAATGCCTGAGCCATTTTATTTCCTCGTCGTTGTCTATCGTGTTGTTATCAATAATATGTTCTATTTTTATTGAATCCCAAATCAATAAAATTTGCAAACACTTTCATTGAGTGATTTAATGGCTTTAACTTAACCTTTCAAGCGAGCGTTATGAACGAAACAAATTCAATCGATCAAGTCATGACAAATCTCAATCTGTGCCCATGGAATCAAATGGAAAAAACTTTTGGAAGTCCGAACGTAAAATACTGTGAACAGCGAATCTGTGCATTGGTTAACGAACCTGTTAACGCTTGGAGCAATTTTCTTTACATTTTAATTGGCATTTACATTCTATTTTTGGGCTACAAAGCTAGTAAAAATAAATACCAAATGACTTTTGGCGCTATTACTATTTTTATGGGACTTTCTTCCTTTATTTATCATGCGACAAATAATTTTTTGGCGCAGATCTTAGATTTTATAGGAATGTATTTCTATGTTTACTTCTTGATTGCTCAATGTCTGGTAATTTTAAATATCTTTTCTTATAAAAAGGCAAAATTATTTTACTTTGTTGCCATTATATTATCAACTGCACTTATTCCCACCGCCTACCATTTTCAGATTCACTACCAAGGAATTATTTTATTTTGTATTGTTGTTGTTTTATTTCTTCAATTTGCGATCTACAACAAAAACAAAAATGAATTTCCAATAAAATCTATTTCTGCAAGTTTTTCATTAATGGGGATTGCGGCTTGGTTTTCTTATGCCGATGCGACTAGAATATTTTGCATAACAGAAAGCCCTTGGTTACAAGGGCATGCAATTTGGCATATTTTGAGTGCTCTCGCTGTTGGTTTTACATATATTGCTTTTCAATATCAAAGAAAACAATATGATCAAAAATTTTTATGATCTAAATATTACTTACCGAACTAAAGTATTCACTGTACAATTAAAATTATTGTTTGCTCTGATTTCTACGTTACCAAATAGGCGACCAACTTGTGCTACTTCATTCCAAGTTTGTCCCACTTGATTTGCAGCCTTTGCAGCAACTTGAGCCTGTGAAATATGAACTGTAATACTTGTAGGCCCTGAAGAGGCTTGAAGAACTAAACCACTCAATCGAGCTTGACTCCACTGGCCAGCTTGTACAGTTTGCAACACGTAAGTTCCTGCTGGAATGCTACAGTTGAAACTATTGATTTGTTGGCTAATGACTAACTGACCCTGTGCTGCAACTTGTCCTGAGTAACTAATGATTGGCGAAACACCAGGCTGAAAACCATTATTAAAATTCTGATTGTACCCATTGTTGTATTGATTGTTAAATGTCGATCCCACATAATTTAAATCTAAAGTCATCAATTGATTTACATCATTCGATTGAGACTGAAAAAATGGCTGACCACCTAAACCTTGGCATGTGTTACAGTTTTGAAAACCGTTCATGTTTTGATTTGCATTGAAGTTATTATTGTCGTTCTGTCTGTTGTTTCCACAGGAAAATAAGACGACAGATAAACCAATCAATCCTACAAATAAAGCGACTGATTTTAATGTTAATTTTTGACTTGATTTCATAGTGACCTCTTTTAGTTATTAGTTTTATTGTTTATTAAATTAGTTTAAATTAAATGCCTTATCCATATCAATAGCTTCAAAAGTTCCTAACAATTTATATCCAGCATCTGCACCTGGGAATAACCCGCACTTCGTTTGAATCACATTTGAACGACAGTCATAGGGACCTTTGTAAGTAAACCAGCAAGATCTATACGGAGAATGAGGAGCTGTTGCTACTTTAAAGTTTTTATAATAAATATATCCTTTGTAAGACTTATTTTTAATGGGTTCAGCATCGTTTCCAGATGTAGCTGTGTTTTTTGTGGGAACTAAAGTGATTGTTACAGCTCCGTATTGGTCTTCAAATACTCCTGTAAAAGTTAATTTTTTTTCAAAATTAAACCAATAGTTATATTCTGATTCTGATTTACCGTTATCATACATTCCTTTAAAAGACTGATTTTTTCCTAATCCTGACTTAAAAACTCCATTATATCGCTGACCATTATCTACATACGAAATTGAAACTTCGCCGCCGTATCGACCGCCATCAGTTTGTGATAAATTAACATTAACTTTAAATTGTGTTGGATTATTTAATGGGTGAGTCGCCACATAATCATTCATAACTTCAAGATTTGTTGGTTTAAACTCAACAGTCGATCCTGATGAATATTGATAGCTCGTGCCTGGCCCATTGTTATCGATTATGACTGGTGGAACGACAGGATTAACATCTGCAGGTGGATTATTTTGCGGTGGATTTGAATTTGATGAAGCAGACTTAGCACATCCAAAAGCCAACATACTTAATGCAATCAGTGTAGTGACTTGTTTCAACGATTTCATAAATCCTCCTGTGTAATCAATTAAATTAATATACAATAGCTATTACAAGCTTCGTGCCATTTTTGATTTTTATCTTAAGTGTATATAATGATTTAAGAAAAAATGACGATGTCTCAATCAAAAACGATTTTTTAGAATCAACGATTTGGATTCAGCCATTTTTTGTTAACAGATGTTTAATTTATTGATGATCTCGTCTCATACTGAGACCGCAAAATGACAACAAAACTAAAAATTAAATTTAATAATCACAGGTAGAAATATGAACGATTTTTTCACACTTATTTTTAGACTTACTCACTTCAGTCAGTTCGGCCCATTTTCCCTCGGCATTGCAGCGACTTCTTTGACATTTATCATTCTTAATTTGATACGCACAATCACTCAGTTGACCGTAGGGTTCATGACATAAGTAACGCACATCATTTTTAATTTTATCAGCCTTTTTATTTAATTCTTTTTTCTTACTTTCAGCGATTTCACTGACGATCTGATCATTTATTTTTTTCTGGATAACTTCTATTTCTTTTAAATCACAGGTTTCAACTTTTAGCCACTTTCCCTGCGGAATTTTTCGTTGTTTTAAAAGATAGTCATATTTGACACTACCCTTTTCATCTAAAACGCCATTAAAACGAATTCCTTGAGTCTTCTCAAGAAGGTGACTTTCTTCGTGATCAAATAATTTTAGATCAAAAGAATCACCTTGATTGCAAACACTGAGTTGCCTCGTTTTTTTATCAATAGAAATTAAAAGTGCTATTTGAGCTGATGACTTCAAATCGAATTGAAAAAAATCGGACTTGAAATTAATTGAATCACTATCATTTTTTTTATTTTGAACATCAATAGTCCTCAAAAAAATTTTTCCAGCTTTTAAATTCAGTTCTTCAGCATTGAAGCTAGATTTATCTTGCTTGCCTTCCAATTGAACATCAGAGTCTGGCAATACGATCGTTTCAAATAGTCCATTTAATTGCATAATCAAATAACTTTTTGAATTTGTTTGCAATTCAAAATCACGTTCAATTTTTTGCTTATTTTTGTATTCAATCACTTGATCTAAATTTTTAACTTTTAAAACAGGCGTACCTGATACTTGAGTTATAAGTATTGAATGCATAAAATATTTAGGCTGGAAATAATTTTTCACAAAATTATGTATTTTTTTGATCATGCATTTCCTTCAATTTGGTCCACTTCAAAAATACCGAATAGGATGCATTTCTTGCGATAACAAATCCAGAATAGCCATCTAAAAAACCGCATTTAAAAAAATAACATTCAAAAAACTTTACCATCGGCTTAAATAATATATGATAGACTGTTGAGAACTTTTTAGCATCAAACAACTGCTTTGCCAAAAGCGTAGAATATCGATTATTCGTTTGCACTTGATGTTCAATATTTTTAAAAACAAAATGATGTAAATCACGATGCATTTTTAATGAATTTTTTGAAATGACTTTTTCATGAATTTCTGCATTATCCCAATTCGATTTCAAGCGATTAAAAAATTTTTTTTGATAATCTGGGTACCAACCACCGTGAGTAATCCAACGGTTCAAAAAATATGACTTTCGTGGGATTAAATAGGCCGTATCCTCAGATAATTTTGATTGGAGGAGGAGTTTAATTTCTTCAGCCAGTAAATCAGAAACAACTTCATCCGCATCAATAGATAAAATCCAATGATTATTAGCTAAGCTAGTTGCCTTTTTCTTAGTCGCACCAAAACCCAACCATTCGCCGATATGAACTTGAGCACCAAATTCTTTGGCAAGTTCAACAGTTCGATCAGTTGAGCCAGAATCATAAACAATAATTTCATCAACCCATCGAATCGATTTCAAACAGTGTTGAATATTTGTTTCTTCATTTTTAGTGATGACAACGGCTGAGATTTTATTCATCCAAGTTAATCTCACAAGTTTTAGACGTTTTTGTCAAACATTCATTTTTAGGATAGCATTGCTGACGATCATTCAAAAATCCAGTTGTCAAAATTGAGTTTTCAAGTGAACATATTGAAATGAAAAAAATATTTTTAATCATTTTGTTTATAAGTTTTCGAAGTCAATCCTATTTATCAATTAACGAGTCCGCAGAAATTCTTCCAGAAAATAATTTTAATCTTGGATTTTCGCCGCAGGCTTTTTTATCAAATGGCAATGGATTTGATGCAAGTGTTTTTGCGGATATGCATTTGTTTGAAAATACAGACGGTCGGATCACCATTGGTGGCGGGACAATTGATTTTTGGGCGCAAGCTTCTTTGAAATGGGTTCCATTTCCAGATGTTGATAACCAACCAGCTATGGGTATTCGTTCAGCTGTTTCTTACGTCCGAGATGAAAATGCAAACTTCACTCAAATTCAAGTAGCTCCACTTTTTAGTAAAAAATCAAGTACAAGTAAACATGATATGATTCCTTACGTGGCGCTGCCTATCACTTACATTTTAGAGAAAAATAATTCTGTTGTTGCCACCCAAGCTACGCTGGGAGCCATTTGGTTTCCTTGGAATACTGCTCAAATCGGTGGTGAGTTTAATTTAAACTTAAAAAATTCTGTCTCTAGCGCTTCGGTTTTTATGAATTTTCCTTTTGAGGGAACAACAGGATACAAAAAGTACTAATATGTTGGGTTGGCTATTTAACAAATCATCACACTCTGGCGCCGATATTTATGTTGATTTAGGAACAGCAAACACCCTTATTTCAGCACGTGGCAAAGGCTTAGTTTTAAATGAACCTAGTGAAGTGATGATATCTAATGTCGACCCTAAAAAAAGAAAAGTCCTTGGCGTTGGACTTGAAGGTCGAGAACTTTTAAATAAAAATCCAGGTTTTATTTCAGTCATTAAACCAGTTAAAGATGGCGTTATTGCTGACTTCGAAGCGACTGGTTTTATGTTGAAGCATTTTTTATCGAAAGCTATTTCTAAAATTTCCTTTTCTCGTCCTCGAGTTATTGTTTCGCTTCCCTATGGCGTGACGGATGTTGAAAAAAAAGCAGTTATTGAGGCTTGTAAATCCGCTGGCGCTAGTCGAACTTATCTTATTGATGAACCTATGGCTGCAGCTATTGGCTCTGGAATTAATGTTCGTGAACCCTACGGCCAAATGATTATTGATATTGGAGGGGGATCGACTGAAATCGCAATCATTGCTTTGGCTGATATTGTTTTTTGTGAACCGCTTAAGTTGGGTGGTCATAAATTTGACGAAGCCATTATTAGATACTTTAAAGAAACTAAAAAAATTGTACTTAATGATAATCAAGCTGAAAAAGTTAAAATTGAATTAGGCACAGCACTTCCTAAAAAAAATATCATCAGTCTTGAAATGGATGTGCGCGATCTAGATACTGGCTTTACGCGCGCAGTAATTTTAACATCTGAAGAAGTCGGCATTGCCATATCTGATGCTATTCAAATGATTATTCATGGCATCTTAACAGCTATTGAAAACACTCCACCTGAACTTGTCAGTGATATTATAGATTCAGGAATAACATTAGCCGGCGGTGGCGCTTTAATTAAAGAAATTAAAGCCAAACTTGAAAGTGAAATTCGCATTCCTGTACGAATAGCTGAAGAACCACTAACGGCCATAGCTCGTGGTGGCGAGATGTTACTGAGCGATCCTGATTTGCTCGATAAAATTCAAATTGAAATTTAATTAATAATAACTTCGTCTTTATTTACGACAAGGATCTTGTATGAATAATAAAAGAAAAATTCTGATTACCTGTGCACTTCCTTATGCAAATGGGCCTATTCATTTGGGTCACATGTTAGAACATATTGAAGCAGACATCTATTCACGATTTCAAAAGATGCAAGGTCATGATTGCTTGTTTATTTGCGCAGATGACACCCATGGAACACCAATCATGATCGGCGCACAAAAAGCAGGATTAACGCCTGATCAATATATTTTAAAATATCACAACGAACACACCCACGATTTCAAACGATTCAATATTGCATTTGATGAGTATGGGTCAACAAATTCCGAATCCAATAAAAAACTATGTGAATTTTTCTTTTCAAAAATGAAAGAAAAAAATGATATTCTTAAAAAACCAATCGATCAGCTTTACTGCACTCATGATCAAATGTTTCTTCCTGATCGTTTTGTTAAAGGAACCTGTCCAAAATGTAAAGCTAAAGATCAATACGGAGATAATTGTGATATTTGTAGCGCAGCATACAGTCCAAATGATCTGATAGATCCAGAGTGTTCTATTTGCGGGACAAAGCCAATCATCAAATCAAGCGAGCATGTTTTTTTCAAATTGAATAACTACAAAAATTATTTAATGAGTTGGCTACCAGAACATACAGGGCTGGAAACCTCTAAGAAAATGCTTGAGTGGTTCAATGATGATTTGCGTGATTTAGATATTTCTCGAGATGCTCCTTATTTTGGATTTGAAATTCCAGGTGAAACCAGTTCTGAAACAGGACTTAAAAAATATTTTTATGTATGGGTTGATGCTCCGATGGGTTACATTTCGACGACTGAAAATTATTTAAATAACCAAAATCGAAAATTGAGTGAATTTTGGGGTGCTGATTCAAACGCTGAAATCTATCATTTTATTGGAAAAGATATTGTTTATTTTCATACTTTGTTTTGGCCAGCCTTTTTAAAAAGTGCTGATTTTAAATC
>JAYUJM010000016.1:0-3511 GCA_043765175.1 Pseudobdellovibrionaceae bacterium | reverse complement strand
TGTATATAGTTTGACGTGTTTTTTACATACTTATGAAATAAACACGCGTGTTTATTTCATAAGTATGTAAAAAACACGTCAAACTATATACATGCCTCTTTTAGAAAGATACCTTAAAAAACAGATTGAACTCGATCTTAAGAAAAAAATGGTTTTTTTAGCAGGCCCGCGACAAATTGGCAAAACTCACTTTTCTAAAACCTTAAAGGGCGGTCAAGCCGGTTATATGAATTGGGATACTGACATAGGAAAAGATAAAATTTTAGAAAAACTTTTCCTAAAAGTAACATTTGGGTATTCGATGAAATACACAAATATAAAAAATGGCGTAATTATTTAAAAGGACTTTACGACAGTAAAGAATCTACTCAACAAATTTTAGTCACCGGTAGTGCAAAACTTGATTTATACAGCTTTGGTGGTGATTCATTGCAAGGTCGTTATCACTTAATAAGAATGAACCCATTAAGTTTTGCCGAACTCGATGGAAAAACGACAAAAGATTTAAATGAACTATTTCATCTCAATGGATTTCCAGAATCTTTTTTTTCTTCATCAAAAACAGAAACAAATCGTTGGAGTCTTGAGTATAAAAAAAGACTCGTTCGCGAAGAAGTCAATTCAGTTGAGAATGTTCAAGACTTAGTTTCCATGGAGCTATTACTTAAATTACTGCCTTCTAAAGTTGGTTCACCTTTGTCACTGAACAGCCTTCGCGAGGACTTATCTGTGGCACATGCCACAGTTGATAAGTGGTGCAAAATTTTAGAAAAACTTTATTCATTTTTTAGAATTACCCCTTACGGTTACAAATTAAGCCGCGCAGTTAAAAAAGAACAAAAATTATACTTTTACGATTGGAATTTAGTTAACGAAGAAAGCTATCGCTTTGAAAATATGATAGCCTGCCACTTAAAAAAGTGGGTTGATTTTCAAGAAGACGCCTTGGGAAGTGAATTCAATCTGCAATATTTCAGAAATACAGATGGAAAAGAAATTGATTTTTTAGTTACTGAAAATAACAAAGTACACATGATTATTGAATGTAAACTTGGCGACGAATCACCCTCTTCAACACTACGTTATTTAAAAGAAAAACATCCCGAAGCAAAATTTTGGCAGATTTCTTTAAATGGTAAAAAAGATTACGTAACGCCCGAGGGTAGCCGAATATGTCCTGCGATTGAGTTACTGAAGGAATTGATTTAAATCCTTGGAATCAATACTTAGCGAATATCGTAAATCAATTGATCTACATCATAATTCTTTGATCTTAAAATATTTAGTATTAAATTTTTTTCATTTTCATTAATTTTTGAAACACGAGATAGAATGTAAATGAATTTTTTTCCTGGAGCGCTAATGACTGCCCATTGGTAATTAGGGTCTAATTCAGTTATCCAGTAGTCACCTTTTTGAAAAAAAGAAAAACTTAATTTTAACTTAGCAGGGAATCGTTCATCAACAATTTTAGCTACTCCATCTATTGTTGAAGCTTTTCCATTTTTTTTACAACATGTGTTAAGTACTGAAATTGATGCAGAATTTATAACAGAGTACTCAGCTGTAGAGTTGATACAGTTTCTTTGAAAAAAACTTGGAGTTCTTGCAACCTCGAACCAAAATCCTGAAAATCTTAACAAATCTAAATTTGCTACGACAGATGGATCCTCTTTGTTAGGCTGAGCATAAGAAATAAGTGGAAGTTGAATCGAAATTAGAGCAGTAAACAGAATTAAAAAGTTTTTCATAATATTCCTTCTAAGTTTTAAAAATACACACATATCAGCAGCTATGAAATAGCAATTTAATAAGTATAATTGCATAATTTACAAAGCTATTCCTTTAATATAATCCTGAAATAAATATGCCACTATGTTTCCTTTTGTAAGACTTTTAGCTCTCTAAAAAAAGTGGTACTACCTTCTTCAGCTGCGTTTATTTGGAAAAATAAAAAAGCCTTCTTTCGAAGGCTTTTTTAGAAATTAATCTTTATTTGTTTTTTGTGGCTTCGGTCGCTTGTGTGGATCTAACTCACGACAACGGATACGAATATTTTTTGGAGTCACCTCAATTAGTTCTGATTCTTTAATCCATTCCATCGCAGCTTCTAAAGTCCAAGGACGAACTGGAATAACACGAATGGCTTCATCAGTTCCAGAAGCACGTACGTTTGTTAATTTTTTTTCTTCAGTGATATTCACAACTAAATCATTATCTTTAGCGTGTTCACCGACAATCATACCTTCATAAACATCTTGACCATGAGTCACAGTCATTACGCCACGCTCTTGTTTATTCCAAATAGCGAATGCAGTGGCTTGACCTTTACGATCAGAAATCATCGCACCATTCATACGAGAATTAATTTCACCACGGAAGTCATCCCATCCATCAAATTGAGTATTTAATAAACCAGTACCTCGAGTGTCTGTTAAAAATTCAGATCTGTATCCAATTAAACCACGAGATGGAATTCTAAATTCTAAACGTGTGCGGCCTGTTCCTTTAGTTACCATGTTGGTCATGACACCTTTACGTTTACCAAGTTTTTCAGTGACTGCGCCAACGTAAGGATCTTCGATATCAATAATCGCAATTTCCATTGGTTCTAGTTTTTTCCCGCCCTCTTGCTTCATGATTACTGTTGGCTTTGAAACTAATAATTCAAAACCTTCACGGCGCATTTGTTCAATCAAGACCCCGAGTTGTAATTCTCCGCGACCGACGACTTTAAAAGCATCAGTCGTTTCAGTTTTCTCAATACGAATAGAAACATTATACAATAGTTCTTTTTCTAAACGCTCTAAAATTTTTCTAGATGTAACTTGCTTACCTTCCATTCCAGCGAATGGACCATTATTAACTGAAAAAATCATTCCTACTGTGGGCTCTTCTACTTTAATTCTTGGTAATGGACGAGGGTCAGCTGCTGAAGTGATTGTATCACCGATATTGAAATCTTCGATACCTGCTATAATTGCCATGTCCCCTGCGCCGATTTCCTGAACAGGAACTTGCGAGTTAATATGATATTGAAATAATGCAGATACTTTTACTTTTTTCTGTGCATTTTCTTGAATACAAAGAATATCATCACCAACTTTAATTGAACCTGCGCGCATACGACCCATAGCTAAGCGACCAACGTAGTCATTATAGCCAATGTTAGAAACCATAAGTTGCAAAGGTTCGTTTTCTTTGATTGTTGGAGGTGGTACTAAATTAACGATAGCATCATACAAACATTCTAATGAAGTTGTTTTTACATTTGGATCCAATGTCGCCATACCTTCACGAGCAATAGCATAGATCGTATGAAAATCACATTGTTCTTCGTTAGCATCAAGATCAATAAATAAATCAAACAATTCATTATGCACATCCTGAATACGAGCATCCGAACGATCAATTTTATTGATGACAACAATCACTTTAATATTTTGTTCTAATGCTTTTTTCAAAACGAACCGAGTTTGCGGCAACGGGCCTTCTGAAGCATCACAAAGTA
>JAYUJM010000015.1:0-10448 GCA_043765175.1 Pseudobdellovibrionaceae bacterium | reverse complement strand
TCAGGACAAGAAAGATCAGGACAAGAAAGATCAGGACAAGAAAGATCAGGACAAGAAAGATCAGGACAAGAAAGATCAGGACAAGAAAGATCAAGATAGTAAGCAGGACAGGCAAGAGAATCAAAAATATCAACCTAAACCTTTTAAAGGGGAGCAACTTTCAGAAGGTGATGTAAAAAAAATACTTGGTGAGTTGGCTCAACAAGATAAAAAAATTAAAAAGCAGTTTGATAAAAAAGAAAATAAATTTGAGGGGAAAAATGGTAAAGATTGGTAGAACTTTGTTTTTTATAATGCTGTTTTTTTGTTTTAAGCCGCTTTTTGCTGCGCCCACGATGAAATTAGAAATGCAACCAGATCAGGTTGGAGTCGGTGATCGAGCTCGATTAATTTTGACGATATCAAATAATGAAGATTTTGAAAATGAAGATCCTCAGTTAAATCCTGGATCAGATTATAAGATTCTAGAATCTGTTAATGGTGGAAGATCAAATTCTTCTAGAATGAATATAATTAATGGTAAAACTGAGTTTTCAAAAACAGTGTCTCAGCATTACGAATATTTAGTTGAATTTAATAAAGCTGGAACAATCACAATTGGACCAATCAGTATCAGTATTGATGCATTAAAAAAAACAGTTGGACCAATTTTAGTGAATGTGGCAAAAAATTCGCAACAATCAAATACTCAGAGAAACAAAACTCGTGGAGCTTTTGAGGATGAGGATCAATTTGGTCAACCTGTTGAAGACGATATGTTTTCTCAATTGCTGAAGCAGCGACAAAAGATATTTGAAGAAATGCAAAAACAAATGCAAGGTGGTGGTTCAGGGCTTGGCCAAGGATTAGGTGGTTTCGGACAAGATCCAGCGCAAATTCCTTCCGTTAAGTTAGATGTTAATAATAATGAATCTTTTTTCATACAAGCAGATTCAGATAAAACAGCTGCCTATGAGGGCGAACAAGTCACTGTGAATTGGTACATTTATGTAAAAGGTAATATCGATTCTTTAGATCGTGCAAAATTTCCAGATTTAAAAGGATTTTGGAAAGAAATAATTGAAGAAGTTCCTGGACTTCAATTTTCGCCTGTTCGGGTCAATGGAGTAGATTATAAAAGAGCTCTTCTTGCCAGTCATGCTTTGTTTCCTATAAAAGCAGGAGTTGCTGTCATTGATGAGTTTAAAATAAAAGCGACTGTTAGAAATCTGACTCAGTTTGGATGGGGGCAGCCCCATGAATTTACTAAGTCATCTAAAAGAATTCCAGTTCAAGTGAATGCACTACCAGCTGAAGATAAACCATTAAGTTTTTCAGGAGCAGTTGGACAATTTCAAATTCAAACACAAATAGACAATTTACAAGTTAAAGCAGGTCAGCCTTTTGCTTTGAAGCTGCGTTTTGAAGGTTACGGTAATGCTAAATTGATCGAGCTACCACCGATTAATTGGCCAGAAAATTTAAGTCTATTTGATACGAAAAGTAATTCTAAGTTTTTTAAAAATGGTCAAAGTTTTAAAGAGTTTGAATTATTGCTAGTTCAAAGTAAAAAAGGTGAATTTAAAATCCCAGTCATCCAATTTTCGTATTTTGACCCTCAATTGAAAAAATATGTAACTAAATCTACTGAAGAGTTGCAATTATCCGCTTTGGAAGCTGACCCTCAGACTGCAATTAAAAATTCGTCATCTAGTGGGGTTGTAAATGAGGTCAATAAAGAAATAGGTCCGTTGTTAGTTTGGCCTTCAAATTTTTCATGGAAAAAAAAGAGAAACACTATTTTTGTTGGAGTTATTTTAATATTTATTTTAGCGTTTTGTACTTTGTTATATAGAGCGCTGAGCCAAATTAAAAGTAATCCGACTCATCAAGAGCGTCTTAAAGCTAAAATTCAAAAAATTGAATCTGCCATTGCGAATCAAAATTATCAGCAGGTCGGTAGTGAAAGCGTCAATCTGATTTACTTGTTACTAGAGCATTTGCTCGGTAAGGCTTCAGGCGGTCAAATTGGAGTAGAAAGTGATTTTTACCAAAAACTAAATGATCTACCGCTTGATCTAAAGCAACGTTATCAAACACAGTTGACAGATGCCTTTCAATATTTTCAAATGATAGGCTTTGCGCCTGAACAATTTAGAAAACAGACTTTTGACCAAAATGATTTGATAAAACAGTTTGAAACTCTTAAAAAAATTATCAGTGAGTAAAAGTTTTTATACCAACAAGATGAGAGGTTTTTTTTGAAGCTGACTGTAAATATTTTTTTAATCCTTTTTCTGTTTGTATCTTGTCAATCAAGCTTAAAAAATCAGGAGACTCGCCCGGAAGATATTAAAAATTTTCGTGTAGATAATAAAAATTCAATTCAACCTTCAGCGAGTAAAGGATCATCTCAATCTACTGAGGAACTGGAAACTATTCCAATCGAAGTGAATGAACGAGTCGAAATGTGGGTTAAGTATTTTCAAACTCGTGGACGACCACATATGGAGCGTTACCTTGCAAGGTCGACACGTTATGAAGCGTTAATGAAAAAAGTTTTACGTGATAATAAGTTGCCTGAGGATTTGTTTTATATTGCCTTAATTGAATCGGGATTTAGTTCGTCAGCAAGATCGCATGCTTCGGCTGTGGGTTACTGGCAGTTTATACGTGGCACTGGCAAAAGATATAAACTTGAAATCAACAAAATGATCGATGAACGACGTGATCCAGTAAAAGCAACTCAGGCTGCAGCTGAATATTTTAAGGATTTGTATCAGATTTTTAACTCATGGTATTTATCGATGGCAAGTTACAATGTAGGAGAAGGTCGAGTTTTAAAAGCAGTACGAAAATATAAAACTAAAGATTTTTGGGAGCTAGCTAAACACAAAACAGCTTTGCCGCGCGAAACAGATGATTATGTTCCAAAATATATTGCTGCGAAAATGATAGCAAAAAATCCAGACAAATATGGTTTTGATGGAATTGATTATATGCCACCCATAGAGTTTGATGTTATAGAATTTAAACAACCAATGAATTTACGATTATTAGCAGAAAAAATGAATGTGAATTATGAAGATTTTAAAGATTTAAATCCTATTTACAAAGGTGAAATAGCGCCATTAACGAATGGTGTGCTTAATTTACGAATTCCTCCAGGAACTCGAGATGTTGCTTTAAAAGCAGAAAATGAAAGTGTAGCCAGTGTTGTTGATTTTATTCCTGATCAGGATGAAACAATGTACTATCAAGTTAAACGCGGAGATACATTTTCTACTATTGCTCGTAAATTTAAAACAAATATTGCCTATTTACGTGAGTTGAATGATTTCCCTCGAAAGAAAAAATTAAAACTAGGACAAAAGATTGTAGTACCTGATCGCACACCTTTAGTAGAGAAAAAAGCTAAAACGAAAAAAAGCTCAGATGATAATCTCAATATATCTAATGAGGTTATAATACATAAAATAAAAAATGGTGAAACCTTATCGAGTATTGCTCGAAAGTATAAAGTTTCTATGAATGATTTAATTTTAGAAAATAATTTGAATCGAAAGAATAAGATCAATAAAGGATTGAATTTAAAAATTCCTGTAAAAAAATAGATCAAATAAAATAACCTAAACCGTCGAAAACGGTTTAGGTTAGGGGGAATGAAACCAATATAATATATTTTTTTTAAAGTATATAACTTCCATTGCAGTTTTCACCGCAGGTTTATTTCACCTTTGGCAACTGGCTGGCATATTCTTTCGAACAAGCCCCTATAGCTTTGCGTCACTCGAGTTTCCTCGAGTTTTGCCTTGAGGCAAAGGAAGTATACATCAGTAAGATGTATTTAATAAATCCGCTAGTGCCTCCTTGTTTATAAAATTGTTGATGTTCATTTTAAAACAAATCTAACTTAAGAGCAGGACTAGGACTTCACTTAGGAACTTTATCGTTATGACTAAAAACTCTTCGCATAATCGTCACTTTCTGTTGATCCTTTGTTTAGCATCTTATCCTTAATGCTTTTGATCAATCTTTCAATCATCATGCTTGCTGTGAATACAGAATAACTCAGGTAGGATTTGTATTTCCATCTATTTTAAATTATTCTCAAAAAAGTATAAAAATTGTCTTAGAATCAGATTTAGTGATAATTTTGAGATGCTAAATTGAATATAAAATAACTTTTTTAACAGAATTGAGACACCATGATTTCATTTAATGCCGTTACAAAACAACAAGGAACACGAATTTTATATTCAAATGCTTCTTTTCAATTAAACCCTGGCGATAAAGTTGGTCTTGTGGGTTCTAATGGAGCCGGTAAGACAACTGTATTTCGTTTATTAATGAATGAGGAGTCCGCAGATCAAGGCAGCATTAGTAAGCCCGATAAAGTTAGATTAGGTTATTTTTCCCAAAATATTGAAAACATGAAGGGAAGATCTGTCATTAAAGAGGTCATGGCTACAGGAAACTTAAATCAGATTGTTGATGAAATAAAACGACTTGAAGAAAAATTATCAGATCCAAATTTAACTGAAGCTGAAATGATTTTTGCCGTTGAAAAATACGGAGAATTGCAAACTGAGTTCGAAAATATAGGCGGTTATGATTTAGAATCTAAAGCCAAAGAAATTATTGGTGGTCTTGGATTTTCAAATGAAGATATGCTTCTTGATGTGGGTCAATTTTCCGGTGGATGGAAAATGCGAATCAGCTTGGCAAAAATTTTATTATTAAATCCTGATGTTCTATTAATGGATGAGCCTACGAATCATCTCGATGTTGAATCTATTGTTTGGTTAGAATCTTGGCTGAAAAATTTCAAAGGTTCCGTGTTAATGACTTCGCATGATCGAGAATTTTTGAATCGACTTGTGACTAGAATTTTTGAAATTGCTAATAAAGCCATAACGATTTTTGGTGGAAACTATGATTTCTATGAAAAAGAGCGTGATATTCGTAAAGAACAATTAATTGCAGCAGCAAGACGACAAGATGATATGCTTGCAAAAGAAGAAGAATTTATTGCACGATTTGCCGCGCGTGCTTCGCATGCCGCACAAGTGCAATCACGTGTTAAAAAATTAGAAAAAATTGATCGTATTGAAATCCCTATCGAAGAACGAGCCATGGATTTTGTTTGGCCAAATCCTCCGCGCGGAGGAGATGAAGTTGTCAAAGTTGAAAATTTAACAAAAGTATGGAATTTGTCAGACGGGCGCGAGAAAAAAGTTTTTGCTAATGCCACAGCGCTGGTTAAACGAATGGATCGTGTGGCTGTCGTCGGAGTTAATGGCGCAGGAAAATCAACTTTTTTAAAAATAATCACTGGTCAAGCTGATTTGACATCAGGCATTTGTAACGTAGGCCCTAGTATTAGTGTAGGATATTTTTCGCAAAATTCATTAGATGTTTTAGATCCTAATAAAACTATTTTACAAGAAGTTGAAATGCGATTGCCGAATTCAAGTATAGGATCGATAAGAAATTTGTTAGGTGCTTTTTTATTTTCTGGAGAAGAAGTTGAAAAAAAGATTTCTGTTTTATCTGGCGGAGAAAAATCACGAGTCATATTAGCTGGAATTCTTTCGCATCCTGTTAATCTTTTGATTCTGGATGAACCGACAAACCACCTAGATATCAGGTCTCGGGAAGTTTTATTAAATGCTATTAAAAGTTTTCCAGGAACAGTGATGATGGTTTCCCATGACCGATTTTTCTTACGTGAAATCACAACACGTGTTTTTGAAATCGATCAAAATCAATTACGCACTTTTGATATGACTTACAATGAATACTTAGACCGAAAAACTGTATAAATTAATTTAAATAGTTTTAGGGAATGAATTTGTATTATAAGAAATTTTCTAAATAACCAGGCGGGACAACTATTATTCCACTTCTATATTGTTCATACAAAGTAGATTTCGGAGATCCACCTTTAGTTGCAGGATTATAGTAACCATGCTCTAAGTTAGTTCCGCCTGTTAAGGATCTTTCACTGTGGCCTTCATAAATTTGACCATTATAGCCTGAAAACACATGATACCCGACGTGAGCAGTTCCGATGTAATAAGGTGCTTTTTGTAAAACCAGGGGTGTCACATTTTTTGTATTTACTAGTAAATTTTTATCGTCGACTCTAACGTCAAAGTATCGGTTTTTATTCATTATGTTTTTATAATGGCTTTCATGCATGCCCCATGCACTGTAGTAATAATATTGACCAGGTTTATTGGGAATCGGGGCTCCTGTATCAAAATTAACAACTTTCATTCTAGGTAAGTATTCTGGAGTAACCCAGTTTTTTACATTGAGTTGATCCCATTCACTGTTTTGACTGGGATCAGGATTCCAGTACAAAACTTTCCATCCTAGTTTTTGCAGATTTTTGATTAGATTCATTCCACCCATATCTGAGTCTTTTAAATTGCTATCAATTTTATTCCAAATATTTTTAATAATTGAATTGTCAACAGAATCAAATCCTTCTGCTAAGCATTTTCTAGTTAAGCCGATGCAACTCATTGGTTTAAAGCCTACATTTTTTTTGAAGTTTTCAATAAAGTTTGGATCATTATTTATTTTTGAAATTCGGGCAGGAATCGTTTTTTGTTTAATTCTAAAGTTCGCATCAGTATTAAATTGAGTTACGAATTCGGATGTACTTTTCTTTACACTTTTTAAAAAATCTAGTCTTTTATTTTCAGTATTATAATTGATATCGCGATCGCCGTAGTAATATGAAAATCCATTTTCAGCAAAAAACTTTTTCCACTCTAAATAGTTAGTGTTTAAACATTTTGCTGCAGTATCTGTGATTTGTTGATTGAATTGTTTATAGGTTTTCATCTCGGAAGGCGAGAAATAAGCCACTCGATCACCTGCATGTGTGAAATTTGATGTCAATTGACCAATTGCAAAACTGACAAGTATGAGTACATTGTTTTTTTTCATAATTTGAATACTGCGACAAAGAGGCCACTTTAAAATCAACATGGCGTTTTAGATTAAAAAAAACATACTGTAAATAAATAAATTAACTACAGTTGTCTAATTGTTAGTGTCTTATTTTGGTAATTATTTAAGACCATAATACAACATTTATTATGCAGTTAAAATTTGATTGTCTTTAATCTGCAAGTCATTCAACTCACCCAGTAAAACTAAACTTTTTTTAAGGACAAGAAATTGTCCTTACCGTTTGATGCTCTTGTGAAAGACGATTATAGTTTCCTGGTGTTATTAAATACAATAATTCGTTGGCCACAAACTTGATGTATACCATAGATCCTTCGACGTAATAGCTTGAGTTGCTGCTTGATCTTAATTCGCCGACAGAGTTTTTTCGTTCAGCATTGACGCTGCAGCCACCTTTTTCCATATTAATGCTGACGATTCCGTTGACTCCATATCTATTTCCGAAAAACTTAAAATCAAGCGGCTGTTCGTTGAATCGTCGACCTTGATATCGACCGTCTTCAAACGGTAAGACTTCGTAAATATCACGCTCTGGATAAGTAATAATTGAATTAGACATCACCGAAGTGTTTCGATCGCGCCTAAAGGA
Source organism: Pseudobdellovibrionaceae bacterium (assembly GCA_043765175.1). Taxonomy (GTDB): domain Bacteria; phylum Bdellovibrionota; class Bdellovibrionia; order Bdellovibrionales; family Bdellovibrionaceae; genus Pseudobdellovibrio. Next base: position 2,893 of record JAYUJM010000015.1, on the reverse strand, counting down.
ATCATCACTTCCAGTTCCACGGATTGTGTTATCTGAACTACGTCGTAATTTGTATTTAAAACCTGAGTTCAAATTCCAATCGACCCTAAGAATTGCTAAATTCATGTCTAAAGGGCAAATCCTGAAGGTTTCAAGCCTGCTAACTTCTCTGCAGCCTGGAGTTACGCCACCAAAACCAATAGCATCGACTATAATCCCTGGCCCTTCGCCAAGAGATCCATCCAAATCCATCAGTACTGAAGCGCCACCAGGACCTCCCGAGCTTGTTTCAGCTATTCTTCTCAGTGGTGTTCCAAAAAATTTAGCACCTTTGATGATATTGGAAAATTTACCTGAACCACCAACGCCTTCAAAATTAAAATTGTTCGAATTATAAAAATAAACATTTTCTATTTCAAAAGGACCATCATATAAATTTAATCTTGTAGCGCCGAAAGGGCTTCCACGAGAGCTTTCTGCAATTATAGAATTTCTTAGTAATTGGTGGTGCGCAGGAAAAAATGGATTTAAATTATCAACTGCTATATTTTCTTCAAAAATAGCACTTTGACCTCGGAAATACATTGCATTGTAATTGCGATACGAAATCATATTTTTAAAAACAGGAACTTGTGAAGGCGAATAATGAGATATACCTATTCTTAAATCTTTTTTATTGTTTGTATTATTAGATGAATTGTTGGCCTCACGTCCACCATCCCACGTGTGCCCTAAAAAGCAAGCATGTGCTATGTTACCATTATATGAAAGTGTATTGATTTGAAAAATATTTCTGGAATCTTTTTCAAATGAATTCCAAAATCCTGTGCCAATGCAACCTGCTGCGATGTTGTCATCTACTTCATTGTCAGGGTTACTGATCCAAAAATTGGCAACTGTAGCAAAGCGATCATTTTTTGCACCATTTAAATTAGGGCTGTCTGAAAATAAAAGTTCTTTACTTGAATGTGGATAATAAGAACCTATGACTACATTTTTTTTAATTTTATTTTTGATCTCGTCACCATCTTCTAGAAAAATTCCGTGCCCACGAAAATTATAGCAAACATTATTTTCAACTAAAGTAGAATTTGTTTTGTGCACAGTTAAGCATCTTTGAAAACTATGATGTATCGAAGAATTTCTAATAAACTGACCTGTTCCATCACCCACTAAATGCCAATGAAAAGGGTAGCGACCCATAATGCCGGCTTGACCCATCTTCAAAAACTCTACGCCATCAATAAAAGCACTTCCCTTGTCATGGACCATGACATGCCCACCAGGAGCGGAGACATCTTGATCAGGATTTAATTGAGAGTATGGATCGAATGGCTGAATTTTAATATTTCTAGATAAATTTATAATTTCATTACTCATGTCTAAGGTGTAACTATTTTTTGAACCTTGGTAGATTTCTATAAAATTTCCATAGTATGTATTCTTGAGTGGTGAATTTACAGTAATTATATCCCCATTTATTGATTTAATGATTGCACTTTCATGGGCTAACCTTTTTCCATCTTGATAATCTCCACCAATCGGAGAAAACGCTATTTCATCGCCAACAGCCCAGTTGGTCACAGCGCTACTGATTTTGAAAGTTGAATCACCGGGATTTATATTCTGTGCAAAACGGGTCATCTTAGTTTTACTTACAGATGTCAAACGAAGTTCAGAACCAACTCCAGCGACAACGATGGCTCTGTAGTAGACTGTTCGATTGCCTTCTGTTTTGAATTCATCATCAGTATAACCTCTTCCTAGTTTTTCTTGAAATTCTCGACCTGTCAGTGGTTTTTGATCGTTTTCTTTCAAAAGAATATTTAGCTTTCCTGAGTAAGGTGACTCAAAAGTTCCACATATAAACTTTCCAGTTATATAAAGTGTTTCAACTTTAATTTCGTAATCCTTATTGTCAACGCAATATAGATTCCCTAAAACTTGCAAAGAATTTGAATCAATGTTTTTATCTAAAAAGTAGTGTTTATCCTTTGGTATAATGATTTGCCCGTTCACAGCTGCAATCGATGATAATGCTAAACATGGTGCTGGACAATTTTTTGGAGATTCTGGATTTCCCTGGGGGCCTTCTGGCACTTTTCCATCAGGAACAGTAGAGCCGAAATTGATAGGTGATGATTGAATACTTGATTGCATCTTCATACAATTTTGAAATAAAAAAGAGCAGAAAACAAAGCTACAGATAACAAAAAAGATATCTAGTTTCTTCTTAAACATAAAATCTCCGATAGACTCTTATCGGTTAAAATTTAAAAAGCTTAAATTTATATTAGTTTTTTTCTTCCGAATCAACAGGTTCGGTTTGAGCTTAAAATTCTCAAAATGGGATTTTATTTTAACTATTAAATAAAAAGTTCCAATTAAATATATATTCGCAAATTACCTTATCACAAAATATCAATTTAAATATTAATTTAAATTATTACTTTACAGTTTCGGCTAATTTAGCAAATTCAAAAGATTCTATGCATTCAGGATAGCTTTCAAATAAAGGAATACCAGCTTCAGATCCAAGTGAAATATTTGTATTAAAAGGAATTTCAGCCAATTTTTTTAATTTTTTAGAAATTAAGTAGGAATCAATTTCACCTTTAGGGAAAAGTTGTATTTTTGATCCATCAACAGGGTTTAGCATGTAGGACATATTTTCAACGACACCAGCTATTTTAATACTTGTGCGTTCAAACATATCGACAGCTTTTTTGGCATCAATTAAGGAAATATTCTGAGGGGTTGTAACAATTATAGCTGAATCAACTTTCACTTTTTGAGCTACAGACAATTGAACATCTCCAGTGCCCGGAGGTAAATCAATAATTAAATAATCTAAGTCTCCCCAAAGGATATCTTTAAAAAATTGATCCATTGCTTTGAATAACATCGGACCTCG
>JAYUJM010000014.1:0-10521 GCA_043765175.1 Pseudobdellovibrionaceae bacterium | reverse complement strand
GTAGAGTCTTGCTGATCCCGCTGTTTCTGTTGTTTCTGCAATAAATTTTGATCCAAACCAAGCTCCTGAGCTCGACGAAAGGCGCGATCTTCAGATCTTGCAGTTAAGTAAACTTTTACTTCTGCATGTGGAAAAATGACTGTTCCGCAATCACGCCCCTCAGCAATTAAACCAATTGAGTTTGTAGCACATTGTCTTTGATGATCTAAAAGCGATTGTCTCACTTCTGGGAAATGGCTTATTTTACTAGCAATATTACCAACTTCTTCTTGAGAAATAAAGGCTGTCACATTCTGATCTTGAAACCAAACTTCAGTTTTTTCAGTATTTAAAACTATTCTCCATATTTTTGAAAAACAAAGATTTGATAACGCTATTGGATCTTCTAAGTCTGTTTTTAAATGCAAAGCAACGTAAGATAATCCTCTATAAAATGCCCCCGTTGAGACCCAAGGAATATTTAATCTTTTAGATAATTCTCGGCTGACTGAAGATTTTCCAGAAGCAGCAGGGCCGTCAATTGTAATTACATATCCCATTTATGGTTTACTTTCTTTTAAAATAATATTTCAAAATAATTGATCAAGCTAACTGATTTCAGGAACCTCAGCTAGCATTTTTTCAATTGCTGCAATTGCTTTTTCATTTTCTAATGAATCACCAACTGTCATCCGCAAATATTTAGGAAAACCATAATTGGCTACAGGTCTTAAAATAATTCCTTTTTTAAGCAAATTATCAAAACAATATTGAGCATTTCTTTTGGTATCAAATAACACAAAATTGGCATCAGACTTAAAATACTTCAATTTTAAACGATCAAGCTCTAGATAAAAATAATTTAAACCAAGCCAAGTCATTTGCTGAGATTTTTGAATATATTCAAAGTCATCCAGTGCTGCAAGCCCAGCAACTTGTGCCAAGTCATTCACGTTAAAAGGATTACGAACACGATTTAAAAATTCGAGCACGTACTCAGGAGCTAAAAGGGCACCTAAACGAAAACCCGCTAAACCATAAACTTTTGAAAACGTTTTTAAAACAAGAACATTTGAATAATTTTTATAAAACTGAGCTGCGGGTTTAAAATCTTTATTTCTAACATACTCAGTATAAGCTTCATCAAAAACCAGTAAGACATCATCTCGGTTTCCAAGCCGCACTAAAAATTCATCCATTTCCGCACCACCCACAACTGTTCCTGTGGGGTTATTAGGATTTGGAATAAAAATCAGTCGTATTTTTGAAGTTGGATGACGAAAAAAATGATCCGCAATGGCTTTTAAATCTATTGTTAAATCAGGTTTTAAATCGACTACTTTCACTTTAACTCGAGCTGCTTGAGCACAAACTTGATAGGCAACAAATGCCGCTTGTGAAGTCAAGATTGCATCCCCTGGCTCACAAAAAATACGAATTAATAAGTCAATAAGTTCATTCGAACCATTTCCAATAGCCACTTGAGTGGTTGGCACATTCCAAACAGTCGATATTTTATGTATTAATTCAAAGCAGCCAGGATCAGGATATCGATGCTGCGAGGAAAGTGCTTTATTGACAGCTTCTTTAACTCGATCACTGACTCCTAAAGGGTTTTCATTACTTGCTAATTTATAAACTTCTTGAAGTCCAAATTCTCTTTGAACTTCAGAAATGGGTTTACCTGTTTTATAGGGAACTAAGTTTAATATTTCTGCAGAAACTTTCATGTTTGACCTTTTGCTTGTTCGACTTTAAGCTCTTCAAACTATTATGATCCCGCAACAGACTCAAGTTAATTTAGCTCTATATATTGGTGAAACTTATTGCGAAATTGAGGCCTTAGATCAATCAGGACAAAGTTATTACAAAAAAAATATATTTTTGCCACAAAGTTCGGTCAAAAATATTCTTCAAGCGTGCAAAGCTGACCTTGATTCAAAAAATCTGACTGTTTTAAATATTTATGCCGTAACTCGTTATCTAGAGAAACTTAAAACCTTTAGACTTGGTGGCAGTGTTATTCAAGTCTTGAATGCTGGTTTTGAAAATAGCTATACAATAGAAAAGTCTACAAATATATCACTTGCTGCGACGAGTTTAATTATTCCACTCACTCAGGAAATAAAAACTGATTCTGAAAAACTTGAGCCCTACTTAAGAGAAAAGTTTGAAAAACTAAAAAAGATTAATCCAGATACTGACAAAGTCGTTATTCATCTTGGATCCAACGATCAATGTCTTCCTTTTATTTCAAATTTTTTCGACACATTAAATTTTAAGGTTTTTACAAACTCAAAACCTTTTGATTTAACAGAAATTAGAAAAGTACTTCTTAATGCTGGAATCCAGGGAACAAAAGATGAACTTTTTAAAGAAATAAATGAGTTTTTCCCAACTTCTCAGTTGCAATTTTGGGTCAAAGATCAGTTCACCAGTACTTTTGAAAACTGTGACCTTTATTTCAGTGCTACTGACTTTTTAGGTTATAGTTTTTTTGAAAAAAATAATTCAAAAGTTGAAAACCAAAGTCATCAGATAGTTCATCTTGATATAGAAAATTGGATTGCTCTAAAAAACGAACAGAAATCTCATTGGAAAAGCCCTTGGGGAAAAATACAACGCAATCACTACGCTTTTGAAAATTTATCACTTCATCCATTAACCGAAATTTATATTGATCAAAACTCACTCTTGCAGTTTTCATCACATCCTAGCCCCTCAGAACCGGGCCCGATGGTTGGCGGGCGTGGTGTAAAGTCATTAGTATTAGATATTTTTTTAGATGAAATAAAACAGAATTCTGTTCTCAGCGAACTATTTCCGATGACGAATAATTCTTTATCTGAAAGTAAAATAAATTCACAGTTTAAAGTTTTAGAACATGGCCAAAAAACTGAAGGAAAAACTTTCAATAAATCGGATCTTAAAAGTCTTGTTCAGGAACTGATTCAATTCGATTGCGATAGAATTTTGACAAGCAGTAAAACACCATTTTACACTGGTCACTTTAATTTCATTTTAAATAAAAAAAATCATTTTCGATGGACTGCTTTAATATTTGATCAAGTGGGTAAACAATAATGGTATTATCACATCTTGAATCTTATAAACTATCATCACTGTTAGGACATTTTAAAAATGCCTCTTTACTGAATAAAAAGGGAGATCTGCTGTTTTCAAAAGATGCAGACCCATTTAAAACGACAACAAGTCGAATTGTATTATTTCAAATTGTAAAAAAGTATCTTCAATTTAAAGTCGGTGATATTTTTATCAGTAACGACCCTGAAAATGGCGGAACTTCTTACAATCGTGTTTTCTTTATTAGCTGTTTAGCTGAAAACTTATTTCTTATCTGGGATAGCGAATGCCTACTTATTGATTTTAAAATCCCACTTTCACCATTAACTGAAAGCACAAAAATCAATACACTATTATGGGCTGCTCTAATCGATAGCTCAAGTTTTAAAGCTGAATTTTCTGCTTTTTTTAATCATAATATAAAAAATTACAATAAGCTTTTCTCATTTAAGACTTATATCAATGAAATTTCTTCAGATTCATTTCAAAAACAGTGGTTCACTTTAGCAAAAAATTTATTTAATAAAAAATTCGATTCTAAATCTTTTGGTGAGTCCAGCTTAATGATCAAATATAAAGAGCAGCAAACAATTAAGCTCAACTTATTGATTGATGAAAAACAAAATATCCGAACTGTTAAATGTGATTTCGCCAATACAAGCTTAGTTCTGACAGGACAGAATCAACTATCTACAGCTTCGCATGTTGTCGAAAGCGGCTTAGTTATTGAATTGATTAAATTCTATAACTTAGAAAATTTTCTTGCTCAACCGATTTTGGATCATTTTAAAATTATACTTCCGCCAAAATCAATACTGTCAAATGCTCACAAAACTGGAAATTATAATTTCGAACTTCAAAAAGTAAGTCGTCAGATTATGAAAAAAAATCTTGTTACAATTAATTCTATTGAAAAGAAAAAAGACGGATTATTAAATATGTACTCTACTTATTTAATGCAAATTCGCTGTCAGGCTAAAACACACAATATTTTTTTATCAAACTCAAGAATCCAGTTCGATCAATTAAACCTATTCGAACAAAAAGTAATGCAGAATTTAGATGGCACCTATCACACTGAGCTTGTTTTTAAATCTGAACAAATCGGAAATTTATCGGTGTTTGGAATTCAATCAGAATATGATCACTCAAAAAGATGGATAAAATTAAATAACTCAACTGCAAAGGTTGGAGATTATACTTTGAAAAACGGCGACACTTTATCTTTTGGTTGGAAGATTTAAAAATCCACTACCCAGCGAATCGAGCACCGATCTTACTTATTGATTCGCGTATTTTTAAAATATGATCGTGATTAATAGTTTCAAGTACAAAATCAATTTTTGTTTCTTTCATACCTAAATCTTGTCCTATGCGATCATGATGAACTTCTAAAATATTTGCTTTTTCTTCAGCTAAAATTTTCGTCAGCAAACTAAGGCTACCCGGAATATCAGGCATGATCACTGACAATTCACACAAACGACCTCGTTGAATTTGTCCGTGCTGAATGGCACCTGAAATGGTATTAAGATCAACGTTTCCACCACAAACAAATAGACATGTTTTTTTTCCTAGATCCATCTTACAGTTAAATGCAGCGGCAAGCGCAACTGCACCAGAGCCTTCAGCCACAGTTTTTACTCGCTCCATTAAAAAAACGATGGCTTCTGCAATCTGTCCTTCGGTTACTGTGACAATATCATCTACATATTTTGAAATGAAAGAATCAAAAATTTTTTGACTGGGTCTTCGAATGGCAATACCATCAGCAAATGTTGTGATTTTAGAAGGAATCTCTTCAAAACTTTTTGTGTGAAAAAGTTGCGACATTGTAGGAATAGCTGCTGTTTGCACACCGTAAATTTTAATTTTGGGATTGATACTTTTCAAAGCCACAGCAACGCCACTGATCAAACCACCTCCGCCCAGTGGAATAACAACACTGTCTAAATCAGAAATCTGTTCTAAAATCTCAAGCCCCAATGTTCCTTGCCCGGCAATAACTTGCTCATCTTCATAGGGATGTATAAACGTGTAACCCTTTTCTTTTGCGAGTTGATAAGAGTATTCTTTAGATTCGTCGATATTACTACCGAACAATATTACTTCTGAACCATAATTTTTTGTGGCTTCAATTTTTGCTAATGGCGCATTCACTGGCATCACAATCACTGATTTAATATTGTGAGTTGATGAGCTGAGAGCCACACCTTGAGCATGATTTCCTGCAGAGCAAGCAATAACTCCAGCTTTTTTTTCAGACTCAGTTAAAGTTGAAATTTTATAACTAGCACCACGAATTTTAAAACTACCCGTTCGCTGAGTATTTTCTAATTTTAAATAAATATCAGTTCCTACAATTTTAGATGCCGCTCGAGAGTAATCGCAAACTGTTTGATCAATATGGGGTTGTATAACCTGACGAGCTTTTTCTATATCGGCTAATGTAACTTTCATTTTTCTAATTTAATTGGAAGTGATCACCAAGACAACTGAATAAGCCTAACAAATTCAATAACTTATTGTTTCATATTGACAATTACTACATACTAATGTATAATTAATGTCATTATGAAAATAAATGGAACAAAAATGCTACTTTTAAAAAAACTTGAAATAGTACTTAATGGAATTTTTACGATCGAAGATTTAGCTATTCTTTTTCCGTTCAAACATACAAATACTTTTTATCGTGACCTAAGACAGTTTGAAAAACTCAATCTGCTTAATCGCTTTTGTCGTGGGCTATATGTATCTGAAAATTACAATTTAAAATATTTAAGTCAAAAAATTTGCGAAGATTCCTATATTAGCTTTGAAACAATACTCGCTGAAAGCGGAAAAATAGGAGCCTATAACCCTCTAGTTATAAGATCAGTCAAACTAGGTAAAAACCGACAGTACGAATTTAAAGATACTTTAATCAAACATGTATCAATTGATGAAAAAATGTATAATTTCTTTGAAATCCAAAATGGAATTAAGAAAGCTATTCCAGAAAAAGCACTTATTGATTGTTTATACTTTCAGACCAAGGGCATGAAATTTTCATTCAGCTTATCTGAAGATATTGATATTCAGCAATTCGATATTAAAAAAATTCAAAAAATATTATCACATTATAAAAACAAAAAATTTATTAAATATGTTCAAAATATTTTGGGTTTGAAAAATGAAATTTAATAAGAATATTACTAATGATCATTTATTTATTTGGATTATCCACGAGGTCGCTACTGAATTTAAAGATCGAGCACTACTTAAAGGTGGCATGTTACTGACTCTTGCTGACGCACCAAGAAAAACAATTGATCTTGATTATGTATTTGTTCCCTATAGCTCAAAAAATGAAATTAAAAAAAGTTTGATGCAAATAGTAAACCAAATTGAAGATGCTGATATCAGCCAATCAATAAGTTCTAAAAATTTTAAAATAATTATTAAAGTCTATAATGCCATAGCACAAATTGAAGCTACTGTGGATCTAGAATGCAAATCAGATGTAATGACGACGCAAGCATTAGCTAAAAAAACAAATCAGCTTGCAAGAATAATACGAATTATGAGTTTTGATGTAGCACTTTCACACAAACTAGCAGCTTGGAACGAACGAAGACTGTATCGTGATCTTTATGATATTTACTACATCTATAAAAAAATTGGAATAAAGCCTGATTTAGATGTACTTCAATTAAGGCTTCAAAATATCAATTCAAATTTAAAAGAAAACAAGAATTTAAAAAAGATGACTCTAAGAGAATTTAAAATCCTACTCAAAAAGGCTCATTTAGAATTAAATCAGGAAGATTTAAATAAAGAACTGAGCCTAACTCTAGATCAGATAGAATTAGCTGGGCTAGCAGTTAGAATTAAAATAGCACTTAATGAGCTTATTGATTTTTTATAGTCATAGTCATCTTCACCAAGACAAGCTTAATCCATAAATGGGAGGGTATTCTGCTAAAAGACCTTTTTCATTAAGCTCTGATAAGTTTAAAGTGAAAGTTTTTTCTAAATTGTAGTCTATTGAAAATAAATGAGGAGAAAAATGTTTTCCGCAATGATCACAATTTTCAACAGGGTCATTTTCTTTTATTGTTGTATGTTGGCAAATATGACATCTTCGTACAAATTCAGTTGGCAGATTTGAATTAGTCATATTCATTGTACATCCTTAGTTGTTCAGTTAATTTTGAACTCAACTACATAAAAATTCAATTTTTAGGTTAAAGATTCTCAAAATAATCTGTTTCAAAAAAATACAAAATCTCTAATTAAAACAACTTCGTTAACTTAAGCATATTTCTGAAAAACTTTTGACATCTAGTGATGCTGCGCCAATGAGAAATCCATCAACATGGGGTGTTGATAGCAATTCTTTTGCATTTTCTTTTTTAACACTACCGCCGTAAAGTATTTGAAAGTCTTTAAATCCTACATCTGTTAAATGAGTGAATAAAAAATGATGTATGCTTTTAACTTGTTCAGCTGTAGCCACTTTACCCGTGCCAATGGCCCAAACAGGCTCATAAGCGAAAACAATTCTTTGTTGCTGATCAAGATCGTTAACAGCTATTTTAAGTTGATCTAAGCATATTTTTTCTGTTTCATTATTTTCTTGTTGAGCTAATGATTCACCAATACATACCACCGGAGTTATATGCATAGACTGACAAAGTTTGGCTTTAAAGTTTATGGCTTTATCTGTTTCACTAAAAAACTGTCGACGTTCGCTATGCCCAATAAGACAAATTTTCGAACCCATTTTTTGTGCGATCTCAAGTGAATTTTCACCAGTAAAAGCACCTTTAATTTCACTATGAATTTGTTGAGGACCGAATTGAATTTTAGAATTGATTGCTGATTTTGCAACGGCGTCTAAAGAAAAATTTTGTGGGAAAATAAATACTTCATTTTGAAAATAAAACTCATTTGATAAAGTACTTTTTAAATCAAAAACGAAATTATTCGCTTCACTTGGCGTTTTATTCAATTTCCAATTAGCTGCAAAAATTTTCTTTTTCACTTAAATCCTTTTATACTTTATATGAATGAGCCTATGAATCTACAACTTCAGATTGTTTTCTGGCTTTAAGAATTTCTAATCCAGGCAAGCGTTCACCTTGTAAATATTCAAGGCTGGCACCACCACCTGTAGAAATGTGTGTCATTTGATCTGCAAAGCCTGACAACTCTGCAGCTGCTGCTGAATCACCACCACCTACAATTTTAGTGTTTGGGTTTTTTGCAAGCACTTCCGCAATTGCAAAACTTCCTTTTGAAAATGCTGGTTTTTCAAAAACACCCATCGGACCATTCCAGAAAATTGTTTTTGCTTCTGATAAACATTTTGAAAATAATTTGATTGTCTGGGGACCAATGTCTAAAGCCATTTGATCGTCAGGAATTTTATTGTCTTTGGTTGTTTTAACATTATCAGTATCATTAAAAGTTGAACTGATCACATGATCTAAAGGCAAAAGTAACGTTTTATTACGAGCTTCAATTCTTTCAATCATTTCTTTTGCGTATTTCAGCTTATCGTTTTCAACCAGTGATTTTCCAACAGGATGCCCTTGAGCTTTTAAAAATGTATAGGCCATTGCACCGCCGATAACAAAACCATCGACAACATTAATTAATTTTTCTATGACAGGAATTTTATCAGAAACTTTTGAACCACCCAATATTGCAATATAAGGTTTTTTAGGAGCATCAAATAATCCATCAAGCATTTTAATTTCTTTTTCGATTAATAATCCAACTCCCTTTTTTTGCATAATTTCAGGAAGTGCAACAATACTAGCATGAGCGCGGTGTGAAGCACCAAAAGCGTCGTTGATATAAATATCAGTATACGCAGCCCATGACTGTGCTAGTTCATGACTGTTTTCAGTTTCTCCTTCATCAAATCGAAGATTCTCTAAGCAAATAATTTGTTTTTTCATGGGTCCATATAAAATATGCTTAACACCTTCAGAACTTGGTTCTTCCATTAATACAACTTCTACATCTAATAATTCACCTAATCTTTTAGCAACAGGTTCCATAGAATACTGCTTATCCGCACTTGATTTTGGTCTTCCTAAATGAGATGAAACAATTAATTTAGCGCCTGATTCTAAAATAAATTGAATGGTTGGAAGACTGGCTTTGATTCGCGTTTCATCTGTAATTTTTGAATCAATACTTAACGGAACATTTAAATCACAACGAAGAAAAACAGTCTTACCTTTAAGTTCAAAATCACGAACTGTTTTTATTCCTTTTAAACCATCTGACATACTATTTTTTTCCCATCATGTATAAGGCCATATCAACCATACGACATGAAAAACCAGTTTCATTATCATACCAAGATAAAACTTTAGCCGTAGTTCCACCAATGACCATTGTTGTTTTACTATCAACAATCGACGATAGTTTATTTCCATTAAAATCAATGCTCACTAATTCTTGTTCTTCAAATCCTAAAACTCCTTTTAAATTTGTCTCAGAGGCTTTCTTTAAAGCCGCATTAACTAATTCGACTGTCATCGGTTTTTCTGAGTTAAAAGTAAAATCCACAACCGAGACATTGGGCGTTGGAACGCGTATTGATAATCCATCAATTTTACCTTTTAATTCTGGCAAAACTAGACCCACAGCCTTAGCAGCGCCAGTGGTTGTTGGAATCATAGATAATGCTGCTGATCGCGCACGACGCAAATCTTTGTGAGAAGCATCTAATATTTTTTGATCATTTGTATAAGAATGCACAGTCAGCATTGTTCCACTTTTAATTATAAATTCCGTATGTAATACTGAAGCTAGTGGAGCTAAACAATTTGTTGTGCATGATGCATTTGATAAAAATTGATGTTTAGTTTCATCATACTGTTGATGATTAATTCCATAAACGACAGTTAAATCGACACCATCAGCGGGAGCTGATACAAAAACTTTTTTAGCTCCTGCCTCAAGATGTTTCTGATAATCTTCTTTTCCTTTTAAGGCCCCAGTACACTCCATAACTAATTCTACGCCCCATTTTTTCCATGGAATTTGAGCTGGATCTTTAATCGCGCTGACAGGAATTTTTTTACCGTTTATAATAATGTTTTCATTATCATGCGTTACTTCAGCATCAAAAATTCCATGAGCTGAATCATACTTTAACAAATGAACAAGACCTTCAATTGAATCTAAAGAATTTATTCCTGCAATATCTAATTTCTCAAAGGCTTCACGAAAAAAGACTCGACCAATTCGTCCGAAACCATTTATCCCTAATTTCATATTTGCCACAATAGACTCCTTCTTATTAAATTGTTTGTAATTTTTTAAATAAACAATGCGCATTCTTGTGTGTCTGTTCACAGAGCTGTTCTAAACTTAAATTCTTAAGGTCTGCAACAACCTGCGCTGTATGTAACATGTATGCCGATGTATTAGGTCGACCTCGCATTGGCACTG
>JAYUJM010000013.1:0-10605 GCA_043765175.1 Pseudobdellovibrionaceae bacterium | reverse complement strand
AAAATGAAGAATAACTTGCCGCCATATCTGAAGCCTAGAAAGCAAAATCAAACTTAACAACATAAATTTAAGAGTCTTAAATTTATTAACGCATTTTGTTATTTATCTTTTGGCCTTTTATATAAAGCTGATGTTCAGGAATAAACCCAGGCGAATAGAAAAAATCACTGAGCTCAGCTTTGGTTGAAATAAAATTGGCTAACTTTCCAATAGAAATCGAACCTTGAGTATTATCTAAACCCAAAGCCTTAGCGGCATTAATTGTATAGGCCTTAAAAACTTCAGACAAAGTCATTTTCATTTCTAAGCGCGCAAGCATTCCAACAAGCATTAAATCCTGGGAAGGACAACTTCCAGGATTAAAATCAGTTGCTAACGCAACATCCACTCCGGCATCAATCAACTTTCTAGCGGGTGGATACGGACACTTCATATACAAATCTGCTGTTGGTAAAAGCACAGCCACTGTATTTGATTTTTTTAAATTTGCAATATCTCGATCTTTCAAATGAATCACATGATCTGCAGACACAGCCTTCATTTGAGCTGCTAACTGCGCTCCTCCTGAATGAGACAATTGATTTGCATGAATGGTGATATCAAAGCCACTTTGTTTAAAATGCTGAAGATATTTTTCAGAATATTTAACATCAAAAAAACCTTGTTCAATAAAAATATCCACACGTCTTGTTAATTTTTTCTTTTTTAAAATGGGAAAAACTTTTTGAATTAAATAATCTAAATAGTCTTGATGAGTCTGAAACTCTGCAGGTTTTGCATGGGCTCCTAAAAATGTTGTTATTATTTGAGGTCCTTTAAGCTGTGACGCAACTTCTAACATTTTAATTTCAGACTTTAGATCTAAACCATAACCCGATTTTATTTCAAGCGTAGACACACCTTGTTTCAAAAAATGATTCACACGCAGTTGGGAAATTTTGAGTAATTGCTGACGAGTCATTTTCCGAGTGCTCCGCACTGTCGACAAAATTCCGCCACCTTGTTTTGCAATATTTAAATAACTGACACCCTGATTTCGAAGTTCAAATTCATCAGCCCGCGAGCCTCCAAATACTGAATGAGTATGACACTCAACAAACGAAGGAAAAATTTTTGCTTTCTGCAAATCAATACATTTTAAAGTCGAGTACTTTTTTAGTAAACTGACTGAAGATCCAAAATCAGTAATGATTCCATTCACTGAAAGCAAAGCTTGGTTGTTTTTAATGGATTTAAATTCTGAATCAACAAGTTGAAAATTAGTGAATACTATTTTTTGTGACATAAAATAAAGATTAATTTAAATTCTTGAAAAACAACAGCAAATAGTCTATTCTATAAGCGCTTATTCCTAAAGATTCGTTTTTAAGAGTCTGCAATCAAATTGATTTCTTTTGAGTTAAAATATTAGTCTAAAACATTAGGCTAAAATTATTCAAAGAGATCCAAACAGACAAGGATTACCCATGGCCACTGAGACCTCAATGCGCGCTCATGCGCTTAAAACTGCAATTGAAACAAAACACATTCCCACTCAAAAAATGACTGATCAATTTGGACGAGAAATTCCTATTTCAGAATATTTTGGTTGTATGACTTTTGGATTAGCTCAAATGCGAGAAAAACTTCCAAAGGATGATTACAGTCATCTTTTAAAAACTTTAGATCACGGAAAAAAACTTCCCAAAGAAACGGCTGAATCCGTGGCCTCTTCTGTGAAAGAATGGGCTGTTGCAAAAGGGGTTACTCATTTTTGTCATTGGTTTCAACCCATGACTGGAAGCACCGCTGAAAAGCACGATGCTTTTATTTCAATTCAATATGCGAATCACTCTGAGCTTCGCGTGATTGAGCGCTTTACAGGATCACAACTGATTCAAGGCGAACCAGATGCTTCTTCTTTTCCCTCTGGCGGCATGCGATCAACTTTTGAAGCTCGAGGCTATACGGCTTGGGACCCATCATCTCCATTATTTATTATTGAAGAAGCTAATGGGAAAACACTTTGCATTCCCACTGTTTTTTTTGGTTATCATGGACAAGCCTTAGACAATAAAACTCCTTTACTTCGATCGATTGATTCATTGTCTCAGTCAGCTTGTGAATTTTTAAAACTTGTTGGTGATGTTGATGTTAAAAAAGTACAAACTACTTTAGGCATTGAACAAGAATACTTTTTAATTGATAAAAATTTTGTTTCACTCAGACCTGATTTAGTAATGACTGGGCGAACTCTTATTGGCTCTGCTGCAGCTCGCGGTCAACAACTTGAAGATCATTATTTTGGAGCAATTCCTTCACGCGTTAAGCAATATATGCAAGATTGTGAATTTGAACTTTATAAATTAGGTATTCCAATTAAAACAAGACACAACGAAGTAGCTCCAAGTCAGTTTGAGCTTGCTCCTATATTTGAAGACTTAAATATAGCCTCTGATCACAATTTAATAACCATGGAAGTTTTAAAAAAAACTGCACTCAGACATGGACTAGTTTGTTTACTTCATGAAAAACCTTTTGCTGGAGTAAATGGTTCTGGAAAACACAACAACTGGTCAATGGCTAATGACAAGGGTGAAAACCTTCTTGAACCAGGAACAACACCCCATCAAAATTTACGATTCTTAGCTTGCCTTGCTATTACAGTAAAAGCTGTTCATGATCACGCAGCCACGCTTCGCGCAGCTATTGCTAGCCCTGGTAACGATCATCGGTTGGGTGCAAATGAAGCTCCACCAGCAATTATTTCAGCTTTTTTAGGAGAACTTCTTGAAAGCATTCTTAATACGATTGAATCTGGAAAAACTTTAAAAGCGACAGAACAACAAATTATTGATTTAGGGGTTAGTCAAATTCCAAATATTTCTAAAGACTACACTGATCGCAATAGAACAAGTCCATTTGCTTTCACAGGAAACAAATTTGAATTTCGTGCTGTCGGATCATCGCAAAATTCAGCAGTACCTATGGCTATTCTCAATGCAGCAGTCAGCACAAGCTTTAAAGAATGTTCATTGCGTTTAAAAGAATTACTCAAAAAGAAAAAACGTGATGAAGCTATCATGGAACTTATTCGACAAGTTGTAAAAGAAACAAAAGCGATTCGCTTTTCTGGTAATGGCTATTCTGATGAATGGAAAGCAGAAGCTAAAAAACGTGGACTCCCAATTCTTAACACAACTCCTGAAGCATTGAGTGTTTTTAAAGACAAAAAATCAATTCAGTTTTTAATAACAAGCAATGTCTTAACAGCAGAAGAAATTGAAAGTCGCTATCATATTTCAATTGAACGTTACATTAAATCTTTAGAAATTGAACATTTAACTTTGATTGAACTTGCTAAAACTTATGTAGTACCTGCTATTGAAAAACAACTTCATTCATTGATACAAATTAGTCATGGTTCACTATCAAAAAATAGTATGAAACAATTTAATTCAAGATTAGAAAAAGTTGATCTTGTCTATGGGACATTATTATCTGAACTGGAGAAATTTGAAAACTTAGTTAATAAATCACAATCTATTCATCAAGAAGAAAAAAGAATGAACGATATCGTTCAAACAGTTCAGCCTGCAAGCTTTAAATTACGAGATATTTGCGACCAGGTTGAATTAATCATTGCTGATGAGTTTTGGCCGCTTCCTAAGTATCGGGAAATGTTATTGGCCCATAGCTTAACTTGATATAATTTGACTTGCTATAATTCAACTTAAGAAGTGAATTCGTCCGTTACCATTTCTGGTTACGGGCGTAATTTTTCCACTGTTTTACAATTTTATCATTCGAGTCACCTTCGAAACGAACTTGGGTTAATTTTGATAATGCTTTAGTGCTTATAAAAGCAAGCTGACTGTCATTATCGTGAAGATATTTTATAAAAAAAGATTTTTCAGTTTGATTTGGATTTTTTGCAAGATGCTCCATCATTTGCGCGCGAATCCATAAGCTATTTGAACCACTATAATTGTATTTTTTTTCTATTTCAGTTGAAAATATTTTTTTAATATCATCATTATTCAATCTCATGAGTATGTCGGCTGCTGCTGACCGAATAACAAGTGATTTATCAGTTATTAATTTTTTAGCAATATCATAAACCATATCGCTTCCAGATTGATCTAATCCTACAAGGACAGCATTTCGAATGTACCATTCTTTATCCTCAGCTAAATGATTGATTTTTTTAAAATCATCAGCTTGAGCTAATTGTATTGAATTTATGACTGCAGCCCATCGCGTTTCCATTGATGCTGACTGGTTGTTAACTGTTTGCCACGATTTATCAAATGAACTTGTAGATGTTGGAATGGCTGCTTGTAAAAAATGGTAATTTACAAAACAAAATACAAAAAAGACTTTTTTCATAAATATCCTTGTTTAACTTTTATTATTTAATTCTGCTTTTAGTTGTTCATTTTCCTTACGAAGATCTTGTAATTCAGCGATATCATCAGAAATAATATCGTACTCTTGCAATTTAAGTTGAAGCTCATCTATTTTTTTAACCAACGCTTCATCGCCGACTAACTGGCTGGTATCAACATAGCTATAGCCTGAAGTTTCTTTAGCGCCCTTAGCAGCCTCTTTAACAGTTTCTTTAATTTCTATTTTAGCTTGTTCAAGTTCCTTTTGAATTATTTTTTCAGTTTGTTTCTGCTTTTCTAAATCTTCATCCAATTGAAGTTTTATTTTTTTAAGCTCTTCGATTTGTATTAATGCTTGATCTAAATCTTGCTGCGTTTTTTGTTCGATAGCTTGATTGCTGACTTGTTCAAGTGCAATTGTTTCATTCACTACATTTTCTGTCTGAATGACTTTAGAACTTTCACTGACTTCGTTTGCAGTGTTTAACTTAACTATTGGACTAACTGGATCAACATTTTTTTGTGGAGTGCTTTTTTTAACTTCAGGCGAATGATCTGATTCAGCAGAGGTAATAAAAAATAATCGATAAATCAAATAAATTAAACCTAATCCAATAATAACAAACAATAACTGTATGACAGTTTTATTGTGCTCGGCATACCAATCTAAAAAATGATTCATGTCTTATTTTCATAAATAACTTAATGAATTGCAATTGCAGATATTTTTTATCTAGACCTCTACAACACTAGACTAGACCTTAGAATTTAATTTTGCTATGTTCAGCATATGAATCACTATGATCTCGTTATAAAAAATGGAATGACTTTAGCTTTTGATCCAACCCTTAAATCAATCAAAAATGAATTTTTAAATATTGGTATTAGTCATGGGAAAATTACAAGCCTTTCAGTTAAGCCCTCCGATACAGCCCATCAAGTGTTTGATGCTCAACATCTACATGTATTGCCAGGGGTTATAGATTCTCAAGTTCATTTTCGAGAACCAGGCTTAACTCACAAAGAAGACATTGAATCAGGCACTCGAGCCGCTTTATTAGGAGGCGTAACAACAATCTTTGAAATGCCAAACACATCGCCGAGCACAACAACGGAAGAAAATTTTCTTCACAAATGCGAGCTCGCTAAAAATCGAGCTCATTGTCATTACGGATTTTTTATTGGCGGAAGCCCTGATAATACTGAACATTTGAACTTTCTCGAGAAAATGCCTCACTGCGCAGGTGTTAAAGTATTTCTTGGCAGTTCTTTCGGAAATTTACTGATTGATGAAGATGAGGTTTTTAAAAAAATTCTGCAAAATGGAAAACGTCCAGTTATTATTCATAGCGAAGATGAACAAAGACTTCGCGCACGAAAGTATTTAGCTGAAAATTCTGCTCATGTTCAATCCCATCCAATCTGGCGCGATGAGGAAAGCGCATTAATATCCACTCAAAAATCTATCGCCTTTGCACGTCAATTTCAACGACCAGTTCATATTTTACATGTTTCGTCTATGGAGGAAATGCAGTTTTTATCCAAAAATAAAGACATTTGCACTGTTGAAATTTTACCTCAATTTTTAACTTTTTCTGCTCCTGAGTGTTATGAAAAATGGGGAACACTCGCCCAACAAAATCCTCCTATTCGAGATCGACGTCACTTAGAATTTCTTTGGAAAGCGATTCATGATGGAACAGTTGATATCATTGGCTCAGATCATGCGCCTCATACAATCGAAGAAAAAAACAAGAAATACCCAAGCTCACCTTCTGGCATGCCTGGGGTACAAACGCTTCTTGTTTCAATGCTAGATCATGTCTCGAAAAATAAAATTTCACTGAATCATCTAGTTACGCTGCTATCTGAAAATCCGCGCAAATTATTTGGTCTCAAAAACAAAGGAAGAATTCAGATCGGTTACGATGCAGATTTGACAATAGTTGATTTAAAAAAATCACAAAAAGTTGAAAAAAGTTGGCTTGCTTCAAAATCAAATTGGTCACTTTTTGAAAATATGACTTTAACAGGATGGCCAACCGATGTTTTTCTAGAAGGCCAACATGCGTTAGTCGATGGTCAGATTCGTTTACCACATCTTGGAAAAGCTGTAGAATTTAATTAGCCTTAAAGTCATTTCTTTGACATACTCAAAGAGTGAGTTATTTAGAAATACTTATTTTATCATTTATCGAAGGACTTACTGAATTTTTACCGATTTCATCGACAGCTCATCTTATTTTAGCAAATCGATTGATGGGGATTGAGTCCAACGATTTCACTAAAGCTTTTGATGTCATAATACAATTTGGCGCCATCGCTGCAGTTATCGTTATTTACTTTAAAAATTTCAAATGGGATTACTTGTTTTATCAGAAACTATTTATTGGATTTATTCCAACTGCACTTTTAGGTTTTGTTCTAAAAAAACATGTTACTTCATGGATGGAGAACTATACTCTGATCTGCTGGGCACTTATAGTTGGTGGACTTATAATGATTTTAACAGATTATTATTTTAAAAAAAATGAAACAAAAAGTGATCAATTAAATCTCAAAAATTCATTTTTTATAGGGTTCGCTCAAATTTTAGCATTGATTCCAGGCGTTTCAAGATCTGCATCTACTATTATAGCAGGTCAATTTTTTGGTCTTTCAAAAAAAAAGGCCGCTGAATTTTCATTTTTTTTAGCTGTTCCTACATTAACAACAGCTACTTTTTATAAATTATATAAAATTAAAGACATCCTTAGCAGTCAAAACACTACAGATTTAATTTTAGGAGTTCTGCTTTCTTTTGCGTTTGCTTTGTTAGCCATAAAATTTTTTATTCATGTAGTACAAAAATATGGTTTTTTTTGGTTCGGAATTTATAGAATTTTAATTGGAATAGTTCTTTTGCTTTATTTAAAAAACTAATTAAATTGAATTAAGCCATTTTTTATAATCTAAGTAATGCCTGTCATTTTCTTCACTGACAATTTGAATTCTTTGACGAATCTTTTGATCTTCAACAAGACTACAAACCAATTGATAGGTTAAAGAATTCATTGTCATTTTAACTATAAAATAACCTGATAACCAATCTGGAATAATCTCTTTTAAATACAATCCGCCTTCGGAAACGTCAATTGTCTCTGATTTAAATTGCTGCCCTTGACCTTCAATAATCACTTGAATAGGAATTTCTTTACGGTCGTGAATTCGTAATTGGTGTTTACGTGAAGGACGAATGACAAAGCAATCGGCTTCATCACTTTTTTCTAAGGATTTATTTTGATAGATTTCAAAGGAAGCTGAGTCCTGAGCAACAGCTTGATAAAATTTGGGGAAAATATTTTCCTCCAATTTAATCCACTCAGAACTAGTATGAATATCTGATTGCCGAGCTAAAAAAGTCATTCTTCGTTCATTAGACGTTAAAGTCTGAACTATGAGATGAACTTCATGTTCACTTAAATTATAAAAAGTCCAATTCTTTATTGAATTATGAATTGCCCACATTTAAGCTTTTCCGTTTCTAATTTAACTTTTTCAGCTTTAATTTCAGATTCGCTAATTCCTTTTTTGTTTTTTAATGACTCAATATTGTCTTCTAATTTTTTTATTTGCTCAGCCAATTTTTTTTGCGAATCCAAGACTTTATCTTTATCAGTTGTCATTCTTTGAAGTTCTGCAGTTTGTCGCTTTTCATCTTGCTCTAGTGTAGCTTGACTTCTTTTAAGCTGGGCGACTTGGTTGTTCAATTCAGCTGTTGTTTTATTTAATTCTGATTTTGATTTTCCGAAATCTGACAACAAAGATTCATATTTAGATTTTGTTTTTTCATCATCTTTTTTTGAATCTTTAAGTTGCTTTTCAGCTTCAGATAATTTCATGTCAGTTTCTTTCTTAGTCACTTCTAAAGCGCCTAATTCCTTCTTTACTTTATCCAGTGACGTTGCATATGCGGCTTCTTGTTGCTTAAGTTTACCGACTTCTGACTCATTCTTTTTTACTTCAGCTGACATTTTTGTTTTTTCTAAATTTAACTTAGCTTCTTCAACTTTTAAATCAGACTGACTTTTAGCAATTTGAGCTTTAAGTTTGTTTTGAGCGGCTTGATATTCTGAAAACTTTTTTTGATCATCAGCAACTTCTTTTTGAATTTTATTTATTTCAGAATTGACAGCTTCAAGTTCTCTTTCGCTGGCTTTATTTTTTGTTAATAATTCCTTGGTAGCAAGTTCTGATTTCAGAAAAAGATCTTTAGTTTCAGTTTTTTTTGTCTGCATTTTAACAACTGAATCTTTAGTGTTTTTAATTCTTGCTTGCAATTCTTCGGATTGTTTTTCATTTGTTAGTTTTAATTTTTCGGCTTCTGAAATTTGATTTTTCAGCGAACCAATTTCTTTTTCTGCATTAACTTGCTCTTGCGCCAGCTCTTGTTCTAGTTTTTTTGACTGTTCAAAAGATTTTTTAGCTTCAGCTTTTGCAGCTGCATTTTTTTTATTTTCAACTTCAAGTCTTTTCTTTACTTCTGCCGTTTCAATTTTAGCAGATTCAAGATCCGATTTTGCTTCTTCTGCTTCGATTTGTGCCGTTTCTAAACTATCTGACACTGTTGAAGTAGCAGTTCCTTTAGCTGGCAAATTAAATGAGTATAAAAGTACGATCGCCAAGGTTATAATTTTAATTTTCTGAATTTCTTTATTCATTTTTCCGCCTAGTTTCAATTGTTAATTTAGTCTTGATTATTATAGTCTTGAATCACTTCTGTGTAAAAATATTTTATCTTTTTATATTTAAAACAAATTAATCAAGTCTAAAACTTGTCATAGGTCGTGTTACACTCTGAAAACATCTAAGGTATTATGTTTTAATGTTTCGTTTAGTATTAACCTTTATTCTTTTTTCAAGTCTTCATGTTTTTTCAAAAGAATTAAATATTCTTATTGATGCAGGACACGGAGGCCAAGATTTAGGTGCACTAACAACACTAAATAATCAACGAATTGCTGAATCAGAACTGGCCTTTTTATTCGCACAACAAATGCAATTAAAAAGTAAAGAAAAATATGCTGGTCGATTAAATATTTTATTGACCCGAGAAAATAAAAGTTTTTTATCCCTCAATAACAGAGTCAAAATCTCAAATTCAAACTCTTTGCCTGTTGATTTGTTTTTGAGTCTGCATTTTAACTCTGCTTTTTCAAAAAAAATTAGTGGTGCTGAAGTTTTCTTTCAAAATATAAATAAGTCTAGTCAAACTAAAACAACTACAGATTCAAATTTATCTGTCATCATGAGTGATTTAGAAAATTTAGGTCGCGTTAAAAAAAGCCTCAACTGGGCTTATAAAATTGGATCTCATTGGCCACTTGAAAATATTAAAATGCGTTCTGCTTCTTTTTATATTTTAGAAAATGTGCAAGCACCTAGCCTTTTACTTGAGCTAGGTTACTTAACAAACCCCAATGAACTCAAACAATTAGTCAGTAGTCAGACACAAAATTTAATTATTGATTCAATATTAAAAAGTCTTGCAAATCCTGATTATTTTGAGTGACTTTGATGACTTAATCAGTAAAAACTATTTCATTCATATCTCAAAGGAATTAATATGCACAAACGATTTGATGGTCGCTCGAATCAACAGCTTCGAAATATAATTATTACCCCAAATGTTTCAGAATATGCTGAAGGCTCTGCGATGGTTGAGTTCGGAAGAACTAAGGTTTTATGCACAGCCACTTTTGAATCTAAAGCACCATCTTGGCTTTTAGGTACTGGTGCTGGATGGGTCACAGCAGAATACGGCATGCTCCCTCGATCGACTCATTCACGAATTAAACGCGATAAATCTTTAACAGGAGGCCGAACTCAAGAAATTTCTCGCTTGATTGGCCGAAGCTTACGAGCTGCAGTGGATTTAAGTACTTTAAACGAAAAACAAATTATAGTCGATTGTGATGTCATTAATGCCGATGGAGGCACTCGAACGGCCTCAGTTACCGGTGGATTTATAGCTTTGGCACTAGCGCTGAAAAAACTATCTGCTTTAAGTGAAATCAAAGGACTTGGACTTAAACATTATGTATCTGCAGTTTCAGTTGGCTTACATGAAGCTAATAACATCAAGACACCACTTCTTGATTTGAATTATGAAGAAGATTCAGAAATTGGAACTGATATGAATTTTGTAATGAATGACAAAGGCGAATTTGTGGAGGTTCAAGGAACTGCCGAAGAAGGA
>JAYUJM010000012.1:0-53285 GCA_043765175.1 Pseudobdellovibrionaceae bacterium | reverse complement strand
TCTTTTAGTCAACTCAAATCTCAACACCATGGGCTTAGATATTCAATCTTTTCAATTACTTATAAAATCCTCACTGACAAATTCATTCGAAGTATAGAAGATTTTAAATAACTAGCCTTTAAATTTGGCTTATGAAATATTCAATTATGCGTAAAATTATTATTCTGGGAGCAAGTCGAGGTCTAGGGCAGGCTCTATTTCAAAAATTATATTTGCAAAATCCTCAAGCTCAATTTTTATTGGTATCTCGAAAAATAGAAACCAACAGTAGCTTACAAAATGTAGATTTTTTAAATCAAGATTTTTCTAAACTTCCTGTGGAGATTACATTTATTGATAAAATAATAAATTTTAGTGCTACTGATATTATTTATTGCGCAGGCGGAGGTCCCTATGGCTTGTATCAAGACAAAAAATGGAGCGATCATGAATGGGCTTTTAATGTCAATTTTAATTATCCAGCGCAGCTGATTCATCTGATTTTAACAAATAAAAATAGTTATAGTTCATTAAGGAATCTATGCTTTGTAGGTTCGCAAATTGCTGAGTCTAGTCCAGATATTAAAGCCTCAAGTTATGCTGCAGCTAAGCATGCTTTAAAGGGCTTAATAACGACGCTTCAGGCGGAAAATATGAAAGAACAAAAACATCATCTTCGAATTAAACTCTTCTCACCAGGGTATATTAAAACTGACCTGTTGCCAGAAAACTCTGCCCCGCGACTAAAGAATATAGCTTTAGAAGCTTCTGAAGTAGCTAGTCAAATGTTTGAGTTTATTGATTCGGATCTAGAATTAAGCTAAATTGTTCAAATGACAAATACACAAAATGAAAAAGTTATTATAATAGGTTCTGGCCCAGCAGGATTAACAGCAGCCATTTATTCTAGTCGAGCTAATTTAAATCCATTAATGATCGAAGGTGAAGAAGCCGGAGGTCAGTTAATGATTACTACAGAAGTTGAAAATTTCCCTGGTTTTGATCATGGAATTACAGGGCCTGATTTAATCTCTGTCATGCGTAAACAAGCTGAACGATTTGGAACACGATTTATTACTAAAAATGTGACTAAAGTAGATTTTTCGAATCGACCTTTTAAGATTTATATTGGCGAAACTTTATATCAAGCTGATACAGTTATTATTTCCACAGGTGCCAGTGCAAAATTACTTAATTTGCCTTCAGAAAAAAAATATATGAGCCGTGGTGTTTCTGCTTGTGCAACATGTGATGGCGCTTTTTTTAAAAATTTAGACGTAGCTGTTGTAGGTGGCGGTGATACTGCTATGGAAGAGGCGCAGTTTTTAACAAAATTTGCCACCAAAGTTTATATTATTCATCGAAGTGAATCGTTTAAAGCCTCAAAAATAATGTATGATCGTGCAAAGAAAAATCCAAAGATTGAATTTATCATGAACTCTGCTGTTGAAGAAGTTATCGGTGATGGAAAATCAATGACTGCTTTAAAAATTAAATCTACTCAAACAGGTGAAATTATAGAAAAACAACTTCAAGGATTGTTTATAGCTATTGGACATCAGCCAAATACAAAATTATTTTTAAATCAATTAGATATGAATGATGTAGGCTATTTAGTCTCAAAGCCAGGAACTACATACACAAATATACCGGGAGTTTTTGCTTCAGGTGATGTGCAAGACCCTATATATCGCCAGGCAATCACTGCAGCAGGTACAGGTTGTATGGCTGCTATTGATGCTGAAAGATGGTTAGATGATCAAGGCCATGGTCATTAATTATGACAAAAAAATTTAGTACTGAGACATTAATTCAGAAAATTGAAAAATTGACTAAGCAGAGAATGTCAGAACAACCAGTTGTAGAATTAAATCAGTTCAGGACTGTAAAAAATAAATTAAACCCTACAAATATTTTAGTTATTGAAGATGATGAAACGCAAAGAACTTCATTAAAACGCATATTAGAATCTGAAGGATATACTCCAAAATTAGCAGCTGATGCCGCAGAATTAACACAAATATTAGATGATGATCATCAAATACATTTTATTATTTTAGATGTAAGGCTTCCTTGGATTAATGGATTTGAAATTGCTCAAATGATTAAAGAACATCGTGATTTAAAATCGATTCCATTGATTTTTTTATCTGGGCAATCTTCTGATGAAGACTTTCAACGCGCACGTGAAGTCGGAGCTGATGATTATATTAAAAAACCATTTGATATTGATAAGCTTAAAATTCGTATTAGTGAATTAATTAAAAAATAAATTAATTAAATTATTTTTTATCAAGATTAATTTTTGATCTGAGTCCGTTTTTTCGATCAACTTCAAAAGCTTCAGCGGTATTATTTTTGAGCGTTAATTTTAGAAAAGCACCTTTAGTATCAGAACTGTAAAATCTAGAGTTTGCTACATCTATAAGTGACAAACGATCTTCATGGAATTTATTTTTAAACATATTATTGCGATCTTCTTGAATCGTGTGCCCTAGAATCAGTCTTTTAGAGGTTTTTTTCTTTTGATGTTTTAATAATTTCTTTTACATTCTTAGCAGCTTGATAATTAAATTTGTTAAAATCATTTTTAAAAATATCAAGCGAATCTAAATCAATTCCACCATGCATGAACACAAAGGGACCTATTTTTTTATGATAGGTAAATTTGAAATAAAACTCGAATAGGGTTCTATAAGAAATAGGGTTTTTTCAAACGATGAATCTTCTTTGGGAGCATCTTTTGACCAACCAATGAGTCTCATGCGTTCATGATTTCCTGATAAAATTTGAATTCTATTTTGTGCAGATTTTTTAAGTTGAATTAAAAAATTAAGTACTGCTTTTGTTTCAGATCCACGATCTACATAGTCTCCAGTTAAAACTAAATAGGAATTTTTTGATATCCAATTAAAATTTTTATCAAAAAGTTCAGTTGCTAAAATTATTTTTTTTAAAATCTCAACGTCACCATGAATATCACCTATTGCAAAAACATACTGATCAGTGGATTTAGGTATTATTTCAAAGTCTAAATTGTTAGAAAATATTTTGTTGACTGCCGGTGCTTCATCTATTAACGAAAATTTATTTTCAGAATTTTTGTGCGAGCATGCTGAAAATATTAAAAAAAATATAAATAAAAAATTAAACTTTAAGGCAGCTAGCATAATGAAGACCTGAAACTTCTTTCAATTGTGGAGAATTTGTTCGGCATTCTTCTGTAGCTATTGGACAGCGAGGATTAAAATAACATCCTGAGGGTGGATTAATCGGAGACGGAACGTCTCCTGTTAAAATAATTCTTTGTTCGCGTGGTTTAGGATCAGGCACTGGTATCGCAGACAATAACGCTTTAGTGTAAGGATGTTTAGGATTTCTATAAAGCTCATCAGCACTTGCATATTCTACGATTTGACCTAAGTACATGACAGCTACATTTGTTGAAACATGCTCAACAACTTTCAAATCATGAGCAATAAACACGTACGTTAGACCTAGTTTTTGTTGTAAATCCATCAGTAAATTTATGACTTGAGCTTGTATAGATACATCAAGCGCAGATACTGGTTCATCGCAGATGATCAACTCTGGATTAACAGCTAAAGCCCGCGCAATGCCGATTCGTTGACGTTGTCCACCGGAAAATTCGTGTGGATATCTTGTTAAATGTTCCGGTCGAAGTCCAACCAAATTAATTAATTCAAGAACGCGATCTTTACGATCTTTTTCAGTTTCAAATAAATTGTGAATCACTAAGGGTTCATCTAGTATTGATCCCACAGTCATACGTGGGTTAAGTGAAGAATATGGATCTTGAAATATAATTTGCATTTTCCGGCGTAAAGCTTTTAATTCATCACCTTTAAAATCTGTAATATTTTGACCGTTAAAATAAAGTTGACCACTTGTAGGTTCGATCAATTTAATAAGACATCGTCCTAGTGTTGATTTTCCACAGCCTGATTCTCCGACAAGACCAAGTGTTTCACCTTTTTTTAATTCAAAGGAAATATTTTGAACGGCTTTAACAGCAGCAATTTGTTTTGATAAAAGCCCACCATATATCGGGAAATGTTTGACTATGTTGTCCGCTTTCAGCAAAACATTGTCTGCTTTTAATAAAATCTCACTCATAATTAAGACTCACTTTCGACGGGATTAAAACAAGCGACTTTATGCACACCACGCAAATTTTCTAAACTTGGCTGTTGTTGAGAACATAAATCTTTGACTCTATTGCAGCGCTCTTGAAATCGACAGCCCTGTGGTAATTTAAATAAGTTAGGTACTAATCCAGGAATTGTATTAAGTTGTGTCAGTCTATGGCCAGTTTCAAAGTGTGGGATCGAGTTCAATAATCCTTTTGTATAAGGATGTTTTGGTCGATAAAAAATATCTTCAACAGTTCCATATTCAACAACTTTACCAGCATACATGACTAAAACGTCTTGGCACATTTCAGCCACTACACCTAAATCATGTGTAATTAAAATCATTCCTGCATTAAATTCTTTTTGCACTTTGCGCATGAGATCTAAAATTTGTGCTTGTATGGTAACATCAAGTGCTGTCGTCGGTTCATCAGCAATAAGTAACTGGGGATTGCAACTCATCGCAATCGCAATCATAATGCGTTGGCGCATTCCACCTGACAATTGATGAGGGTATTCATCAAAGCGTTTTTCTGCCGCTGGAATTCCAACTAGCTTTAACATTGCGATTGCTTTGTTTTTTATTTCTAGTTCAGAGGCATTTTTGCTATGAAGCCTGATGCTTTCTGATACTTGATCTCCGATTGTAAAAACAGGATTTAATGAAGTCATTGGTTCTTGAAAAATCATGGCCATTTGGTTGCCAAGAATTTCCTTCATTTGTGTTTCATTTTTTTTAAGTAAATCCTCATTATTTAATAAAACTTGTCCCTGAATAGTTTCGCCAGGTTTTTGAATGAGCTTCATAATCGAAAGAGCTGTTTGTGATTTACCACAACCTGATTCGCCGACGATTCCTAATGTTTGACCTTTTTTGACGCGAAAACTCACGTCGTCAACGGGGTGAATAATTCCATCTTCAGTAATATAGCGCGTTTTAAGGTTATTCACCTCGAGAAGTATTTCAGACATACGGCAGAATATACTTATGAATGACTATTTCAGCAATTGGAAATCGATATAATCTAGGTTATTTTATAAAAATGAGAAAAATACAAAGTCCTCAGTTTGCATATATCGAATCTCAATTAAAGACAGAAAATGAAATAAAACAATTCGCACGTATTCAGTCAGAAAAGTTAGGATTGCAAGCCATATCGATTTCACAAACCGAAGCCATTTTAATTCAATTTATTGCATCATTAATAAAACCAAATAAAATAGTAGAAATTGGAACTTTAACAGGGCTTTCAAGTTTGTATTTTTTAGATCTGTTGCCTAAAAATGGTAAGCTCTGGACATTTGAAAAATCTATCCAACATGCTGAATTAGCAAGCCAAGGATTAATTTCTGAAATAGAAAAAGGACGTTGTGAAATAATTGTAGGAGACGCCTTGGTGAAGCTGACTGAAATTGAAAAAAAGGGGCCTTTCGATATTATTTTTATCGACGGAAATAAATCAGCTTATTATAATTATTGGAAATGGGCTGAAAAAAATATTTCTTTAAATGGAATAGTTATAATCGATAATGTTTTTTTAGCCGGAGCTGTTTGGGGCGATCAAACTCAGCAAAAATTTAATTCGAAACAAATCGAATCAGTTCAAAAAATGACATCAGAAATATTAGAAAATAACAATTTTAAATCTACTTTTATTCCTACAGTTGAAGGTCTTTTAATCGCACAGAAAATAGATTAAAATGAAGTAATAAAATTTTTAGACCTTCTTAAGGCTAGTCTTGATTAGACTTAAAAATGAATTAAAAAAATACTTAAAGTATTTCAAATAAAACTCCGATCTTAGTTTAAATATAACAGGAGATTTTGGATGTCAGCAGCAATAAAATTAGAATTCAATACGGATACTCAGATTTCATTACTTGAAGCAAGTTCAATTCTGACAGCAATTAGTAAGGCTCAAGCAGTGATTGAGTTTAATTTAGACGGAACAATTATTACTGCAAATGAGAACTTTTTAAAAACCTTAGGCTATAATTTAGATGAGATTAAAGGCAAACATCATAGAATATTTTGTGATGCAAATTATGTGAATACCTCGGAGTATCAAGTATTCTGGCAAAAGCTTGGCCGTGGAGAATTTGAAACAGCAGAATATAAACGTTTCGGAAAAAATGGAAAAGAAGTTTGGATACAAGCTTCGTATAATCCAATTTTTGATGCAAGCGGAAAACCAATTAAAGTTATTAAATTTGCCACAGACATAACTGAGACAAAACTTAAGAATGCTGAAAGTGAAGGTAAAATAAATGCAATCAGTAAAGCCCAAGCAGTGATTGAGTTTAATTTAGATGGAACAATTATTACTGCAAATGAGAACTTTTTAAAAACTTTAGGTTATAATTTAGAAGAAATTAAAGGTAAGCACCATAAAATATTTTGCGATGCAAATTACATCAGTACTTCTGAATATCAGTCATTTTGGCAAAAACTTGGTCGTGGAGAATTTGAAACAGCAGAATATAAACGCTTCGGAAAAAATGGAAAGGAAGTTTGGATACAAGCTTCGTATAATCCAATTTTTGATGCCAGTGGAAGACCTTTCAAGGTTATAAAATTTGCTACAGATATGACTGAATCAAAACTGAGAAATGCAGAATTTGAAGGTAAGATAAATGCAATCAGTAAAGCCCAAGCAGTGATTGAGTTTAATTTAGATGGAACAATTATTACAGCAAATGAAAACTTTTTAAAAACTTTGGGTTACAATTTAGACGAAATTAGGGGTAAGCACCATAAAATATTTTGTGATGCAAACTATGTTAGTACAACAGACTATCAATTATTTTGGCAAAAGCTAGGACGTGGAGAATTTGAAACAGGAAGATTTAAACGAACTATGCGTGGTGGAAATGTTGTTTGGATACAGGCTACTTATAATCCTATATTTGATCCTAATGGCAAATGTATTAAAGTTGTTAAATTTGCAGTCGATATTACTCCTCAGGTCAAAAGTGAAGAAGAAAGTTTTAGAAAACAAAAATCAGTCGAAGAAGAAGTTGTTAAAATTGCTTTAGAATTTGCAGAAAATTCAAAAAATATTTCTAGTCAAGCAGCTGATGTTGCTTCAGGAGCCCAGTCATTAGGTGCTACCACAGAAGAAATGAACGCTTCAGTTGAAGAGTTAAGTGCTTCTATTGATTCTATCGCTCAAAACGGAAAGTCAGCTGATGCGATTGCAAAAGCTACGCAGTTAGAAGCAGACCTTGGATCAAAAGCTATCGCGAAATCAATTGAAGCCATGGAATTAATCAACAAATCTTCCGAAGAAATAAGTGAAATAGTAAAAGTCATCAGTGAAATAGCTAGTCAAACTAATTTACTTGCATTCAATGCAGCGATAGAAGCTGCCCGTGCAGGTGAGCACGGATTAGGTTTCTCAGTTGTTGCAGACGAAGTTAGGAAATTAGCTGAACGATCTTCATTAGCTACAAAAGAAATTTCAAAATTAATTAATGAATCAGTCAAGCGTGTTTCAGCAGGTGGTGAAATTTCTAAAGAAGCGGCACAAGCATTTAAAAAAATTGTAGAAGGTGTGAGTAAAACAACACAAGCCATCTCCGAAATTTCTGTTGCTGCTCAAGAACAACAAACTGCTGCTAAAAACGTGGCAAGCTCAATTCAACAAGTGGCAGATTCATCAGAAAACTCTGCAACAGCCTCTGATTCGATTGCACAAGCAACAAAAGGTTTAGCAGCAGGAGCAGAGCAACTCAAAGCAGCGGTCAAGAAGTTCGCAACCTAAGGCCAGATTATGGAAAACATGAGCGGACTTGAGACTTTAAGTGAAGAATGTTTTTTGGATTCATTAAAAATGATTTATCTTCTGACGGGTATTACCATTTCTATTAACAAAAAATCTATGGTTAAAGGAAGACTTCACAAGCGGGCTAAAGAAATTAAAATGACAAGTTACGAAGAATATTTACAACTTGTCAAAAAAGATCTCAAAGAAAAAGCAGTTTTCATAGATCTTGTCACCACAAATGAAACCTATTTTTTTCGAACTCCCAGAATATGGAATTATATTTTTGATATTTATTTACCTCAGTGGATTGTTGAAAACTCAGGTCGCTCTTTTTTAGTTTGGTCAGCGGCAGCTGCTTCTGGTGAAGAAGTTTATTCTTTAGGAATTCTACTTCAAGCTTTTAAAGAAAAAAATCCTCGTTTCAAATTTCAAATCTTAGGAACAGATATTTCTTCTCAAATGATAAATCTTTGTCAGGGTGGAGTTTATAAAGGTCGATCTATAGAAAATTTTAAAATCACAAAAAAAGAATGGTTCAAAAAATATATGCAAAAACAAGCTGGCGGCAAATATCAAGTTATCCCAGAAATTAGAAGTCAAATTAAATTTCAAACGCATAATCTTTTTAAACTAGCAGTTAATACAAATCATTTTGATTTAGTCTTACTTAGAAATGTTCTTATTTATTTTACTAAAGCTGATCAAGAAAAAGTACTAAGTCTGATTGAACCCAGTTTAAAAGATTCTGGAGTACTCATTATTGGCGAATCTGAGTCTTTAAGTAATATCAAAACTGGTTATGTTAGTATTCAGCCACTAGTTTACAAGAAAGAAAATATATTTTCTGAAGAACAAGCATCATGAGCCAAAAAATAATTAATGTTTGTATCGGCGAAGTTAAAATTGCAAAAAAAGGCGAGATTCTTAAAGCTATTCTTGGTTCTTGTGTCGGCATCGCGTTTATTTGGAAAAAAAATAAGATTTGTGGTTTAGCCCATTGTTTATTAGCAAATTCACCAAAAAAATCCTACAAGATAAATGGTCGTTTTGTTGATCAAGCTATTCCTTCACTGATAGCACTTATGAAAATAAAATTAGAAGATTTTGATGATATTGAAATAATTGTAGCAGGCGGTGGAAACATGACCCGACCTAATGAAAAAAACAGAAATATTTTAGTAGGATTTCAAAATTTTTCTGCTGTTTTAGCAGAATGTAAAAAACGAGGTTTAAAACCTAATCAATTATATAAAGGTGAAAATGAAGGTCGAAAAATTATTATTGATTCATTATCTTGTAGTTATTCTATCGAAAACATTCCACGTTTACTTCAAGCTGGATAATAAAAGCTATTAAAATTGAGGAGCATTAATGAAAGAGCATCAGCTGATAAGTTTAAAAGATCCATCAAGTCTTGAAATATACGGATCATTTTTTTTAAAGGAAAATGAATTCGCTATTAATGTTTTGCACATTCAAGAAGTGATCAATCAGCCAGAAAAATACACTCATCTTCCATTAGCCCCTATTTATTTAATGGGCATTCTTAATCTTCGAGGAACAATAATTCCTGTAGTGGATCTTAGAATTCTACTGAATATTAAAAGCTCAGATATTAAAGATAATAAAGATAAGAAAATAGCAATAGTAGAACTCAATGATACTTGTATTGGTTTACTTTTTGATCAAACAGGTGAAATTTTTCGAAGTCATGATGACGAAAAATGTAAATTTAATGATCCTGCAAATGAATCTGTTATTAAAGGAATATTTAAAAAGGATGAAGGCAAACGCTTAATTCAAATTGTTGATATATATGTTTTATTTGGATTGAAGCAATTACCACGTGAACTCAGTTTAGATGAAACAAACAGACATCGTAATTTTAAAAGAAATAGTAAACCACGCAAACAATGCGTTTCTTTTTTAGTTGGTCCAGCCAGATGTGGATTTGAAATAAAAGATATACAAGAAATACTGAAAGTTGAAAAAATAAGTAACACAGCACTTTCGGTAGGATTTTGTCTTGGAGCCATTAATTTACGTGGTGCAACTGTGCCAGTTATCGATTTTTCTATGCTTTTAGGGTATAATGAAATCAAAATTTTTGAAGAAAAAAATAATGAAAACAAAAAAATAATTGTTCTTCGTCTAGATGCTGAGTTATTCGGAATTTTGGTTGAAAGTGTAGAAAGTATTGTTACCTATTTTGAGGATGATGTTAAAGTGTTGCCAATGATGAACTCTTTTAGAAAAGAAATGTTTACAGGTTGTATTTCTGTAGAAAACAAAGAAGACATTCTACTTTTAAATTATAAAAATATATTATCTAACATTGAAATCAATGAAATCACGCACGGTCACAGCCTTATTTATAATGCAAGTAAAACTTTGATGGCTACTAAAAAAAATCTAACAAATGGAAAAAAGAGAACTTTTGTTACATTTACTGTCGAAAATCCATTTGCAATTCCTATTTGTGAAATAAAAGAAATAATTGATTTACCTTCGAAACTTTTATTGCCACCAGGATTACCTGTTCATTGCAAAGGTGTTTTGAATCTCCGAAATGAATTAGTTACAATTATTGATACTCGTGAATTATATAAAATTTTAGAAGGCAGAAAAACATTTTTTC
The DNA here is from genome assembly GCA_043765175.1 of Pseudobdellovibrionaceae bacterium. Taxonomy (GTDB): domain Bacteria; phylum Bdellovibrionota; class Bdellovibrionia; order Bdellovibrionales; family Bdellovibrionaceae; genus Pseudobdellovibrio. Next base: position 42,747 of record JAYUJM010000012.1, on the reverse strand, counting down.
AACCTAAGGTTTTAATTTTTAAAACCAATCAATCGCATTTTGGATTAGTTGTTGATTCGGTTGATGCTATAATTTCTATTTTTGATGGCAATAAAGTTAAATTACCAGAACTTCTTTATTCATCTTCTAGTGGTATGGCTGAAGATATAATGGAAGCTATTCAGTGTAACGATAGCGATGGAAAAGACTATAATTTACTTGTTCTGAACTCACAAGCAATAGCTGAGCGTATTGCTAAAGTGGCTTGAAATCAGATAAAAAATCAATAACAGCAGGTTCGTATTCAGTGGGAAAATCACGAAGACCATTAACGTGCCCGGCTTCTGGTAAGTTTAACTTTTTCCACTTTAAATTTTTGTGAGGATCAAATATTTTATTAATTGATTCGGGCGTTATTAATAAATCTCTCCATCCACGTATACTCAACAATGGAAAATCCTTGGGGAATTTTTCAAGGTCAGAGTGAATATCTTTATTAAGCTGAGGACTCCAAGCCAATGCAAAAGGCCCTGATAAGATTGTCCTAAGTACAAATGAATTTATTTTAAATTGATGTTTAAATAAATTGTATGAAGATCGAATAAAATCAGCACCTGGACCGCTATCACAAATAAATGCTTTAACATCTTTTCTGTTTAAGATCGATCGTCTTCGAGCCTCGGCTTCGATAGCACAGCCAGAAATATTTGAAAATGCAAAAATAACTTTGCTTTTATATTCAGGAAATAATTCTAAATGTTCAAATATTTGATGAGCCAAAACATGCTTCAATCCTGTTTTTTTTGTTGCCTTACAGTAAGGTAAAAAATAATGATCTTTAAAATCATCTTTTAAATTAAAAACATAAGCATCATGACCAAGTTCATTCATAAAATCGATATGTCTTTGTAAAGCCTTTTTGTGGCCTTTTAAAAAGTGGACAAAAAAGATAAGTGTTTTTGACGGTTTTAGTCTATTTGCTATAAATAGTTCACCGTCATCTGGAAATATTTTTTTCTTATCATTCATTTTTTTTAGTGCTTATGGTTTTGATTTTTAGTGGGCCACAGCTCAGTCCAGTGGGGTTTTGCATTCTGATCATGATTTGTTGAATCAGAAATTTGATCAATTGTTATTTTATTTACTATGATTTTTTCTAATGCAGTTTCTGATAAAACTTTTCCAACAGCATCGATAACAGCTTCTGCATCTATTTCGTGAAAATGATAGATTTCCTTTGGACGACCACATTTAGAATGTTTTCTGACAGCGCAAGCTTCTTGTCTGACGCCAACAATTGATCCTAAATTATCTAATAAGCCTGCTTCTCCGTCGTGAACGCTTACAATAGGAATACGTCTAGCGGAAGCCATTATCAAATCTGCTGAGTCAATTTGGCCTTGACGATTTAAGTAAAGATTTGAATTTATACCCAATTGATTTTTAAGAAAATCATAATTATTGTCATGAGCTAATATACCACAAACTAAATCTGGTGATGTGATCACAATTACATTTGCATAAATACCACGATTTAATAAATCTTCGGACGCCTTGATGGCCTCGGTTGTTAATGAACCCATTGAAAAAATATTGACAACATTGTCGCCTGGTTCGTATCCGGCATAACCTCGGTAATCAATCAGAAAGTAAGCTCCAGATAATACGTCTTTACGAATAGCACTCATTATTTCAGTTTCAGAAATAGTTTTTAGTTCTTCTTCGAAAGTTGCTCCTTGAATAGGAAAATCAGATCTGCAAAGTTTTTCATTTTGCAAAACTTTAAATCTGCCTTGTTTACTGAGATATTTCATAAAATCTTTTTGTTCAGCGCCTCGTGTAACTAATCGAAGTAAGGTGCCTTGGCGTCCAGTATTATCATTATAACAATGTCTTCGATATGTTTCTGTAAAAATCCAATCTAGTTCAATACAGAAAAATGGTTCCCATGTAATTTGATTGGGAATCTGAAAATCAGATTTCCATCCATGCTGAGCACCCTCAGGAGATAAAGTAACGCCAGAGGGAGTTCCAACACAAATAAAATTTGATTTCCAATATAGATTGTAAAAATATTGATCTAAAGCACGCTTTATAAAAAAATCATATATAGTCATTAATGGCATTGTAGGAATACCAAGAATATCTTTTACTTTTCCAAAAGATCCTACGCAAGACATTACATTGCCTTCGGCAATTTCAAAGCGAAGAAAACGATGTGACTGTTCTTCTTCAGCAATTAAGTTAGGTAGTTTAGTATCCTTAACTCCTAATTCTGTTTCAAAATCTTCGACAACATGAGCTCCAAAAATTTTCCCATCCATTGCAGGATTTAAATTTGTTGAAGTTCCTACGTCAGGAGCCATTGTCATAAACATTTCTGAAGCTAATTTCCATTTTTGTTCATTAGCAGGTAATTTTGTTGCATCTGCAGTATTGGCAATACGAGTTAACTTTGCTGTCAATTGTCCAAGCATCCACTGAGTATGGGGATAGCTTGCCATCTTTGTATTAATTTCTAAACTTTCTGGAAATTGTTGAATTGAAGCAAATTGATCATCGAAGAATTTTTGATTCGAGATTTTTAACTCATTTTGTAACTTAATTTCAGAATATAATTTATCACCGCGTTCTTTTAAAAATTGAGCTTCATTTGATTTTGAATCAAAATTTTTAAATAAAATTCCATCAGCAAAGTTTTGTTTTTTTCGAAGCTCTTCCATTTCATCTGCAGAATTTAACGCAGAATGATTTCCAGGTTGAGCAGCCATTTTTAATCCCCAACCTTTTAAAGTGTGAGCAATAATAATAGTTGGTTTTCGTGTTGATTCTTTTGATTTTAACATGGCTTCTGCCATTTGAATCATATCATGGCCTCCAAAATCACGAAAAGCATCATAGAGTTCATCTTCAGTGACTTGATCTAAATATTTTTTTAAATGGGTATGATCTTTTAGAATTTCTTTTTTCAAAGTTTTTTTATCAGATACAAGCAGTAATGCTTGTAAGTCATAATCTAATAGATCTTCTTCTAGAAATTTTTTGAATATTTCACCGCTAGCTTTTTTAAATAAATTTTGTCGTTTTGATCCGTGTCGAACTTGGATGACTTCCCAGCCGTTTGCAGCCATTGATTTTTCAATTCGTGTTGCATCATTGCCACTCATGACATTTTGATTAACAATACGTTGTCCATCTAAAGACTGACGATTATAATCAACAATCCAAGTTAAATTTCCGATCTCTCGTTCTGCAAAATCAGGTACAGCTTCATACATTGATCCTTCGCGAAATTCAGAATCTCCTGATAAAGCCCAAAAGTGAGCTTCTGGAACTTTGTGCCCTTGATCTTTTGCGAAACGATAGGCCAATGCTAAATATCCAGCTTGAACAGGTGGAATACCGACAGTTCCAGACGGGAAAAAATTATGATGATCAGAATCATAAGCAGAGTGATAAGATTGAAAAACCGGTTCACCATTTTTAGAATATTTTCTAAGACCCATCATGGCTATATTTTTTTGATCTTCTGATAACTTAGATAAATCTGAATTTAAAAATAAATCTAATAAGTAGTTATACGAATGATCAGTCGGGGAAGCATGCGGTTTATTTGCAATATGATCAAATCCAGTTTTAACAATTAAATGCAAAGCTCCCATAATATGTAATGCGGAAGCAGAAGCAGATTGATGGCCACCAATTTTAGGATCGCCCTTTTCTTTATCTGATCTAGTGTTGGCTTGATAAATCATTTGTGTTGCGAAGTAATGGGCTCGTTCTGCAATTTTATCTAATGTTATTTTATTTAAATTTTTTAAATCTTTAGTCGTTGTTGCAGCAATTGTAGATTTCAGATAGTTATTTTTTGACATGAATCACCTTTAATTAGATTAGAGCGAACACTTTAGTTAAAAGTACTCTATGATTCAACGATAAAATCCCAGCGTATCTTAATTGTGCCATCTGCATCAGCTAAGCCACGCGGAGGATTTGGAAACGGCGCTGCTTGTCGAAAAGCTTCGACCGCTGCGTCATCTAATTCGCGAACTCCAGACGCTCCTAAAACTTGTACTTTTACTAAATGACCTGAGTTATTTAAAAAAATTATAACTTTAGTATTCTTGTTGTCAGTAGAAGCTATTGTTCTTCCTGAAGCCATCAATTTTGTTACTTTTTCTTTTACTTTGGGTTGCCACCATTGATTCAGCTGTTGTCGAATTCGAGTATAATATCCATAGTATTTGTACTCTTTAGTGTTGAGTTGAGTCATTAAGCTTTGTTCAGTATTTTCAAGTCGATCAGTAGAAGTGGATGAATCTTGTTGTTGATTGGCAAGTTGACGTTTTTGTTCTTTTGCGTTTTCTTGTTGCTTCATTTTTTGATACACATCAAAACCTGTGTTAAATAACTTTGAGTCGTTTTTTTCATTTTTAGCACTAGCCCATTGATTTTCTTCAGAGGCAGTTTTTTGTGAATTTTCTTTTGTTGATTTTTCAACATTTTTGAATTGCGTATCTAATTTTGCAATCGTTTCTTTTTTAACTTGATTGTTTTTAGCAGCTAAATACTTTGCTTGGTTATTTTCTTTTTGTTGATCTGAAGATTTGTCAAATTCAACTAGTTTTTTCTGTTCTTCTAAATCTTTCTGATACTCAAGATTATAGACTGAATCATCGTCATTGATTTCAATCACAATGTCTTTATTTATTTCTGGCTTAGGAAAATAATATGTCACAAGATAAATAAAAAAATGCATTAAAATAGAAAGAGTGATGGCAATTTGAACTTTAGTAAATTTATTTTGCGAAATTTGTGTTTTTGACATTTTTGCACCTCAAGTATCTAGACTATCGGTTAGACAAATCTAAAAATTGAGTCAAGAAAGCCTAAAATAAAATAATTTTTAATGATCTAGACTTCTGTCTAAACTACGTTATGTGATTTCAAATTGAGGAAGTCCGCGTTAATGTATTTATATGAGATTTCTTACGTGGTGTTTAACAGATAAAGGCCTAAAAAGACAAAGCAATCAAGATTCATTTTTAGTGGATGAACATTTAGGTTTGTTTATTGTCGCTGACGGAGTTGGCGGACATCGGGGTGGAGAAGTTGCTTCAGCATTAGCAGTAGAAACTGTTCGTGAAGTTATTAGTCAAATGAAAGATTCCACAGTTCCAGTTAAGCAAATATTACAACAAGCTTTCGAAGAAGCCAGTCACATAATCTTTGATCGAGCCTCCGCTGAGCCACAATTAGATGGCATGGGAACTACAATGGTTTTGGGGTATTATAATAAAGGAAAATTATTTATTGGTAATGCCGGAGATAGTCGTTGCTATTTATTTCGTAAACCTTTTATTTGGCAACTGACCGAAGATCATTCATTAATAAATGAACAAATTAGATTAGGTTTAATGACAGAAGAACAAGCTCGAAAAACAATAGGTAAAAATATGATTACTCGAAGTGTTGGTTTTGAACGCGATGTTTTTCCTGATATGCTCGAGCGAGAAGTTTCTATTGGTGATACTTATATTTTTTGTTCTGATGGATTATCAGGAATGATTTCTGATGAAAAAATCGCTCAAATTATGCTTGAAACAGCCTTGGATCGATCAACAGATGTGTTGGTTCAGAATGCGCTTGCTAATGGCGGTGATGATAACGTCACAGTGCTTGTATTGAGTTTTGTTGAGTAATTAGAAATATATCGACTAACAAAAATTGTGTTTTATAAAAATGTCTCAATTTAAAACGATTAAAACTATCTAATTCTTCATAGCAGTCTGTTTATGGCATCAATGTTGTACCTACTTTGATATGAAAAATAGAGTATCAAAAGTAAACAAACAATTTTTTATTTTCATAATACTGTTTAGTGCAAACTCATTTTCTTTTGCGAGTGATTTTTCAAAACAAAATAATAAAATTGGCCAATCTCAAAAACTTTATTTACCAGACATTCCAGAAGCTGAATTTTTACCTCAGGATTTTGTTAAAAAAGTACAGCCTAAAAAAATCGAACAAGATACATCGGGACAAGCCGTTTTAAATCAAATGGCTGATGACGTTCTTGCTTATTGGTGGGAACTCTCACCAATGAGAAATACAGCGTTTGTGCGTGCGGCTGAACAGATTGAAAAAAAAGTACAACTTAATGCAGAAATTACAGACATAAATAAACAGAATCATCGGTTCAACTTCAAAATTTTAGCATTGCAAGCTTTAGCTAGACTAGAATATAAAGGTTGGTTTGATTTTGGTATTACTTACAATGCAAAAGCCGCACAAACTGAAGTACAATTTTTGCAACCAATAGGTTCAGGTAAAGATGTCGCTATTTCCCAACGGGTTGATTCAGGTCAGGCTTCTACTAAAGTCGCTTTTATCTATGAATGGTAACGCAAATCATTCGTGTCTTGTCTTTTGAATTATTTTTTTCTATCCTTTATTAATTAAATAATTTAATAAAGGAAAATGAATGACTAAAAAAGTATATATCATAGCAGGAAAAAGAACTCCATTTGGAGCCTTTGGTGGATCATTAAAAGATATCACTGCAACAGAGTTAGCCCTTCATGCAGGAAAAGCAACTTTGGAACAAGCTCAAGTAAAGCCCGATCAAATTGATCATGTTATTTTAGGAAACGTTGTTCAAAGCGGAGCTGATGCAGCCTATATTCCCAGACATGTTGGTTTAAAATTAGGAATCCCGCAAGATCGCGGAGCTTATATTGTTAATCGTCTTTGTGGTTCAGGATTTCAATCAATTATTGAAGCTGCAATGATGATTCAAAATGATGATGCTCAATGTGTTTTGGCTGGAGGAGTCGAACAAATGTCACAGATTCCTTATGTAGCCCGTAAAGTTAGATTTGATGGACTGCGTATGGGTCATTTTGAACTAGAAGATTATATGACTTCTTCTTTAACAGATGCTTATGCAGGAATTCCAATGGCAATTACTGCAGAAAATCTTGGTGAAAAATATCAGATTAGCCGTGATCAGTGCGATCAATATTCAATACAAACACAGTCACGCTTTAAACTTGCTTTGGCTCATCAAGTTTTTAATGCTGAATTGACTGCGATTAAATTAGTCACTAAAAAAGGTGAATTTTTATTCGAAAAAGATGAACATCCTAAACCAGAAGTGACATTAGAAAAAATTTCGGCCATGAAAGCACTTTTTAAAAAAGATGGTCTAGTCACAGCAGCAACGGCCTCTGGAGTTGTTGATGGAGCTGCGTGTACACTTGTGGCCAGTGAAGAATTTGTGACAAAAAATAAAATTAAGCCATTGGCAGAAATTGTTTCTTGGTCGAATGTTGGTTGTGATCCACAAATAATGGGTATCGGCCCTGTACCAGCGATTCGTTTGGCTTTGAAAAAAATAAATTTAAACTTAGGTGATATTGATTTGGTTGAAGTGAATGAAGCTTTTGCTGCACAGTTTTTATCAGTTGCAAAAGAACTTGAATTAGACATGACGAAAACAAATATAAACGGTGGAGCAATTGCTGTTGGTCATCCGTTGGCGGCATCTGGAGCTCGTATTATGAATCACTTAACTCATGAGCTTCAAAGAAAACAACTTAAATACGCAATTGGTTCTGCTTGTATAGGTGGTGGGCAAGGTGTTGCTATGATTATTAAAAAAGTCTAAGTTATTATTTAATGTGATAGCTCGACTCGTATTAAGTCGGGCCCATTCTTTTTATATTTTAGTTTTTGTTTTATTAAACCGATAGAACTAGCAATGAAATCTGATCCAAATAAACGAGTCATTATAGTGTTCAATGAAGAAGAATCTTCATTGCAACTTATTTTAGAACCCCTGAAGTGGGAAGGCTATAATGTCAAAGGCTTTACATCGCCTGAATTATTTACCCAAGCAGTCATCAATTATAGTCCTCATATGATAATTATAGATCCTGAAATAGGAAAAGCTGATCAGCTTGAATTTGCCAATGAGTTTTTACAAACTCAGGATAGTTGCTGTGCAATTATTACTTCTAAACATTCTTCCACAGAGAAGATCACACAATTTTTAGATTTAGGTGCAAGTGATTTTATATCATTACCTTTTGTTCCGCTTGAATTTTTAGCTCGAATTCGAAATCAGTTTCGTATTTTAGATATGCGAACTCAATTATTTGATGCCAATAAAAAACTTCAAGCTTTGGTTGAAATCGATGATTTGACGGGGTTATTTAATATGCGGTCTACTTTTCAAAAATTAGATTTTGAAATCGAGCGCTCAAAAAGATATGGAAGACCCTTGGCCGTTGTGATGATTGATATGGATCATTTTAAATCAGTCAACGACGGTCATGATCATTTATTCGGAAGTTATGTGATATCTGAAATGGGAAAAATTATTCGTTCATGTACACGCACTGTGGATATACCTGCCCGGTACGGTGGTGATGAATTTTTAATTGTGCTGAGTGAAGCTCCTGATTCAGGCGTCGAGTTTTTTTGTGAACGACTTCGAAAAAAAGTAGAATCTACAATTTTTAATCAAGGAATTGATACAATTAATTTAACACTTTCTATTGGATATTCTTTGCTGGATCTAAATCAAGAAATGAATTCTAAAGAGCTTGTTCGACAAGCTGATATGGCATTATACGAAGCAAAACGACGCGGGCGAAATTGTGTAAAAAGCTATAAAAAAGAAATCGATCGTATATATCATGATATTGATCAATCCATAAATAAAACTGCAGATTTTACTAAAAAAAGAAAGACAGCTGCATAGTTCTAGAGTAAAAAACATTATGCTAGTACAAAAAAAAGCGGCCTTAATATCCCTAGTGACAAGTGCATTCGTTTTATTTTTAAAGTTTTGGGCTTACAAAACAACTCATTCAGCAGCATTATTTTCTGACGCATTAGAAACAGTAGTGAATGTCATTACTGCAGCGATTGCAATTTATGTTATTCAATTTGCTTTGCAACCGGCTGATGAAGATCATCCGTACGGACATGGCAAACTGGAATATTTTTCAGCTGCATTTGAAGGCGGCTTAGTTTTTTTCGCTGGATTAGTCATAATATTTGAAGGAGTTTCAACTTTTTATAAAACAAGAGAAATTAAAGAATTAGAAATAGGTTTAACATTTACTCTTGTGGCAACTTTTATTAACTTAGTCGTTGGTTTGTATCTCAAAAAAACAGGTTTAAAAAATCAATCAGCAGCACTACAGGCCAGTGGCATTCATTTACTTTCGGATGTCAAAACTACTGCGGGAATTATTTTTGGTTTAATTTTATTTCATTGGACTGGCCTTATCTGGATTGATTCGTTAATGGCTGTAATTGTTGGATTTTGGCTTTTAACAGAGTCTTACAGTTTAATTAAACAAAATATTAGTTTATTATTAGATCAAAGAAATTTAGAAACTGTTTCTGAAATTGCAGAAAAAATAAAGCCATTTTTAAATTCCGATATTATTGATATTCACAATTTAAAAATAATTCAATCAGGTCCATTTCAACATATTGATGCTCATATGGTCGTTCCAGAATTTTATGATATTAAAAAAGTGCACGAAGTTATTCATCAATTTGAAAATAATATTTTAAAAACTTATAAACTTCAGGGAGAATTTGCTTTTCATACAGATCCGTGTGCACAAAAATATTGTTCTGTTTGTGATATCGATGAATGCAAAATTCGCCAAAACGCGTTTATAAAAAAGCAAAATTTAAATTCTGATCACCTTGTAAGTGGGCCAAAATATGGAAAATGATTCTTTTTCAAGACCTCAACTTAATCTGACTAAAAAGCTTCCTCAACCAAATATTTATGCTTTAGCCTTAGATACAGAATACAAAAAAATTGCATTTAATGAAGAAAGAGCCCCTTTAAACAAGGGGCTTTGGCGAAAAAATATTTTTCAAGTTTCAGAAGCTTTTCCATTAGATGTTGAAATCGGTACTGGTGCAGGAATGCACTTCGCCCATCATGCAAAAAAGTTTCCTGATCGTGCCCTTGTAGGATTAGAATTAAAATATAAGCCGCTGATTCAGTCCATTCGGCGTGCAAAAATGAATGGCGGCATACATACTGCCATATGCCGTTATCATGCTTTCAATTTAGATTTATTGTTTGATCTTGATGAAGTAAATAATGTTTATATTCATTTTCCAGATCCTTGGGTCACACCAAGAAAACCACGTAATCGTATGGTTAATTTAAGAATGTTAAATGCTATTTATGACATGCAAAGAGTTGGTTCTTTTATTGAATTTAAAACAGACTCTCGAGAATATTTCTTATGGGCTATGGATGAAATTAAACATTCAAAATACAAAGTTGAATTTCAAACACTCAATTTATATTCTGAAAACAATCAGTATATGAAAGATAATTTTCAAACCAGTTTTGAAAAAATTTTTGTCAATCAAGGTATTGAAATTAATTATATTAAACTTGTTAAATGATTTAAATAGTGTCGAATTTATCATCACTAAAATGATTTAAGAATAACTTAGGCTCATCTTTAAAAATAATTCTTAAGATCTATATAAAGTTTTTTATTTTTTTATTAATTTCTAAAAATGGCTTTGCGCAAAATGGGGCTACTCAAGATTTAAAATTTCCGACTTAAAAGAGTTCAAAAGAAATTCAATACAAGACAACTACCGCAAGATATATCTGAATATAATTATTTAGACCCACAAAAGATTGTTCCAACAGAACCGTTGACTCAAGCTGTTCGATTTTTTAAAGGCTATAAAGCTAATATTTTAAATCAAGCCTATATAACCATTACAGATACGACTCAGCATTCTAGCAAAAAACGAACGCATCTTATAACAGTAGTCATGGTTTATCGTTGTATTTAAATGGCCTTCAATCAACAAATAGTAATGCTTTATCACGTTATATTGTTATGCATGGTGCTGATTATGTTAATCCGTCTCATACTGGTCGCAGCTTTGGATGTCCTGCCATTGAAATGAAATATGTGAAAACACTTATTCCTGCTTTGAAGGGGAAAAGCTTACTGTATATTTATAAAAAATCGACAAACTAGATGAGTAAATAAAAAAACCTCTTAATAAATATTAAGAGGTTTTTAAAAAATAAATTTATTTAAATAATTACCAGTTTACTTGATCAGCTTTGTATCCTTGTTGTTCAATTGCACCTTTGTACATATTTTTAATAAATTCTTTAGCTTGATCTGGTTTTAAACCTAATGTGGTGGCAGATCTATTTGTCATTTCACGAGCACCTGTGGCATCACCATTTTGAAAATCTTTAAAAGCTGATAATGCTTGGTTAAATTTAACACCAAAAACTGTTTCAAAAGTTTGGTCCATATCTTTTGATGTTACTTTTCCGCGTTCTGCGCCCATTACAGCCCATGAATTTAGTGCAGAAGCCACTGAAAGCGCTTTGTTAGCACTTAAACCGTATTGTTTAGCTAAAACTTCAGCGCCAGATTGAATAAGTTTTTTATTTATATCAGAGCTAATCGCTTTTGAATTCATATCACTAGCTTTTGCTGCATCTTTTGTGTTAATTGCTTTTCCGTAGTTAATAGAACTTTTGTTTGCATTATATAAAACTCCATTTTTACCAAACCAATATGTTTTATTAGAAACATTTTCCCAATAAGCACCTGAGCTTCCCACACCAATAGTTGTCCCTTTGATAAAGCCAGCAAATTGTTTAATATTCGCATTATATTGAAAAACTCCTAAATCATTGTAAACAGATGCTTGTCCTCTTGAATTGAACTTAACGTACCACATATTGTCTGAACCAATTCCACCTGCGTCAAATGCAGGATCAGATGAAACAGTAACACGTTGACCAGTTTTTCGTGAAAATGTACATCCCGGTGTTGGTTGAAAAGTTTTACAAACAGAGCCGAATACAGTTTCATACGGGTAATAAACGATTGAACTTGCATCAACACGTGCATTAGCATCAGTTGCAGTTTCTTCGCCTGTTACTGGGTCAATTGTTGTTTCACCACCACCAGTTCCAGATCCGCCACCAGTGCTGCTGCCGCCTGTACAAGAAGTTAAAACAGCTAATGATAATGCTGCGATCGTTAATAACAATGACTTACTAAAAGTTAATTTCATTTTTTCCCCGTTTTTTTGGTTTTTTCTGAAAAATGCACTATTCAGTTTGTCATGACAATGAGATTAATTAAATATATCTTTTTTAACCGAGTATTTATTAATTACTGCTTCTAAAATAGTTTTTCACTGAAAATTCAGATTGCTCAATAAATATTTTCTTTAAAGCCGAGAGATTATTTTTTTCATAAAAAAGCAGTATCGCTTTTTTATAGTGACTTGTATCTACGCTTCGAAAAGAAAGTGGGAATGAGTTAGACTCAAGAAGTATTGAGTTCCCAATAATTCGACCACAGCGTTTATTTCCATCTTCAAAAGGTTGAATATAACTAATCAGGGCTATCGCCAAAAGAGATTTTGCAAAACAGTTTTTTTGTATATTAATTAAGTGACAAGTATTTTCAAGAGCCTCTTTAATTTGAAATTGATTTTCTAATGGACGATATTTCGTGCCCGTAAAGCCAACAAGTGTTTTTCTTAAGTTTTTCGATACGCTTGATTGAGTTGTTAATAGAGAGTGAATTTTTTCAATTGAAGTCACATTCAACTCAAATCCGATTTGTAATTGTGATCTTAAAAAATCCAAAGCTATTTTATGATTTAAAATCATTTGGGCTTCTTCAGCTTTTTTACCTTTGGCTTGTATTCCTTCTTGCAATAAAGTTTCAGTTTCAAGAAGCGTGTAAGTATTACCTTCGATAGCAGATGATTTCCAGCTTATTTCAATGGTGACACGTTCAAATTCTTTTTTTAATAACAATGGACTTAATTCTTTTTTTTGTTTTTTGAATTCTTGATCCAGTTGGTTTAGATGTTTCAGTTCATTCTCTGAAAAAATAGAAATGTTTTTTAACTGCTGAAATAAATCAAAATTAAATCTTTCGTTAATATTTCTTAAATCAGTTTCAGTTTCAAAATAGGCATTTAAATCTATTGGTGCTAGAATTGAACCTTTGCTGGAAAACTGATATTTAACAGCTGGACCTTTACCCAATCGTTCGATCAGGTCATCTTCAATAAGAGGTTTAAGATCTCTTGATAGAGTCATTTGTGAAATAGTTGAATCTATGCTTTCACTCACTAAAGAAATCAGCTTTGAAGGAGTTAACACGTTGAAAGCACTTATATATTTCAAAATAAGAAGTTGTCTTTTGCTCAATAAATCAGGATTTAACATATAATTTATCATAACAAAACAGGGCAATAATCACAACAAAATGTTATAATTATGTGTTCATTTGTTATGATTTATTTCAGGTACTATAATATTTTTTGTAATATTTTTGTAATATTTTTAGCCTTAAGAATTCTATTCTAAAAACCGATATATCAGTATGAAGTTTATGAGTCGATTTTTAAATTTAATTATTGCTTTAACTTTTTGCATAGTTATGGGCATTTTTTCATTTGGATATTTTAATAAAAAAGAAATTAAAAATGATTCTACTCCTTTTCAAACTGATCAAAGTTCCTTAAAAGACAGCGATGCCCTTTCTAACAAGTATATGCAAGAGTTACAAAATAAATTAAGAAACCAACAAATAGAATCTATAAATTTAATACACAAAGCACCGATGGCTACGAAATTGAACGAACGAAAATTGCCAGTAAAAGACGAAGATTTTACACAGAATAGTTTAGAAGAACAAATCAAGCCGCATGAAAGTCGCGAAGTCTCAGTGTATAATGAAAAAAACAAATTTTCTGATTTTGCCATTACTAAAGAAAATGCGCAGGAATTTATAGAAACTGCGAAACGCAGTGGGTATCATGTTATTTTATCTGAAAATTTTGAAATTTTAAGTATGACGCCAATCATTAAAAATAAAAAACTAAATTTAAATGATTCATTTGAGGTTACTGATCCGCAGTAAGATCAAATATAGAATCGAATATTATAAATTTGATGAAATTATTAATAATTACAACAGCAATCTTTTTACTAAAGAAGATTTAAATCAAATTTATGATCAAGTGGCTTTAGCCTATAAAAATACAGCAAATGCTCCGTTAATTAGTACTGATATTCAGTTGTTGCATTGGAGCCTTGGAAGATTAAGAAATCAACTAGATTCAGGCTTGACTAAGCCAATGTGGGATGTAACAAGATAAACAAAATCGAATTTAGAACTTATTTATTTAAACTTAACCATTAATTAAATTCGTTAATGGATAAAGCTGAAGATTAAGTTTAATAATTTGTTTGTTTTTGATATTATCTTGGCCGTATTTGTTTTTCATTTTTAAAAGAAACTGCTCTAAATCCTCAAGAACTGAAGGCTGTTCAGATGAATTAATAGCAAAAAGAATGCTTCTAAATCTTTTAAAAATTTCTAGCTGATTAATTTTTTTTGTAGCTTCACTCATAGTTGAAGAATGAAATAAATCCATAATTTCATTTGTTTGATCATCAGGAGCACAGAATGCTTTTGATGTAGCAACCCAATAGAACTCATTGGATGCTTCCGAACTAACTTTTTTGATTAAATCCATTTTTACTAATTCGTTCAAATCTTTCGTTAAATATTTTTTTGAAAGTAAGGTTATTTTTTCTAAGTTTTTTAAGGTTCCAACAAAATCTTGATAAGATAAAAGCATTTTAATAATAGGCATAGTAGGCGATATAATAAACTGTGAATAATTTACTGTATCAATATTTTTTTCATCTATATCTAAATTCTCAATTATTTTTTCAAAATAAATAGATTTCAAATCTGGTGTTTTTGCTTTTTCATACAACGAAAGAAGTAAAAAATGTTTTTTTTCATTAGCATTAAAACAAAAATAGTCTGACAAAATATTTGCTACTTTTGAAGTAATTGCTCTTTTTCCAGAACAAATTAAATACGTGAAAGAACGGCTTTTAAAGCCCAATTCAGCTGACCAAATGTCATAACTAAATTTTGAATCTAGGGCTTTTCTATATTTGAAGTAGTCATTGCAAAACTTCAATATTTTAGAATATTTTTTGATTGATGGCTTTGTTAATTCATTAACAGCACTTAATTGATTCATATTAACAAAAGTCTAGTTAACACATTATATATTTTCAACGAGCTTCAAAATTAAATTCAAAAAACTAGACTATGCTTCAATTTTGAATACGTCGATTCTATGATTACAAAATCAAAAAAGGAGATTTTATGAAAAAAATAGTTCTAGTGTTGTTATTGTTAACTTCAGTGTTTTCTCATGCAAAGGAAAAAATAAAAAAAGAAAGGGAGCCCAATCAAGTTACTGGCAACTTTGGTAAAGATTCAAAATCCAACCTGCTTGTATTTAAAAAAAATGGTCAGGTTGTTTTTGAAAATACAAAGCAGGTCGCAAGGGACTCACTAGACTTATTGACAGGTGCTAGAAGTGAATATTCTGTAGTCTATAAAAATATAGACTACAATTATAGTGATTTAGCTAAACAGATCAGTTCTGGAAATTTTGATCCAAAGGAGCTTGTAGATTTTAGACTAAATTTGATAGCATTTACAAACGATTATTATGAAACTGTTAAAGACACGGCTGAGTATAAAGAAAATAGACTATCTGGTACAATACTAACCGCAACAGGACAATTGATAGATTTATTAAGGGATGCAGAAAGTAAGAATTTCATTATTAAATTAAAGAAAAATCTCTAATATTTATTTCTTTTTTAAAACAAAAAAAACCCCTCGATGTTTCCATCGAGGGGTTTCGTTTTTAAGCTGAATTTAACAAACAGTTATGCTTTCTGCGCTAAAGCGCAAATTACATCATACCGTCCATACCACCCATTCCGCCCATACCACCTGGCATTCCGCCACCAGCAGGAGAATCTTTTTTTGGAGCTTCAGCAATCATTGTCTCAGTTGTTAACATTAATGAAGCTACTGAAGCTGCATTAGTTAGCGCACAACGAACAACTTTAACTGGATCAATAACGCCATCTTTAATCAAATCAGTGTATTCATCACTGTAAGCATTGAAGCCCCAGCTAACTGATTTTTCTTGTAATATGCGATCTACAACGATTGCTCCATCAAGACCAGCATTTGCTGCGATTTGACGAACAGGTTCTTCACAAGCGCGTTTGATAATATTAGCACCGAATTTTTCATCTTCGCTAAATTTTGTTTTTACGATTTGTTGAGCAGCTCTTAATAAAGCTGTTCCGCCACCTGCAACAATACCTTCTTCAACAGCTGCGCGAGTTGCATTTAAAGCATCTTCAACACGAGCTTTCTTTTCTTTCATTTCTACTTCAGAAGGTGCTCCTACGTGAATAACGGCAACACCACCTGCTAATTTAGCTAGGCGTTCTTTTAGTTTTTCTTTGTCGTAATCAGAAGTTGTTTCTTCGATTTGAGCTTTGATTTGATTTACGCGCGCAGTGATGTCAGCTTTTTTACCGCTACCATCAATGATCGTTGTATTATCTTTATCGATAACTACACGTTTAGCAGTTCCTAATTGATCTGCTGTAGTTTGTTCTAATTTCATACCAAGATCTTCAGAAATAACTGTTCCTTTAGTTAAAACAGCGATGTCTTCTAACATTGCTTTACGACGATCACCAAAGCCCGGTGCTTTTACTGCGCAAACGTGTAAAGTGCCACGTAATTTGTTAACTACAAGTGTTGCTAACGCTTCACCATCAACATCTTCAGCGATAATTAAAAGTGGACGACCTTGTTTCGCAACAGCTTCTAAAACTGTAATCATGTCTTTCATTGAAGAAATTTTCTTATCATAAATTAATACATAAGCATTTTCTAAAACAGTTTCCATTTTTTCTGCGTTAGTTACAAAGTACGGAGATAAATAACCACGGTCAAATTGCATACCTTCAACAGTTGTTACTTCAGTTTTAGCAGTTTTTGAATCTTCGATAGTGATTACACCTTCGCGACCAACTTTTTCCATAGCATTAGCTAACATTGTACCGATTTCTTTATCGTTATTTGCAGAAATTGACCCGACTTGAGCGACTTCATTTGAACCTTTAACAGGCTTAGCCATATTTTTTAATTCTTCAATGATGATACCGACAGCTTTGTCGATACCACGCTTGATTGACATTGGGTTATGCCCTGCAGAAACAAGCTTAGCTCCGTCACGGTAAATAGCTTGTGCTAACACTGTAGCTGTTGTTGTTCCATCACCAGCTTCGTCATTAGTTTTAGAAGCAACTTCTTTAACCATCTGAGCGCCCATATTTTCGAATTTATTTTCTAATTCAATTTCTTTAGCGACTGTTACGCCATCTTTAGTAATTAATGGTGAACCAAAAGATTTGTCGATAACAACGTTACGACCTTTAGGTCCAAGGGTCACTTTAACTGCGTTAGCTAAAGTGTTAACACCTCTTAAAATGTGATTTCTAGCATCTTCTGAAAATATAATAATTTTGCTCATGTCATTCTCCTTAAGAATTTATTTATTTTTTAATTAATTTTTAGTTTAGAAAAGTGCCTACTGCACTGTTCAAAGCGTGCTTACTGCACGATTCCTAAAACATCTTCTTCACGCATCATGATGAATTCTTGACCGTCGAATTTGATTTCTGTTCCAGCATATTTTGCGAAAAGGACTTTATCGCCAATTTTTACTTCTAAAGGCATAGTTTTACCTTCTTCAGTGATGCGACCTTTTCCAGCGGCTACGATTTCGCCACGTTGAGGTTTTTCTTTAGCAGTGTCTGGAATAAATAATCCACCTGCAGTTTTTGTTTCTTCTTCCATGCGACGAACTAAAATTCTGTCATGTAATGGGCGTACGCCTAATTCTTTAGCCATTTTTCCTCCGAAAAGTAGGGTGTTTTGAACCCTGTTATTAATTAATCGAATGCTTAATATGGATGGTCAGTAACAATTGTCAAGGCGGTCAACTGGATAAAATCCGAAATTCAACTGAAGAATGTATTGTTTCTAGTTTAAATAAATTTAAACTAGACAACAGGCTAAGTTTTTAAGTCATCAAAGATTATAATTGCTCGATTCCTAACCCTTTGATTTGATGAAATTGTCTTAATAAATAGATATACTAATATGTCTACTTTGCAAGCAGGAGGCGAGCATGGGAAGAGTTCTAGAGAAATTTTCTCAACATTCTAAGATCGACAAAGATGTCATTGAAACCGAGCTTTTTGCAGCTTTTAAGGCCCTTGAAGTCGACCCAGAAAGTCTTACTGTTGAAGAACTTCGTGAATGCCTTATGATTTATTTAGATGAAATATTTTATGGAATTTCACCTGATAAAGTTCAGTAAACAGATTCTTAAGAATCAGTATTTGCTAATTTTTTTCTTTCGAAAATTCCCACTAAAAACACAGAGATTTCATACATAATCCACAGCGGTGCTAAAAGTAAAATCATACTCAAAGCATCTGGTGGCGCAGCTATAGCTGAAAGAATGGCCATGATAACTATGGCATAGCGACGGTTTTTAATTAAAAATTTTTGACTAACAATTCCGATAGCACCTAAAAAAGTAATAATGACTGGCATTTCAAAGGTTAATCCGAAAATTAAAGCTGTTTGAGTAAAAAAACCTAAATAACTGTCTATTGTAATCATTGGCTTATCGATTGTTCCACCAAAGGTCATCAAAAATTTAAAAGCTAATGGGAAAACGATAAAATAAGAAAATAACAGTCCTAAGATAAATTGAAAAGTGCCGAATAAAATAAATCCCGCTGCAAATCTTTTTTCGTTTTTATAAAGTGCTGGTGTTATAAATTTCCATAATTGATAAAGCCAAAATGGAGCGGATAAGGCAAGACCTGCAATAAATGATAATTTTATATGTGCCATAAATTTATCAACAGGGCCAGTGAATATCAAACCCCCACCAGGTAAATAAGGTTCAATGGGATGCCGAACAATATTAAATAATTTTTCACTAAAACCCCAACAAGCTATTGTTCCAGCAAGAATAAAAAAAGCTGCATAAGTTAAGCGGGTTCTTAATTCTGAAATATGTTGAACT
Organism: Pseudobdellovibrionaceae bacterium; assembly: GCA_043765175.1. Taxonomy (GTDB): domain Bacteria; phylum Bdellovibrionota; class Bdellovibrionia; order Bdellovibrionales; family Bdellovibrionaceae; genus Pseudobdellovibrio. The sequence goes on along the minus strand of JAYUJM010000012.1, from coordinate 23,694 downwards.
AAATTCATATCTTTTAAAGATAAATTTTCTTCAGAATTATTTTCAGCTTTGTTGATTTGGTCGTTCATCTAATTTTTTTTTCATGTCTTCAGGAGTTAGTAAATTTTCTGAATTCAAATCAGTTTTAATATCTGATTTTAAAGTGTCAAATATTCCGTTGGTTTGACGTTTAATGTCGTTTACAAGCTTGCCAAGTGTACGCATTATTTCTGGAAGTTTTTCTGGAGGCACGACTATAAGTATAATAATACCTAAAATGATTAAATGACTTAAACTCATGATTTAAACTATATTAAATTTTTTTTAATTTCAATTGTTCTTTTGGTAAAGTTGTAACGCCCAACTGATGCAATTTTTCACGTACGATATCAGATCCTGTGTGAATATATCGTTCATATAATTTTAATATGTTTTGTTCTGACTGAATCGTAGATTTATCACTGATATAATTTAAAACTTCTACAAAACGATTAAATTTTTTAGAAAATTGACTATAAACCATTGCAGTAGTTTCTTCTTTGGTCCAACTAGCTAGGTTATGATAAGCATTCGCACCAATACCCATATAGTAATCTATATCAACTGATTTTTTTTGAAGCGATTCTCCAAAAAATCCAGATAAATAAAGAGCTCGATCAGCCAGTATTTTCATGTAATCAATATTTTTAGGGCTTTCAACAGTTAAGGCTGTTAAGTAAAGCTCTGCGAACGTATCTGGAAGTTTTTCGCCAGAATCATTTTCTAACGACGTATATAAGTTTCTTGAATCAATATAATGTGTTAATAAATTTAAAATATAATGCTTTGAGGGCGGGTTAATACTAAAATGTAATTGATCACAGGCCTCTATTAGAAGCTCATCAAAGTGTTGATCTGGCGTTATAAATAAAACATTACTCATAGTACTTCTTAAACATCATTTGTGCTAAGGCTGATGATTTCACCGTCCATTTTTTAACGTTTACAGTGATTGCAGCTATAGCAATTTTAGTTTCTCCATCTTCTGCATATCCAACAAACCAATCATTAGTGCCCTTTGGGTTAGTTCCGCTAAAGTGGCCCGTTTTACCGCCCATTTCAATTTCTTTAAAACGTTTATCAAGTATCATTTGTCTGAACGTTTTACGAGATGTTCCGGTTAATACAGTTTGCTCCATCATGTCTTTCATTTTTAGGGCTGAGGCTTTTGTCATGACGGGTTCGTTGAAATAGGGTTTTCCTACATATATATTTTCATTCTCATCATTTTGTATGGATTTTACTATATACGGAGTAACCATTTTTCCTTCGTTCACAATACTTGCAGCAATCATTGCCCCGTGAACTGGGCTCATCGTAGAATTGCGGTTGTAACCCGAAGCAACTTGGGTCAGTTCAAACCCTTTCTCATTGGGCACATTAGCGACACTGCGTTCGACACCAAAATCAGTTTCTAAATTTGAGTTAAATAAAAAACGATCAGCATAATCAGCTAAAACTTCTGGTTTTATATTTTCCATTGTTAATCGACCGAAAGCAGTATTAATAGATTTTGCGAATGCGTCTTTTAAGGTGATAAAACGTGTCCATCTATTAATTTTATCTGAAAGAACATTCTTTTTATATAAAGTATAGTTTCCACCATTAAATGCAATTTTTTGCTGCGGATTAAACTTAGCGTAATCTATTGCAGCAGTAGCAGTAACAACTTTGAAAACACTCGCCGCAGGAAAAGTGGCTTTCATATTTAAGTTTTCTGCATTTGGGTTCAGCTTTTGATGACTAGCCATAGCTAACACTTCGCCAGTTTTTGCATTTATCATAAATATCGCACCATAATCTGGATTGTATTTTGATAACAGATTATCAGCGTGTTTTTGAAGATCCTGGTCTAAAGTATATTTGATTTTATAGCTATTTTTGGGATTTTCTTTTTCAGTATTTAAACCTATTTTAATATTTGGTGGAAAGTTGTTTTTTTTAACTTCAGCAGTAATTGCAAGTGAAACATTTTTTCGAAAATTAAAAAAACTTTTCTCAGGTAGGCTTGCAAAGCAATACTGAGTCATCGATATAAATAAAAACATTTTAGAAATAATTTTAAGCTGTACCATAGTCTAGTCACATCCTTGTGCATTTTGACGTTAAAATTAATTGTAGCATAAATAATTTTTTCCACAAGAGTTCTGTCGAGTATTAATGTAAATGATTGTCTAGATGTCTAGCTCGATATAATCTAAATAAATGAAAACTAAGGATCGTATTCTAATTACTGCAAAAGATTTATTTAATTCATCTGGTGCGACTGAAGTCACAACAAATGATATCGCAAAAGAATTAAAAATGAGTCCTGGAAATCTTTATTTTCATTATAAAAATAAAGAACAAATCATCAGAGAAGTTTTTAAAAACATGGTTGCTGATGCTCGTTTGATTTGGAAACCTCAAACGAAAATAAAAAATAAAAAAGAAAAATTTTTAATTATAGATTTTCTTGAAAATAATTTAAATTTATATTGGAAGTATCGTTTCTTACATCGTGAAATGTATATTTTAAGAAAAAAAGATCCAGAATTATCTAAAATGTGGCGCCTTCATATGAAAAAAATGAGTCTACTAATGACCATTTTATATAAACAGTGGGTCAAATTGGGATATATGGAAAACATAAGCTCGAAATATGAAATGGAGTATTTAAGTGAACTTCTTTTTATAGCATCAAACAGTTTTATGTTATTTTTAGAAACCACCGATCGAGCTCAGGCGCCTCAGGCGAAAACTTATGAAAAAGCAAGACGTCATATTATGCGAATGTTGTTCCCTTATTTTACTATTGAAACCAAAAAAGAATTTGAACACTATTTTCAAACTTAAACAGATTGAATCTTATGGAAGTTAAAATGAAAATCATGATAAAATCATTCATAGTTATTTTATTCACATCAAAAGTGTTAGCGGCTAGCGATTGTTCAGAATTTGTTGACAATTTTAAACAGATGCAAACAGCGCAACAATCAATTCAAAATTCAACTGCAGAAAACTACGATATCATTACTAACAGCTATGACTCTTTAGCTGATATTTTAACTGAAACAAGTGGTCGAGCTTATAAAAAAGTCGTTGAAAATATGAGATCTTCAAAAGATCAGTTCAAAAAAAGAAAGAAAAAAGCAGTCGAAATTTCAGCAAAATTTGATAAAGAAATGGACAAGATGTTAAAAATTGCAGAAAAATGTATAAAGAACCAGTAGTTTATGCGCCTAGTTAATATACCTAGAAATTATTTTATGTATAAATATCAATTATTTATACAATTTCATTATTTTTAAGATTTTTTATTGCAAATTGTTCAAAACTCTATTTATATTAGGCAGTTCCATTTTGGAACTCAAGTTCTTCGGTAAGGTTGCCGACAACAAAGTCCTTAAGACTTAGGTCTAGGATTATAACAAGGAGGATCTGTGGCAAAATTAACAAGTGTTAAAGAAAAAGCAACGAAATCTGTACCTAAAGTAGAATCAAAAGTGATTCAATTTAATCAATCCACTGCAAAGCTAACCCTACAAAAACCTAAAGAAGTTTCAGAAGCTATAATGAACGACTGTAAAGAAAAATTACTGACAATTAAATTTGATTTATTAAATCGTGTTAAAGAAGCTCGTGGTAAGCTTGACCAATTTGAACGCGGCGGTGACGAGGCTGATCAAACAATGCGCCTTCTAGCAGAACAAGAAATGCTTAATTTAACAGACCGTTTAAGATCTCAACTTTTAGAGATTGAAAGTGCCTTGGGTCGTATAGAGGGCGGTCATTTTGGAATTTGCGAAGAAACCGAAGAAATTATTGAAACTGAACGTTTAAAAGCCATTCCTTGGACACGTTTAAGCATCGAAGGCGCAGAAATCCGCGAATCAATGAATAAAAGATACGCGCGGTAGTAAAATATTGCTGCGAATATAAAGTAGTGGCAATATTTGAAAATGAGTTTTATTCCTGTTATATTAAGTGGTGGTAGCGGTACACGTTTGTGGCCGTACTCTAGAAAAAAATTCCCTAAACAGTTTTGTCAAATTCTTGAAACACCACTTCAATCGATGACATTTGAGCGTTTAAAAAAATATGGTTCACCCATTTTAGTAACGTCTCAAGAATTAAAAGTTTTATCCGAAAAAAATAAATTTGATCATGGCTACGACATAGCCAAAATAATTTATGAACCCATTGGTAAGAACACCGCACCTGCAGTGGCATTAGCCTGTAAATATTTAAGTTTAACTGACTGCGAAGATAAAGTTGTTGGCATTTTTGCTTCAGATGCTTTGATCAAAGATACTTTTGCCTTTGATGCAGCAGTTAAAGAAGCCACTATTGCTGCCAGTAATAATTACGTCGTTACGCTTGGAATTAAGCCCAGTTATCCTGAAACAGGATTTGGTTATATCGAGCTAAATTCGGCATTGAATATTGAATTAAATAAAACATTTTCTGTTTCACAGTTTCATGAAAAGCCAAGTTTAGAAAATGCTGCGAAATATATTTCTCAAAAAAACTATTTTTGGAATGCAGGTATTTTCTTTTTTAAAGTTTCTAAAATGGTAGAAAATTTTAAAAAACATTCACCTGATTTGTGGAACTCAATAAATACATTAAAAAGTGATTTTTCAAATTTAAATGAAATTTATGCCAACATTAAAAGTATTTCTTTTGATTATGCAATTATTGAAAAGTTAAAAGCAGATGAAATAAAATGTGTACCATGCGATATGGGCTGGAGCGATTTAGGGTCATGGGACTCTGTCGTTGATCAAGTTTCCCAATCAGCTCGCACGGTAGAAATCGAAAGCCAAAAAAACTCAGTCGTATCAGCTCAGAAAAAAATATACGGATTTGTGGGTGTTGAAAATTTAACTGTCGTTGATACTGCAGATGCATTATTAATTTCAAAAAAAGGCGAATCACAAAAAGTAAAAGAACTCGTTCAAAAAATCGGATCAATGAATCCTGAAATTATCAGCGAACATTTATTTGAACACCGTCCATGGGGCACATTTGAAATTTTGCGAGATGAAAAGCATTTTAAATCAAAAATCATACAGGTCTCTGCTGGGCAAAAAATATCTTATCAATCGCATTCAAAAAGGGCTGAACATTGGATTATTGTCAAAGGTGAAGCCGTTGTTGTGTTAAATGATCAAGAAATTTTAAAAAAAACAGGCGAACACATATTTATTCCTATGGGGTCTAAGCATCGTATTATAAATCGAACAAGTACTGATGTTGAATTTGTCGAAGTTCAAGTCGGTAGTTACTTCGGTGAAGATGATATAGTTCGATATGATGATGATTATGGACGGGTTTAATTACTTAGATTCAGTTTTTTCAGCCGATAAATTTTTTAAATAAATAAGTGATAAAGACAAACTACAAACTAATAAAAAAAGCGATCGATTTTTTGATATTGTGAAATTTGCTTCTGTTAATGAATTAAAGTGAAAGCAAATTTGGGCTAAAAGTAATCCTAAAGCTAGATATTTTTTTTCAAGATCCATTTCATTTTTTACATACAAATAACTTATTCTTAAAATATAAGAAAATAAAATAATATAACAGACAAATCCAAAACTACCGATATTAGCTAGCAAATTAATATAGTTATTATGAGCATGAGATTCAAACTGATTGATAGGCAAACTCAGTCGATCATAGTAGGTGCGTAAATGAAGACGAGCATTTTCATAACCAACGCCAAGAAGGGGATAGTCTGCAAACATTAATAAATATGATTTCCACAGATAAAGTCTTTCTTGGTCGCCAGAGTAAAAATTCATAAAACTTTTAAAAACCCTATTTTTTAAGTTATCTGAAAGACTGAATAAAATAAAATTCAATGAAATAAATGCTAAAGAAAAATAATTAAATTTTTTAGATTTTATTATAAAAAGCGAGCATAAAAGCGTACATCCAAGAGAAATCCAAACACCCCTTGTGTATGTAAATAAAATAAAAATATTAATGATCAATAGTTGAAAAAAAACTAAAAAACGTCGTAAATGATTAGTTTCAATTTGAATTGTAAATATAAAATAAGCTACTAAAATACAAAATAAAAGCGATATCGAATGTGCAGCAGCGATTGCGCTATTCAACAATCCTTTTGCGCGCCAATTGAATGTGTCTAATAGATTTAAAGATCGTTCTGCAGAAGTTGTTATGAATGGAATGCCACCGTAAAAGTAAATAAAAATAGCTAATAAAGAAATAAAAGATGTTACTTTTAATATCTGTTTTAAATGGACATTGTCTAATTGTATCTGAGTCAAAAAATAAGTTAGTAATATAAATTCAAAAATCCATTTTAGACCTAGCAATTCAGAAAAGTGAATGTTGTTAAATGGACTAAAAACTAAACTAAAACAACAGATCAAAAAATAAAGACCTAGTAAAAGATGAAGTGTCTTAAATTTTAAAAAAAAATGTTTAAAATTTTTATTTTTGTGAATGAAGAAAATGGCAATTAAACCTATTATTGCCATTAAAACATCAATTAATGATTGTGATAATTGCATTGAATAAAAATAAAAAGGCGTAAGAAGTTTCATTTTTTATATCCGAAATGTGCCATTGTATTTTTTATATTTGATTGAAAATTTTCACGAGAAAATTTTTGCACACTATCGATCAGCGAATCATGTTTAAAGGTCATTTTTTCGAATTCAAGAATTGCGTTTTTGAGTGAATCACTTGTTGGCTCATTAAAAAAAATTGAATTTGATTCGTTGAGCGTTTCAAGAACTCCTCCTGCTTTAAAGGCTATAACCGGAGTCTTAGCCGCTAAACTTTCAAGCGGGGTAATGCCGAAATCTTCTACTCCTGGGAAAATAAAGCCTTTTGCTTTTGACATATATTGAATAACTGAATGTCGATCTAAATTGCCTAAGAATCTAATATTTTTTTTAGCCTTATTTTTTAGAACAGCTTCATTTTGGCCTGATCCAATAATAATAAGCTGTTGATTCAAATCATTGAAAGTTTCAATAGCTAAATCAACCCGTTTATTCGGGGCAAAAGCCGTTACCATCAAATAGTAATCCGCTTTGACTGTTGTTTCGGGAATGTTGCTAAAGTCATTTAAATCAACAAATGGATAAATAACAGAGCAGTCCCTTTTATAAAAATTTTCAATTCTTTTTTTAACAAAATTCGAGTTAGCTATAAAATGATCAACATTAGTATTGGACCTAATATCCCAATTTGTAAGGTAATTTCTAAATATTTTTGCTCCTAATTGAACATGTAATGGCGCATGAGGGCCAAAATAATTATCGTATTGATCATACATATATCTCATTGGGCTATGAATATAACAAACATGCTTTGTTTCAGGTAAGTTTTTTTTAATCCCCTTAATAGTGCAATGAGATGATGAGAAAATAAATTCCGTATCAGAATCAATTTTTATTTGTTCAGTCGCATATGGAAATAGTGGCAGATAGTTTCTATAATTTGAATAGATGTTAGGTAATTTATTTAAGAATGAGGTTACAATTTTTCGATTTTCAATAATATCAGATGTGGTTTTCGGGTTATAGATTAAGGTATATAAAGGGCTATCGGGTAGTAATTCACAAATAGCGTCTAATACTCGTTCGCCGCCTCGAAATCCAACAAGCCAGTCATGTAAAATTGCAGATTTCATATGTACTTCCCTATTCAGAAGAGTAAAGTCATAACAATTATGAGTCAATTTTATTGACTCTAGTTTGCATAAGATGATTATAATACCCGTTGGATTGTGAGGTTATTATGATAGAAAATCATAAATTTGATGGTATAAAAATAATGCAATTAAAAAAATTTAAAGATTCACGAGGTTTTTTTATTGAGAGATACAACAAAGATATTTTAAGCAAATTAGGATTTAATGTGGATTTTGTGCAAGATAATCATTCGAGTTCAGTTCCAGGTGTGATTAGAGGACTTCATTACCAAACTAATCCAGCTCAAGGAAAACTAGTCAGCGTTATACGGGGTAAGATTTTAGATATTTTTGTTGATTTAAGAGCCAATTCAAAAACTTTTGGAGAATGGGATTCAGTTGAGTTATCAGATGAAAATGATAAAACAGTTTGGATTCCTGGTGGATTTGCTCACGGTTTTTGTGTTGTTGGGAATGAAAATGCTGAAGTTGTATATAAAGTCGATAACTTATTTTCAAGCTCTGGTGATGGTGGCATTTTTTATGATGATTCAGAATTGAAAATTGAATGGCCACATGAAAATCCAATAGTATCCGATAAAGATAAAAAATTACAAAGCTTCAAAGATTATAAATTAAAGCCATTATTTTATTAATGGTTTGAAAGGTAGATATGTTATTTATTACAGGCTCCGGCGGTATGGTTGGAAATTACGTTAAGAAGAAAATTAAAGAACTTGAGCTTGAGGCTTTTTGTCCAAGCAGAGTAGAATTTGATTTGCAAAACGTAGAAAAATTTGAGTCGCTTGTTCTAGAAAAAAAAATAACTCATGTTATTCACTTAGCAGCTGAAACTGATGTAGATTTGTGTGAGCGCAATCCTGAGCACGCTTATATTGTCAATAGTTATAGTACCAAAAAAATTTCTGAGATATGCAGTAAATATGGATTAGAACTTGTGTATATATCGACTTCCAATGTTTTTGGAAAAGTTGCACAATATAGCTTCAACGAGCTAGATAGTCCGAACCCAATGAATTATTATGGAAAGTCTAAATTGCGCGCAGAAGAGTATATTAAGCAAAATACAAATAAACATTATATTTTACGAGCAGGCTGGATGATTGGTGGTGGTCCAGATTTAGATAAAAAATTCGTAGGAAAAATATTAAAACAAATCTCTGAAGGTAAAACTGAGCTAAAAGCAGTAGCTGATAAATTTGGATCTTTAACTTATGCAAAACGATTAGCAGATTTAATTTTTTTAGTAATCAATTCAAAAAAATATGGCACATATCATGTTTCATCAGAAACGCCTTGCTCAAGATTTGATGTTGCAAAAAAACTTTCGCAACAGAATAAAAATAAGAATATTAAAGTGGACCCTTGTTTGTCTGTTGATTTTCCACTTTCAGCGCCAAGACCTAGTTCAGAGGCAATAAAAAGTGTAACTATTAAAAATAATTTTGCTGAATTTAAAACTGTTTCTTGGGAAGAAGCCCTGGATGAATATTTGATGGAGTGGTAGATTGAAATTTAATATTGGAAATGTTTATAAGTTTTTTAGTTTAATAATAAGATCAAAGTCAGTAGTACAGCCTTTTATATTTGGACTATTTAAAATATATCCTAAAATGTTTTCATTAATTCCTATGCGTAGTGACCAAATTGTTGGAGTTAATTACTATGAAATGATTAACTCTGTTCATGATTTTGATTGTTTAGATAACAATGAAAAATTAAGTCTTGAAAATAGTGCAAAAACTAATTTAAAAAGAATTATTTGGTTTGTGCCAGACTGGTCAAATGTGTGGGGTGGCGGTCATTATACATTGTTTAGATTTGCACATCATATTCAGAAAAATAAAAATGTAGAAAATATCATTTTTATTTATCAAAACAGAAGACATATTAATGGAGCTTTTTTAGAAAATGACCTTAGGACAGCAATTCCTGATTGTAAAATACAAGTAATAGTTGATTCTAAACTTTTACCAAGTTGTGATGTGGCAATAGCCACAACTTGGCAATCTGCATATTTTGTTAAATCCTTTAATGCAGCTCGTGAAAAGTTTTATTTCATGCAAGACTATGAATCCCTTTTTTATGCAGGTGGAACCAAGGCTATGCAAGCAAACCTGAGTTATCAATTTGGGTTTAAAGGTATTACGGGCGGAACTTGGTTGCGTTCAATATACGAGTCATACGGCAATATAGCTACAAATTATATTTTTGCAACAGATCGAAATATATTTTATCCAAATAAGGAAATGAGATCAGAAGTAAAAAAATTATTCTTCTACGGCAGGCCTTCAACAGAAAGGCGGGCATTTGAATTAGGTATTGCTGTATTAAAACTTGTCTCAGAAAAACATCCTGCTGTTGAAATTATTATAGCAGGACTGAATGGCATTGAGTCGCCTAATTTTAAGTGTACTTTAATGGGAAATTTGCCATTGGCTAAAACAGGTGATTTATATAGATCATGCGATATTGGGTTAGCATTTTCTGGAACAAATTTATCCTATTTGCCATTAGAGCTAATGGCTTGTGGATGCCCTGTTGTTACCAACAACGGACCTCAGTCTGAATGGTATTGTAAAGATAATATTAATAGTTTGTTATCAGAACCTACACCAAGTGCAGTTTTTAATAATCTAAACACTTTAATTAACGATATAAACCTAAGAGCTAAAATTCGAGAGGGCGGTATTGAATCTACATCAAAAAATACATGGGATTCTGAAATAGAAAAAGTTTTTCAATTTATTACAAAAAATGTTTAAATTAAATATAATCAAATGAATGGGGTATGCATGAAGCGAAAAGGAATACTACTTGCTGGAGGAAGCGGAACACGACTTGCGCCATTGACGGATACTATAAGCAAGCAACTTTTACCAGTTTACGACAAACCTGTTATACATTACCCATTAGCAACCTTGATGAGTGCAGGCATAAAAGAAATTTTAATAATAAGCACACCAAGAGATCTTCCTTTAATCGAAGCACTGCTTGGGAACGGCAATCAGCTGGGGTTAGAATTATCATATGAAGTTCAAGCAAAGCCAGAGGGAATAGCACAAGCATTTATTATAGGAGAAAAATTTATTGGAACCGATTCGGTATGCTTAATTCTAGGTGATAATTTATTTCATGGTCCAAATTTAAAGGATATTTTAAAAGAAGCAAATTTAAATACTAAAGGTGCTTCTGTATTTGGCTACAGAGTTAACGACCCTGAAAGATATGGCGTAGTTGAGTTCGATCAAAATAATGTAGCAATATCTATTGAAGAAAAACCTAAAAATCCAAAATCAAGTTGGGCAGTAACTGGGTTGTATTTTTATGATAATAAAGTAGTTGAATATGCAAAAAACTTAAAGCCTTCAGCGCGTGGTGAGTTAGAAATTACAGATTTAAATAAAATATATTTAAACAACAAAGAACTCAATGTATCATTAATGGGTCGTGGCTACGCTTGGTTAGATACTGGTACATTTGATTCATTATTAAGTGCAAGTTTGTTTGTGCAGACTATCGAATCAAGGCAAGGTTTAAAAATTTCTTGTCCAGAGGAAATTGCATACCTTGAAGGATTTATAGATAAGAATCAATTGTTAAAATGTGCTGATAAGTATAACAAAAGTAGTTATGGTGAGTACCTAAAAAAGATTCTCGAAGAGTAGTTAATAATGTGGCGCGCTGATTTTAAGAAATAATGTTGTTCTTTACAAGTCTTGCTTTAAAAATTATATTTTTATTCAATGAAGAATAAAACAATACTGGTAACTGGGGCAGCAGGATTTATTGGCAGCAATTTTACTGAAATTGCGTTATCCGAAGGTCATAATGTTATTGCATATGATGCGTTAACGTATGCTGGTAATATTCAAAATATTGATAATTTTGCTACTAATTCTAAATTTAAATTTATAATGGGCAACATTTTAGATCAGGATTTTTTTCTGAAAATTTTAAATGAGAATTCTGTTGATATAATTACGCACTTTGCAGCAGAATCACATGTTGATAAATCAATTCATGGGCCAGAAGATTTTATTAATACAAACATTGTTGGTACGTTTAGATTATTAAACGCGGCAAAAAGCTATTTTGAAAATTTAAAATTAGATAAAAAAATGGACTTTAAATTTTTACATGTTTCAACTGATGAAGTATTTGGCTCACTAGGAACGACAGGTAAATTTACAGAAGAAACTCCATATCAACCAAATTCGCCATACTCAGCGTCGAAAGCTGCTTCAGATTTGCTTGTTCGAGCATGGTTCCATACTTATAATCTTCCTGTTATAACTACAAATTGTTCTAATAACTATGGATCTAAACAGTTCCCTGAAAAACTAATACCACATATAATTTTAACTGCTTTGCAAGAGAAAAAATTACCAGTTTACGGTGCAGGCGATAATATCAGAGATTGGATACATGTCAAAGATCATGCAAACGGCATCATGAAAGCATTAGAATTTGGAGCCGTTGGCGAAACCTATTGTTTTGGCGGCAATTCTGAAAGAACGAATCTTCATGTAGTTAAAGAGATTTGTTTAATTCTTGATGATTTAAAGCCGAGAAAAAATGGCGAAAAGTATGAGGGATTAATTAACTTTGTAAAAGATCGTCCAGGCCATGACTTTAGATACGCTATAGATGATTCAAAAGCTCAGGCTAAATTAGGTTACAAAAGGCAATTTTCTACTTTTGAAGTAGGCTTGAAAGATACAGTTGTGTGGTATTTACAAAATCTTGATTGGTGTCAAAGCGTAACAAGTAAGCCTGGCGTTAAAGTAACTTATGATTGGAGCACTTTAAATAAGTAATTTTTTATTTAAAAAATATTATGGTTGGAATTGCATTAGCTGCTTATAATCCTAATTTTTCTAATTTTAATAAACAGCTGTTGAGTATTCAGAATCAATCATATAAATCGTGGGTATGTGTTGTGACTTTTGATGCAGGCTACGATGAGTTTAACAAGCAAACTGTATTTTATAAAATTAGAAGTGATCCAAGATTTGTTTTTTTGAAAAATAAAACAAGACTTGGTCATAAAAAAAACTTTGAATTTGCGTGTTACACATTATTGGAAAAACACAAAAATATTAAATTTTTAGCTTTTAGTGATCAAGATGATATTTGGTATCCAGATAAACTACAAAAAAAGTTAGACTTGTTTAAGGGTAATTCTAATGCACTATTAGTACACAGCGACATGCACATATTAGATGATAATAAAGGTAAAGAAAAAATTCGGATGATTCAAAAAATTCCAGTAACAGGCTGGCAAATTGAAAAAAGATTACCTCATTTATTTAATGTAAATCAGATACTTGTTAAAAATATTGTAACAGGTGCATCTATGATGATTCGTTCTGAGTTATATAAAAAGTACTCAGTAATTTCAGATTCGTTTGATTTTCATGATCATTGGTTCGCAGCAGTAGCATCAATAAACAGTCAAATTTTTTATATTTCAGAGCCATTATTTTCATATCGTCAACACACGGAAAATGTTGTTGGGATTTCAAATTATAAACATTTTTTTCATATCAAAAATAGAAAAAAAATTATTTTTCAGTTAAGAAAAGTATACATTCAATCAAATGAAAGATTTTTAGTTATAAATAACTTAAAGGAATTAAGCAAAATAGATCATTTTGTTTTTTTTAAAAAATATGATTTAGGATTAGGTTTTTTGTTTTTATCTTTACGACATATGTTAAAAGGTAATTTTTCAATCTCTAAATCATATTTAGCTAATTCACTTGGAAAAATTTTAACAATACTTTTTTAAAAAAGTTTTCTGTAAGTATCAGCACCATTGTTAACATCACCATCAAAAATTATTTTTCCAGCGTCTATTATTACGCATCGGTTACAGTAAGATTCTACTTGTTCAGGTGAATGTGTTACTAAAATTATAGTTTTACCTTTTTTGTGCAAATCCATTATTTTATCTACACATTTTTTTTGAAAGCCTGCATCGCCTACTGCAAGAATCTCATCAAAAAGTAAAATATCTGCATTTAGATGTGCAGCAATTGAAAAACCGAGTCTAACTAACATTCCACTAGAAAAATTTCTTACTGGTCTTTCAAGATGATCACCTAGTTCTGAAAAATTTACAATACTGTCAAATAATAAATCAATTTCTTTTTTTTCGAATCCTAAAATAGAGCTATTAAGGTAAATATTTTCATAACCATTTAATTCAGGTGCGAATCCTGCGCCCAGCTCTAGTAAAGGTACTATGCTACCATACGATTTAGCCGAACCACTAGTCGGGGTATAAATTTGGCTAATTAACTTTAGAAGCGTACTTTTTCCTACTCCATTTCTGCCCATAATACCAACGAAATCATTTTTGTAAACTCTTAGATTAAAGTCACTTAAAACAGTGCTAACTTTTTGATCCTGCTGATTTTTTATAAAATTGAAGGTGATCAAATTAATAAGTAATTCTTTTATAGTTAAAGGTCTTTCGTTCGTTTTTTCAAAAGATTTGGTTAAATCTGAAAATTCTAAAATTAATGACATTATAGTATCTCAACAATTCTTTTAGAATGTTTTTGAAATTGATATTTTGCAGTAAAAAATGCAAATAATGTCCACGAAGTAATTGATAGCCACTCAAAAGGTGTTAGCCATTTATCGAAAACAAGTGATTTTTGAAATCCAATAAATATCATCGCTACAGGATTTAAATGCAAAAATACTTGAAATTTTTCAGGAATCATTGATTGCGTGTACATTACTGGTGTTAAATAAAACCAAAACTGAAGAATAAGCTGAAATAAATATCTAAAATCTCTAAAAAAAGCATAAATTAAGCCAAATATAAGACCTATTGAGTAAGTAATAATTAAAAGTAGTAGTGTTAGTGGTACAAATTGAATTAAATAAACTGTTGGAATTTTTTGATAAAATATAAAAGTTATTGCGATTATTGGTAAACTAAGTGCAAAGTTTAAAAAATGGGTTAAGATTTCTGCAATAGTAAGGCTGTTTGGGGGAAGTGGTACTTTATTAAGTAAGCCATAATTAGCTACAATAACTTCTAAACTTGAAGAGAGGGAAGAGGAAAAAAAGGTCCATGGTATAAGTCCGCCTAAAATAAGCAATAAATAATTATCTATTTTTACTTTAAGTACAAACTCAAAAACTAAATAATAAATACTGGCTGAGCCAGCAGGTATTAACACAGTCCACAACATGCCAAAGAAGGATTTTCTGTATCGTATTTTTAAATTTCTTAAGATTAAATTGTAAACTAAAAATTTTCTATGTAGACACATAAATTCATAAATATTCATTGGATATAATTATAAATTAATTGTGGAAAATTAACAAGCCACAACGAAATAAAGATTCATTATGATTGTAAAATATTTTTAATAAGAAATATGCTTGAAATTGTAATTTAGCAGACCATCAGCATTATTGTTTAAATTACTCAGCTGATCAGAAAGCTCCATAGCCATTTCTATTGACCCATCAGAGTTATTGTATTTAAAAATACCAGTTCTGCCTAAGCAATTAATATCATTACCATTTTCTAAATGATTTACAATGTTAGTTAGTTTTGCTTTATAATTTAGATTATAAAATGGATATGCATTTTTAACTTTTACTACATGTGAATCAAATACTTCGTTAGCATTTAGTTACCGCATTAAATTTAGTTCTGTACCTTTGGCTACCAACTGTTGAGGAGCTGCAGTGAAAGAAATCAATTGATTAAGTATCTACAGTGATTGTTATCATTCTTTGCTAATTTGACCAATTTCAAAGCGTGCAGGCGAAACTGAGTGGCTCTCAGCACTGGCTAAGCGGCACTGGGAAGCGATTCGTAAAATTTAAGAATTACCACGGCTGCATGAGAAATTAAAAACTGACGGCATTAGTATCAAAAAAAACAGAGATCAAAAAATAATGAAAATAAATAATATTCAAGGTTGTGGTCGTTAGAATTTTAAGGCAAGGACAGTAAATTCAAATAATGTGTTGCCAATGGACGCAAGGATTTTCAGAACTGAAACAAATGCTGAGCAGGTAACCATGCTAAATCAATACTAGGGTGATTACAGCATATATATTTTAATAGCTAAAAGATTTTTATATGTTTCAAAATTTTTTAAATTAAAAGAACTCATCCCTTCGGCTAAAAATTTTTTCTATACTTTAAATAATATCTATTTTTGCAGTTATTTTTTTTGAATTTCTAAAGTACTTTGCAAACTAGCTGAAATTTAAAATTAATTGCAATATTTCTAAATGATTTTTTAGATATGATGGGTTTGACGTAAATGGTAGCTACTATAGTGTTTTTCTTCCATAATATAACCTGGCCGTGCTTTAACTTCTTCGTAAATTCGACCTATATACTCGCCAAGTATCCCAATTGAAATTAACTGTACACCACTAAAAAATAAAATGGAAAGAATCACACTTGCAAATCCAGGTACGCTAGAGGAAGTGTATCCAAACATTTGAAATCCAAAAACACGTTGAGTAAAAAATAAAATAAGCAGAAGAAATGAAAACGTAGCGGCTGATATGCCGAGTAAAGTAATTAAAGTTAAGGGCCGCACAGAAAAATTAAAAAAACCATCTAGAGCTAATTTAATCATTTTACTCATAGAGTAAAAACTTTCACCAGCTATGCGTGCATCACGATCGTAAGGGTATCCATATTGTTTAAATCCACACCAGGCACGCAAGCCACGAACAAAACGATTTCGCTCGGGTAAAGCATTCATGATATCAACTATTTTACGATCGATGACTGAAAAGTCACCACTATCGGGCGGTATTTTAATATCAGCCATTTTTCTAAGTACAAAGTAAAAGGCAGAATAGCAGAATTTTTTTAAAAAAGATTCTTTTCGGTTCATACGTATTCCGTAAACCACATCAAACCCTTCACTCCACTTTTTAATCATTTCCAAAAGTACAATTGGTGGGTCTTGAAGGTCAGAATCCATAGTAGCAACGGCATTGCCTTTTGCTATAAGTAGTCCAGCTGTTATAGCCGCCTGTTGGCCAAAATTTCGAGACAACTTAACAAAAGTAATTCTGTTGTCGTTCAAAGCAAGTTGGCTTAAAATGCCAGATGTATTATCTTTACTTCCATCATCGATATAAATAATTTCTAAATCATAATTTTCATTATTTCCCAAAGTAGCGATAATCTGTTTATGCGTTAAAAGAATTATGCTCTCATCATTATAACAAGGGACAATTACTGAGATTAAAACTTTTTCTTTATGTTTAGACATTTAAATACTTTTGTGACATTTGGATAAAATTAAAGCATGGTTTGACGTTTTGCAACTATTAACATAAAATTAAAATTATGCTTTGTAGTTTATTAAGGGTATAAAAATGAAAAAAAAATATGATGTTGTTATTGTTGGTGCAGGCTTCACGGGTCTAACAGCTGCTTTAGAAATTTCTAAAGCAGGCTTGAAGGTTTGTGTCCTCGAATCAGAGGCTGAGCCAGGTGGCTTAGCTGGAACCTTCGACTTCAAAAATGGTGCACGCATTGAAAAATTTTATCATCACTGGTTTACAAATGATTTATATGTTCCTGGTTTAATAAAAGAACTAGGTTTAGAAGAAAATGTGCTTTATTTGCCTTCTAAAACGGGAATGTTCTTTAATAATCAATTTTGGAAACTCTCCACACCTATGGATCTTTTGAAATTCAGGGCTCTTTCTTTTATTGATCGCATCCGCTTAGGCTTGCTTGTTTTTCAAGCTCGATTGATTCGCAACTGGAAAAAAATTGAGCATCTTTCGATACGAGAGTGGCTCGAGCCTATATGTGGAAAGAATGTTTATAAAGTAGTATGGGAGCCATTAATTAACGCTAAATTTTCATCACATGCTGAGGATATAACTGCTGTTTGGTTTTGGAAAAAACTGGTGTTGCGTGGCGGCACTAGAAACAAGAAAGGACAAGAGCAATTGGCCTATTTTCGTGGTGGCTTCAGTAAGCTTAGTTATGCAATGGTTGATGCTATTAAAACTTTAGGCGGCGAAGTTATTTTTAATTCACCAGTTTTATACGCTGTCACTAATGATAATTTAGTAACTGGCCTTCAGACAGCGCGAGGTCTTGTTTCAGGATCTCAGGTTTTATTAACACCAGCCTTTTCACTAATCGCAGATATTTTTTCAAAATCAAATTCTTGTTTAGAAAACAATGTTTGGCTTAATGATCTTAGGAAAGTTAAGTATTTGGGAAATGCTTGTTTAGTTTTGCAGCTTAAGCACAGTCTGTCTGGCATTTATTGGTTGAATGTAAACGATCCAGGCTTTCCATTTGTCGGAGTAATCGAACATACAAATCTAGATGATCAATCAAACTATCAAGGTAGTCATATCGTATATTTATCACGTTATATGGCTGCTGACGATACAACTTGGAAATATGATGATCAAGCTTATTTTGAATATGCTATTCCATATTTGAAGAAAATGTTTCCAGAGTTTCGAATAGACTGGGTAATTGATTACAAAGTCTGGAGAACCCGTTATGCACAAGCAGTAACAGAGCGCAAATATTCTGAGTATGTGCCAAGTGAAACAACCCCTTATCGGAATGCATTTATTACAACAATGGCTCAAATATATCCAGAAGACCGTGGAACAAACTACGCTATTCGTGAGGGACGTAAAATTTCAGAAAAAATAATAAAGTCGCTACTTAATAATAAAATAACACCCTAAGGAAAAACTTATTTTTTTGCTTCAAGTAAAAGTAATTGTAAATCCTTAGGTAGCCAAATTACATCGAAGTCTTTTGGTATCAATGCAGCGGCTAGTGCCTTGGGGTTTTGTGCCGTAGCATCTGCACGAATCCAAAGATCTTCTTTTATAGAAGTTCTTAAATATTTAGTATTTAATTCGTCTATTATGCATTTTAAGTATGTTTCAGGATTTATGTTCCAAATTTTAGTTCGGCTATCTAAAAAAATAACTTTGGGCTTATTATTTTTTATATCTGCACATATGTCTATTTTATAGTTCCATAAAGTCTGCTCTGAATATCGATTTTGCCATGGAAGAAAGTAATAGTTGCCAGATGCTGGCAAACGGTCTGTTTGAATATAAAATGATGGAACTAGTGGTAATGCTAAAATCTTTTCATCGGGTCTAACTATTTCTCGAATAAATTTAAAATCATATTCATTTGAAATCTTTAAGCTATTGGTTTTAAGCTTATAATATTTTAATGGATTACTATCGTATAAATGTGTAACCGTCAAAAATTGAGCAGCTATAAAACTAATATTAACTGTTAAAATTATTAAAATCGAAAGAAACCACTGCTTAGGAAATTTTACTTTTTGTTCAAAGCTTAATCCGAAAATTAACGCTATGAATCCCAGCAAATAGATAACCATAGTTGTAGCTTGAAATCCTATCGAAGAGCGTGGGTTGGCGTACATAATGCTTAGCATGCATAAAACAAATAGCACCGCATTGCTAGACATTTTTTTTGTGGTGCTTAATTTTGGAACATATTGAAATAACAAAGTAGTATATAAGGGTACTAACGAGAAAATAAAGCAAGCAAGCCATAACCAGTCATTTTGAAAATATTTATAAGTATAAATGAAGTTAATAAATGGAATTATAAGTATAAATATAGTAAAAGGTTCGAAGTCTGCAAACTGAGTGTAAACAATCTGATTGAAATAAAAATGATAGACAAAGTAACCTTTAATATCGCCATAAAGTAGGAGCCACAAAGCAACAATTGTTAATATGAGAAGTGCGCCACTGAATGCATAGTAAATACTTTGCACTTCAAAATTAAATTGTTTTTTATTAATAATCGCTTTGAATATAATAATACATGAAAGAAAAAAAATTGTGCAAATGTAAGGATACCCAGTAAAAAAAGCAAGACCAGTCGCCAGTCCTCCAAAAAAAGATGCACTACGTGAAAAAGGTACCCCTAGCAAGAATGGAAATATCCATAAAGCAGCTGCGCAAAAAAGAAAATGACCAGCAAAATTTTGATACAGACTTAAACTAAAAGGATAGATCGTTTGAAGCATAAGCAACCCTATGCAAAATGAACCCGCTGAAATAAAACGTGCTGACATTGATTTCAATGCGGGACTGGTTAATATTGCTAAAATAGACAAATATGAAATCAAAATAGGTACAATCCTTAGCGCTGGGATGCTACGCGCACCAATTGTATAAAAAAAATGTTCAAGAATAAATATTATAGGTCCATGGTGTGAAAATACGTTATTGTAAAGTCGGCCCCCAGATTTAATCATTAGAATTGCTATTAGTTTTTCGGTTTCATCATTAAAATCAGGTGAATACCTCAGAAGATTTGCATAAAAAGTATAAATTAATAAACTTGAAATAAAAAAAATAAAAGTTTTACTGTTACTTGTTATCATGCTTTTAAATTTAATTGATATCTTAGTAAGTGCTATCATTAGTTGTCCTTGATATAATGAATACTCATTATTTTGAATTCATCTGGAATTGTATCGCATAAATACATTAAATAACAAAAGGTCTTAATAGTTTTGGGAAGATTTCAATTTCCTTATCATTAATTACGTTTTAATCAATTATTATATATAAAATTCAATAATAGAAAAACCGATCAAAAATGATAATTTTAAAACACAATTTTTAATATTTATATAAATTTTCTTATTCATTTTAGACCTCTTTATTATATAAACTAAGCAGTTTTAAGCACATTTTTTTTGTTTGATGCTCATCAAAAACTAAATTATAGGCGATATTAATGCGAAAATCTTGGTTTTGTGTTATAAGGGAATGCAACATTTCACAAAACTGCTCTGTGTTATCAAGTTGAAATGATAGCGCTGTGTTGCTACAAATGAAATAATCATGCCCGACTACATTTGACAGCAAGCAGGGTATTTTTGCCGACATTGCTTCAAGAACTGCAAGTGGTAATCCTTCCCATCTAGAGCAGGATATAAAAAAGTCAATTTCATTAAAAAATTTAGTGTTATTTGTATGCCCTAAAAAATGAATATAATCTTTTTTATATTTTGGTATTTCAGCAGCACCAGCAATCAATAATATAAACTCTAAATTAGGATTTTTTTGTTTAAAAATATTCATATTACGAAATAAAATATCTAGCCCTTTTTGAAAATCATCTCGTGCTGTAACACCAATTGTAATTTTTGAATTTCTCTCTGATTTTGGAATTTTCTTAATTAATTTAATTCCATTTTTAATAACAACATTGTCTTTCAATGCAAGATATAAACTTTTTGCTTTATTTTTTTCAGATTCAGCAACAAAAATAAGCTTATCTGTTGTTATCTGTAATATTAAATCGACTAAGTATTTAACTATACCTGTAACAGAATTAACCATGTGAATTCCATGATAAGTATGAATAATTTTTAGCGATGTAGTTTTAAGTAATCTTGAATAAATACCAGCTCCTCGGCCGTGTGAATGAATAAGTGTGACTTTATTTTGTTTGATAAATTTCTTAAGCTTGAACAGTTTAATGATGCTGAATGATCGTGTATCGAGTTTAAAAAAACCAGAAGTCAGATTTTTCCAACCCTCACTGAAATGTTCATTCTCAGGTGCTGCAACGAATACATTAAATTCAGGCTTGCCTTTTAGGTGCAAAAGAATTTCGTTTAAATGCACCGGACCACCTGATAAATCAGATCTTGCAGAAATAAATAAGATATTTTTAGGTTTTACATCCACTTTTGGCTATGTTAGTTTTTGTTAGTGAATGAAGTCAAGTTACAGCCGATTAAAAAATTAGCAAATCTTAAGATAAATCAGCCAAAACAATTCTATAGTTTGTATGTTGAGCTAGTCATTATTTCAATCGTATGGATTGTTGCTTACTACTTCAGATTTGAATATTTTGAAGGGTATGCAATTAAGCCCGAATCTTTTTTTGTTTTAATTGTGACACATTTATTTATTTATTCGATATGCTTTTTTAAATATAAAACGCAGTTTAATTTTAACCTTTTAGATTTAATGGCGATTGTCAGTGATTTACTTAAAAGAGCAGGTTTTAGTTTTTTTTATTTGATTATAGGCTTGTATTT
This sequence comes from Pseudobdellovibrionaceae bacterium, assembly GCA_043765175.1. Lineage (GTDB taxonomy): Bacteria > Bdellovibrionota > Bdellovibrionia > Bdellovibrionales > Bdellovibrionaceae > Pseudobdellovibrio. Next base: position 1,893 of record JAYUJM010000012.1, on the reverse strand, counting down.
TTTTTCAGATCAAAAAATTTCTAGAATTGTTTTAGTGACAGTATTTGTTTTACAGATATTAGCGACAACCATTTATTATCTTTTAAAAAGTAATCGGTTCGTATATCGAAAAAATATTTTAGTTATTTTAAATCCAACTGAAGGCCATTCTTTTTTTAAAGAACATCAAAAGTTGCTTAATAAAAATAACATCATTGGATGGCTTGGATTAGATAAAGCACCTAATAGCACAAATCAGATTTACAAAGAAATGTCGTTAAATGAAATACAAAAAAATATTTTAGAAGCCTCTTATGATACGTTAATTTTTACTTCAGATTATTATAATCAAGTTAAAGTTGGTATTGAGTCCTCGGTGCAAGATTTTATAGGTCAAGTCTATATTTTACCTGATGCAAATTTTCGACTTTTAGGTGCAAGTGTTAATTACATTAAATCGACTCCGCTTTTTGTGATTAATTCCTTAGATCATCTAAATGACGGTTTTTTATTTATTAAAAGAGTTATTGATTTTTTTGGATCATTATTTGGATTAATTATACTGAGTCCATTATTAATATTTTTAGCTGTTTTAGTAAAATTGACTTCTTCAGGGCCAGTATTTTTTAAACAAAAACGAGTCGGCTTGAATGGGATTGAATTTTATATGTATAAATTTAGATCCATGCGTACGGATTTAGCTCCGCAAGGTAATGAAGGATGGACTACTGAAAATGATCCGCGAAAAACCAAATTTGGGCATTTTATACGTAGAACTTCTTTAGATGAGCTTCCACAATTAATAAATGTTTTAATTGGAAACATGAGCCTTGTCGGGCCAAGGCCAGAGCAGCCCTTTTATGTCGAACAATTTCGATCTGAAATTCCTGCTTACATGCTTAGGCATAAAATGAAAAGTGGCATTACTGGCTGGGCTCAAGTTAATGGCTTACGTGGTGATACTTCAATTTCAACACGAGTAGAATATGATTTATTTTATATTCGTAACTGGTCAGTTTTTTTTGATTTCAAAATTTTGTTTCTTACTTTTTTAAAAGGATTTATAAATAAAAATGCGTATTAAAAATTTAGAGTTTAATCAAATATGAATATTTTAGTAACTGGTGGTGCGGGATATATTGGTTCGCATACCGTTCGAAAGCTTTTAGATGAAGGTTATCTAGTTGTTGTCTATGACAATTTATCAACTGGGTTTCAAGACTCTGTCGATAACAGAGCTCATTTTGTTCAAGGTGATGTTTTAGATTTAGAATTGCTTAAAGAAACTTTATTACAATATAGTATCAAATCTGTTGTGCATTTTGCAGCTAAGCTTGTTGTGCCTGAATCTATAGTCAAGCCAATTGACTATTATAATAATAATTTTGGTGGTGTTTTAAGTTTAGTTAAGGCCTGCAAAAATTCTTCTGTTGAATCAATAGTTTTTTCATCAACAGCCGCTGTTTACGGAGATCAAGTTTCCAGTGGATTAATAGCAGAAAACACAAGGCCCTCTCCGATTAATCCCTACGGATTTTCTAAGTTAATGTGCGAACAGCTGTTGCGTGATACTGAAATTGAAACAGGAATTCGCTCAGTCTGTTTAAGATATTTCAATGTCGCAGGAGCTGCGCTTGACAGTTCAAATGGACAAAAATCAAAGAATGCGACCCACTTGATAAAAATTGCCAGTGAAGTGGCCTGTGGCAAAAAAAATCAGATTCAAGTATTTGGAAATGATTATAAAACCACAGATGGCACAGGAGTTCGTGATTATATTCATGTTGAAGATTTAGCAGATATTCATACTATTGCTGTTAAGTATCTTTTAAGTAATGGTTTAACCAATTTTTATAATTGTAGCCAATGCCATAGCCACAATTATAAAAATTGGTTAAACCATTACTTAAAAGA
>JAYUJM010000011.1:0-1264 GCA_043765175.1 Pseudobdellovibrionaceae bacterium | reverse complement strand
AACCTACCCCGATTTGATGGACAGAAGATTCTGTGGTATAACCACCAAATAAGGGGTCCACATGAAAAAGAAGTATACAAACGAGTTCAAACTACAAGCACTTGAGCTAGTGAATCAATTGGGTTCATATGCAGCAGCAGCGCGACAGTTGGGAATTAAAGATACACAGCTACATTCTTGGAAAGCCAAGTTTAAGTTTGTTTTAAAGAAAGATACTGATAAAGCAGCTGAAGTAAATCCAGAGTCAGCTGAAATCAAGCGTCTTAAAAAAGAAAATGAAGAGTTAAAAAACGTAAATTATATTTTAAAACGAGCTGCCGCTTTTTTCTCGCAGGACCATCTGAAATAAAGTACCAGATGGTCCGAGAATTATCGATTGAACAACGGGATATTTCTACTTGTTGTTCCGCTTTAAAGGTGAGTCAGAGTGGATATTATGCGTGGTTAGAACGACCGCTATCGAGTCGTAAACTAGCAAATGAGAAACTAGCAGAGCAGATTAAAAAAATTTGGGAAGATAGTCGTGAAAGTTATGGACTGCCGCGAATATTTAACAAGCTAAAATCTGAAAAAATTTCAGTTGGAAAAAACAGAGTTCACCGACTGATGAAGTTAAATAATATCGAAGGTGTTGGGAAGAAAAAATTTAAAGTAACAACCACTGATTCCGATCACAAATTACCGATAGCAGAGCGCATTTTTAAAACTAAAGATCATGCCGTGCAAGTGACAAAACCTAATCAGTTCTGGGGTGGCGACATCACGTATATAGATACTGATGAAGGCTGGTTGTTTTTATCAATATTTTTAGATTTATTTACTAGAAAAGTTGTTGGATTTTCCATGGATAAAAATATGACTGCAGATCTTGTTATTGGTTCGTTGAATATGTCGTTGCAGCGACAAGGCATTGAGTCTGCAGTTGATTTAACAGCACACACTGATCGTGGCAGTCAGTACGCGTCTGAAGACTATACGATGAAATTAGCGGCTCACCACATCACAGCAAGCATGTCTAGAAAGGGAAACTGTTATGACAACGCTTTTGTTGAAACTTTTTTCAAAACTTTAAAAAACGAATTAGTTTATCGGAGAAAATTTAAAACTCATGTTGAAGCAAAAGCTGCGATATTTGAATTTATTGAAGTCTGGTACAACCGGCAAAGACTTCATTCTTCACTTGATTATATGTCGCCGGTAGATTATGAATTACAACAATTAACAGCCGCTTAATCTCATGTCCATCAAATCGGGGTAGGTTCAA
>JAYUJM010000010.1:0-54933 GCA_043765175.1 Pseudobdellovibrionaceae bacterium | reverse complement strand
CTCCGTATCTACAGAAATAAAAAGTATTTTAGTTGTTTTTTGCTTTTCTGCACTTAACGAATTATAAGCAGATTTTAATGTATTGAGTGTTAATGGACAAACACTTTTGCAATTCGTAAATCCAAAAAATAACAAAGTTTGATGACCAAGAAGCTTATTTAGATTAACTTTTGTTGAACCTTTTGAAGAATATGTTAAATAATTAAAAAAGCCTCCTTCAGGATGATCAAAACTCAAAACTTGAGCAAATGTTTTTAAGCACAGCATTGTTAGTAATAAAAATAAACTAAGTTTTTTCAAATAAGCCTCGAGTTCTATTCTAATTATAAGACATATTAATTAAAATGGCAGTAATTCTGATCGCGTATTGAAACACTAGTATCACTTATAGACGAATTGCTAGAAATTTAAAGCGTATTTTGTTTAAGTTTTTTTTAAATTAGGCCGAAAGTATAGTGTGGGGAAATTCATGAATAAAAAAAAGATTCATTTGCTTTATATTTTTAGCACATTTATAGGTTGTTTTTTCATTTCGAAATTGTATGAAATTGCAATCAAGTTCAAAACTTGGTTCTATTAATTTTAGTTCAAATCGACCACATGGTACTGTACCTGCAGGCCCTCAAGGAAGTTCAGATGCCCCAAAAAATTGTCCAGTTCCCTGCACCGCAGTTTCAAGTGTTGCGCCTGTCAACGGACAAATTTTTTTGCCACAAGGTAAAAACTTTTTTTTAGATAAAAATATTGATGCTGGTATGTTGCAGATTCAAGGTAATTTATATTGCGTTGATAATAAAAATTATGAAATTAAAGTAGAAACAATTTTTGTTTCAGGTAAATTTATTTGTGGCACTTTTGAATCACCTTATTCTGAAAAACTAAATATTTTACTTAAAGAAAATAATAATAAACCAATAACTGGATTAGAATTGCAGGAAAAAACAAGAATAAAATTAGGTCGTGACTACACAGATGATGAATTTAAAGCAGAAAGTACACGCACAGTTTATTTCAGAGCTATCGTCGTAGCTGGTGCTGGATCAGTTTTGCAATTAACATCAGTCAACAAGGCTAAAATGAGTCGATTAGCTCAAGATGTGAATCCAGGGGACACATCAATTAAAGTTAATATCGAAAGCTATCCTATAACAAACTGGTCTGTTGGTAATGAAATCGCTTTTTCGCCAATCGGTGGTGATTATCAAGAAGAAAAAAGAATAGCTCATGAAAGTGTAAGGATTAAGTCAATTCGTGGAAATACAATTACTTTAGAATCGTCATTAAAAAATAAATATTATGGTAATTTTATTGAATTGTATCAAGGCTCAAAAAATAATTATACATTGGACATGAGTAACGAACTAATCAACTTATCAAGAAATATAAAAATACAACCATTTGATCCACGCGGACTGTTAAGTCCCGAGCAAGAAATATCAGATCCCGGAGGCCATGTGATGGTACACGATTAAGGTAGTGCATTTATTGATGGAGTTGAATTTTATAAAATGGGACAAGCGGGTTTGATGGGACGCTACCCTTTTCACTGGCATTTAGTTGGAAATGCCGTTGCTGGACAGTATATTAGAAATTCTTCAATCCATCATAGTTTTCAACGTTGTATTACAGTCCATAAAACAAATTCAACAGTCGTTGAAGATAACATTTGTTATAATTTTCGTGGTCACGGAATTTTTCTAGAAGATGGCGATGAAATAAAAAATAAAATTAAACGCAATGTTGTAATTGGATCGTATTTTCCACATGCCAGTAAGGTTTTATTAATTTCAGATAGCCCCCAATCTAACCCTGATAACGGTTTTGGAGGAAAACAAAATGATCGATTTTCTTCAGTTGCAAATTTTTGGATAAGTAATCCTGACAATGAAGTCGATGATAATATAGCAGCAGGTTGTATCGGTACAGGTTTTTGGAATTCTTTTGAAAAAGATTCAAGAAATATTTTTCAAATAAATACCCTTTCCTATAACGGAAATATAGCACACAGTTGCTTTTTAGGACATACATGGGACGGTGAACGTGAAAACGGAAACGTCACAAATAACGGAAATAATAAAAAAGACTTAAAAACAGGACTCTCGCATTATTCACCTTCGCAAATTCCTGTTTTTAGAAAAATGATTTCATATCGAAATTACAATGCGATGTATTTTCGCGGCCAAACTGCAATTTTTGAAGAAAATATTGCAGTGGATAATCAAAATCCATTTTTTGTGGGACATCATCAGTTACTCAGAAACTCAATTATTGCTGAAAGCAAGCGTGGCAGCCCTTTTGGTATGCATGCTATTAATCTTTATGATGGTCCGTTTGAGTTAGAAAACACTTATTTTTATAATGCACGCTTGTTCAAGTTTGATGGAGTAGGCGGAGCAGGTAAGTTTTCAAATATAGTCAAAGGTTTAAAATTTTTTGGTGACCAACCAAAACAGTTAGCAAGTATTTTTGAGAATTGTTCAAGTGGTGCCTCAGTATTAATTGATATAGATGGATCATTAATTAACAAACCAGGAATTTTAGTTGATAACATAGGTTTTGGTGGTGCCACTTCAGGTTGCGTGCCAGATAGTAAGTTTGTAAATTTTAATATTTGTCCTTTAGATATGAGCTTGGCAATTCTTCATGTTGATTGGTATAACAACAATAGTTTTAAATTTAAACTTAGAAGAAGTTCAGATGGGGTAACATTAGGCCCAGGAACTGATAATGCTATGAGCCGAGACAAAAATGTGGCTGTTATGGCTAATGCTATAATGACTTATCCTGATCGTACAATATATGAAATTTTACCATATGACGATGGTCTATATCAAGGTCGACGTTTTAATGCTCAACCGCTTGATATCAAATTCTTCGGTAACAGACACGGTGTGAATGGAATCGTCAGTATTAATATGGAAAAAGGCGGTTGTACCGTTAATGCTGATAGAAAAGAAAATGAAGATCAATTAAAATCTAGTGGCAACACTAGTTACTATGTCAATGGCTCAATGGTGTATATCAAATTTGTGGCGAATGAATTATTGCATTTAATTTCTAATGGTAACTACAACCGTTTATCTCAAGAGCATCAATCAATGAGAACTATAACGTGCCCTTAGAAAAAATCTTAACTTAAGTAGGCGTCGATGACTCGTGAGTCATTCAATAATTCGGCGCCTGATCCTGATAGTGTAATTTCACCGGTTTCAAGTACGTAAGCACGATCAGAAAGTTCTAAAGCTAAAATGGCATTTTGTTCAACGACTAAAAGTCCGAGTCCTTGTTTTTTTAATTCAATAAACTTTGAAAAAATTTGATCAATAATTACTGGAGCTAATCCTAAAGAAGGTTCATCTAATAACAAAAACTCAGGTTCACTCATAAGGGCTCGCGAAATAGCCAGCATTTGCTGTTCTCCACCAGACAATGTTCCTGCAATTTGTTTTATTCTTTCAGCTAATTTGGGAAAAAAAGTAAGCTGTTCTTCTAGAAGTTTTTTGATTTCAGATTTGTTTTTATTTAAATAAGCGCCTAACATTAGATTGTCATAAACAGTCAAATTTGGAAAAATCCCACGCCCCTCAGGGCATAAAGTTATTTTATTAATAATTCTCTGATCCACACTCCATTTTTCAATAGGTTGGTTATTTAATATAACCGAACCAGTTGATGGCAGTAGGCCCATCAAGGCTTTTAATGTCGTTGTTTTACCAGCGCCATTACTGCCTATAAGTGTGGTAATTTCAGAGGTTTTAAAATCAAAATTCACGGATTTTATGGCTTTGATATTTCCATAATTTACAGATAAATTTTTAACTTGTATGTTTTGTGGTTTGATTGATTTCATGAATTTCGTTTTCCTAAGTAGGCTTCAATCACTTGAGCGTTAGCCTTAATTTCGCTTGGTAAGCCTTCGGCAATCTTTTCTCCGCGATTAAGAACAACAATACGATCGCAAAGTGACATGACAAGCTTCATATCATGTTCAATCAATAAAACTGTCAGTTTAAATTCTTTTTTAATAAAAAGGATTAATTTTTTTAAATCATCAGTTTCTGAGTGATTCATTCCCGCAGCAGGTTCATCCAAAATTAGTAATTTTGGATCGCTAGCTAAAGCACGTACGATTTCTAGTTTTCTTTGTAAGCCATAAGGTAAACTTTTTGATTCGTTGTCTGCGAACTGATCCAAAGAAAATATTTTTAATAAATCAATGGCTTTAATCCGTAAACTTTTTTCAAGGTCTAAATATTTTTCAGTTCGAAATAAGCTATGAAACCAGCTTATGTTTATTTTTTGTTGCAAGGCAAAAATAACATTTTCTACAACGCTTAAATTCCCAAAAAGTCGAATATTTTGAAAAGTTCTAGCAATGCCAGATTTATTCACTTGGTCTGGCTTTAAGTTTAATAAACTTTTTTGATTTAAATCGATAGATCCAGAATCTGCAGTATAAAATCCTGAGATAATATTAAAAACTGTTGTTTTACCAGCGCCATTCGGACCTATTAAGCCCAGTAATTCATTTTCATAAATATCAAACGTCACATCTTGAACAGCTTTAATTCCACCAAAACTTAAGTTGATATTTTTAATCGATAAGATAGATTTTTTTATTTCTGAATTCATAAATTATGACTTCTTTTTTTAAAAATTTCCCAAATTTCTTTTTTTCCAAATAATCCTTGAGGTCGAACAATCATCATTAAAATAAGTAATATTGGAAATACAATCATTCTTAAATCAATTCCACCTGTGGGCAGACTGCGTAACATTTCAGGCAACGCTGTTAAGATGACAGAAGCTATAATTGAACCAGAAATTGAACCTAAGCCGCCTAGAACTGTAATAATTAGAACTTGTACAGAAAGCAAAAAGCCGAAAGAACCTGGGCTGATATATCCCATATTATGAGAATAAAAACCGCCAGCAAGGCCTGCAAAAAAACTTGAGATTAAAAAAGCAGTTCTTTTATTTTTTGCTACTGGAGTTCCCATGACCTCTGCTGCAATTTCATCTTCATTTAAAGCCCATAGATTTCGTCCGAACCATGAAATTTTTAACGAATACAAAACAAATAAAGTAATAATCACCGCAGTAACAGTGAAGAAATATGCGATGGGAAAATTGGGCCATTTGACGATAGCATTATAACCACGCGGGCCACCAACACGATCCCAATTTAAAAAAGTAACACGCACAATTTCTGCAAAACCTAAAGTGACTATAGCTAAATAATCACCCTTTAATTTAAATGAAGGCAATGAAACAAGATACCCTGCTGCAGCTGAGACCAATCCGCCAATAACAGCTGTTAAAGGTATAAAATACCATTGATCATTAAAAAGTTCTTTTGTTAATACCGCTGAGGTATAAGCACCAAGCGCAATAAAACCTGCTGCACCCAAAGAAAATTGATTAGCGACACCTGTTATAAAATTCAGACTCATTGCCATGATGGAGTTGATTAAAAAACTGATAGCTAAAGCTTGAATGTAGGAATTTAAAAAAAACTCAATAAGTGTTCCTAATGCAACAACTGAAGTAATAAAAATGATTTTATTTTTGTATGGCATTAGATTTTTTCTTTCGACGTCTTACCAAGTAATCCATTTGGTTTAATGAGTAAAATAAAAATTAAAATAGAAAAGGATAAAGCTTCTCGGTAAGTACTTGCTCCGTATCCAATAAGATAATACTCGCCAAGGCCAAGTAAGTATCCACCAAGAACGGCTCCAGGTAAATTTCCGATTCCACCAAAAACTGCGGCCACAAAAGCACTCATTCCAATTCTTGCACCCATCATAGGATCTATTTTGGGGTATTTAGTCGCTACTAAAAAAGCTGCAATGCCAGCTAGTATTGATCCAAGAATAAAAGTAAATGAAATGACTGAATCGATATTGATACCCATTAGTTTTGCTGCTTCTGGTTTAGTGCTAACAGCACGCATTGCGCGTCCTTTTTGGGTGAAATTAACTAAATAATTTAAAACTAATAATGAAGTCAATGTGACTCCGTAAATGAGTCCATCGACTAAGTTGAAGCGAATTCCTGCGAGAGTAAAAAGCTCTACATTTTCGATTAAGTCTGGAAAGCTTTTTGGATCTGCTCCAAAAATAATTTGTCCACCGAACTGAAATAAAATACTGACTCCGATTGCAGTGATCAGAACATTTAACTTTTCACTGTTACGAAGAGGTTTGTAAGCAAAGCGTTCGACAAGCATTCCAATAAGGCCACAAAAAATAATTGCAGCCGCTAGGCCAATAGAAAAATTAAGAACTGATGGTGTTGTTAAACCCATCCATCGTGCGCAGTAATAAACAGCGAAAGCGCCCAGCATGTAAATTTCTGAGTGCGCAAAATTGATCATTTGTAAAATGCCGTAAACCATCGTGTAGCCTAATGCAACCAAAGCATAGATACTTCCCATGCTCAGGCCATTAAGTGAATGCTGTAAAAATTCTTGCATGAATTAAATTAAGACTACGGATTAACGCTTGTAACAAATTTATAATCAGGACCAACAACTTTAACAACAACGGCACTTTTAACTGCATCACGATTGCTATCCATTGATGATTTTCCAGTTACTCCAGCGAAGTCTTTAAGTTTTGATAATTCTTCGCGAATTGTTTCGCGAGTCACTTCTTTAGTGTTTTTGATAGCTTCAACCATCATATAAACTGCATCGTAACCTAGGGCCGCCATAACATCAGGATCTTCATTGTGCTTAGCTTTATAGTTTTTTACGAACTCAACTGTTTTTGGATCAGTTGATTCAGTTGTGTAATGATTAGAAAAATAATGGCCAGTCATTGCTTCTTTTGCGATTTCATAAAGCTTTGGTGAAGACCATCCATCACCACCTAATAATATTTGTGTCATACCCAGTTCTTTAAGTTGCTTAGCTATTAGAGCAACTTCGTTGTAATAACCTGGAACAAAAATAACATCTGGCTTTTTAGTTTTGATCGCAGTGAGCTGTGATTTAAAATCAATATCACCTTCTTGATAAGAAACGTCTGTTAAAATTTCTCCACCCATTTTTTTAAATTCGTTTGCAAAGACGTCAGATAATCCGACTGAATAATCACTTTTTACGTCACGCAAGATAGCTGCTTTTTTAAATTTTAGATTCTCAGTTGTAAATTTTGCCATTACTAACCCTTGAAATGGATCAATAAAACAAGCGCGGAAAATATAATTTCCAACTTTTGTTACGTCCGGATTAGTCGCAGATGGAGTCAACATCGCTACTTTATTTGCCTGAGCAATTTGAGCTCCAATTTTTGATTTGCCAGAAGTTGTTTCTCCAATGATCGCGAGAACGTTGTCCTGACTGACTAATCGATTTACAACAGCAAGTGTTTCATCATTTTCAGACTTGTTATCATAGTTTATCATTTTTATTTTTTTGCCGTTTATGCCACCTTTTGCATTCACTTCTTCAACGGCCATTTCGATTCCTTGTTTTTGTAAAACTCCAAAAGAACCAGTAGCTCCAGTATTTGAACTGTATGATCCTAATAAAATTTCATTCTCGTTTGCTTTTTTTGTACATGATGTGAACGCAAAAAATGCCACTACAACTAAGATTAAAGATGAAAACTTTTTCATTTAAAACTCCTTTTAATATTTCAATATTTTCAGACTAAACAGATAGCATTTTAGCCAGATTAATCAAGCTATTATCACTTTGTTTATTATTTTTTGTAACAATATCTAAGCTGACCTCAACAATTTTATTTGACTGCATTCCAATCATTAAATTTGATTTGCCTTGAAGCAAACCATGAACAGCTGCAGATCCTAGTTGTGAAGCCAGTATGCGATCATGAGCAGTTGGGCTTCCGCCTCGTTGCTGATGGCCAAGAATACAAACTTTTGCATCTAAGTTTGATTTTGAACGAATTGCGTCAGCTAAGTCATAGGCCCTGCCTGGTTTTTGACCTTCAGCAGTTATAAGAATACTACTTGTTTTTCCCTTAGCGCGAGACTCTTTAAGGCTATCAATTATTTTATTCATTGGAATAATATTTTCAGCCGTTAAAATTTCCTCGGCTCCTCCAGCGACACCAACATGAGTTGCAATAAATCCTGAACTGCGTCCCATCACTTCTACAATAAATATTCGATCATGACTGTCTGCTGTATCACGAATTTTATCTATGGCACCTAAAGCAGTATTAAGTGCAGTATCAAATCCAATCGTATCTTCAGTGCCGTAGACATCATTATCAATTGTTCCTGGTATTCCAATGATTGGTATCTGATGTTCACTTTGTAAAGCTTGTGCCCCACGAAATGATCCATCACCACCAATACAAACTAACCCTTCAATGCCAGAATTTTTTAAATGTTTTGCTGCTTGTTCGCGAAATTCAGGTTTCATAAATTCAAGAGAACGCCCAGTTTTTAATATTGTGCCACCACGTTGAATAATGTTCGCCATATCCCGAAGCTGTAAAGGGCTCATTTTGTTTTCAATCATTCCAATGTAGCCTTGATGGATTCCAATAGTTTCGATTGAATTTGCTGCAGCAGTTCTGACTACAGCACGAATTGCTGCATTCATTCCTGGAGCATCACCACCACTTGTATAGACACCAATTTTTTTTATTTTATTCATTCCTGTATTAAATAAAAAAAGGCCTACTTTTTCAAGTAAGCCTTTTGTATTTAGAAAATAATTATTAAAATTATTTAACTAAAGTTTTAAATTCTGCACCAGCGCGAAACTTTGGAGTCCATGCTGCAGCGATTTTGATTGCTTTTCCAGTTTGTGGGTTGCGACCCATGCGAGCTTTACGCTTAGCTTTAGTAAAAGTACCAAAACCAACTAATTTAACATCGTCACCTTTTTTAACGTTTTTCTTAACGTTAGAAATAAAACAATCAATAACGTTTTCGCATTGTGTTTTAGAAAATTTTGTTTCAGATGCAATCTTATCGATTAATTGCGCTTTATTCATGGTGCATGCTCCTTGTAAGGCCTTCATTTGTGAAGGATTAAATTGAGTCTTCATTTATGAAGACTTTTGTTTTTAAATTATTTTTATATTCCAATACAAAAACTGACGAACGTCAATACTGGCTTGAGAAAGTTTGACATTGGCGCGTTAGAATAGAATTTAAGTTTATACAAAACTAAACTCATTTTAATTTGATGATTCATCTTCGTGTTCACTAGAGTAATCATCATCTGCAGTTGACTCATTATCATGAGTGCGTTCGGAATTTTTATGTGCGATTCGATATTTTTCTGAGGCCCAATCGCCAAGATCAATCAAGCGACAACGGTCGCTACAGAAAGGACGAAATGGATTTTCTTGTGAGTAAAACGTTAAAGACCCGCATTGCGGGCATTTAATTTCTTGAGACATATCTTAAAAAGTTAAGATAAAATTTTGAAAACTTCAATATCTAATTACAGGCCACAGTTCATTGTTCGGCATCGTGACATTGTTCCAACTGCAGCTTCTTTTCCAGCAACTTTGAAATTAAAATTCAGCTGATTATCTTGCACTTTGCCTTGAGGAACTTGAATAGATAATAGTGTAGTGTTTGCGCCTGTCCAAAAATCTCCGTAACCGCGAGCTTCAAATCCTGTTGAATTATTTATTGCAGAAACTGCCATTTCTAATTGTAGAGGATTTCTTTGAGCTCCGTAATATCCTTTTGGATCTGGAAGAGTGACTCCAGTTACATATCCTGCGGCTATACCAAGTAAACCCCAGCCTGAAGGCATTTGTGCAGAATAATTTCCATAAGGATTAAATCTTGGTCGTGCAATAAAAGTGGCTAACATTGAGCTTATATTCGCATTTGGAAATTGAATAATAATATCCATATAACTATTTGCATATGAATCACATGAAGCCGTTCCGTAATTAAAAGCTGCACGATCACAAACTCCCATAGCAAATTTAAAAAATTGTTTCAACTGAGTTGCATTCGTTACTCGTAAAACAGAAGTTTGTGAATAATTGTCGGCATAAAAACCATCAGTGTAATTATATTGAGGAGGGATGAATTGTCCGTTTCCATTGATTGGGTAGCATTGGTTATTATAAAAATAATATCCATTTCCACAAGCTTGATTTTGATTATTGTTAGGTCCGACGTATTGACCATTATTATTGTTATTGTTAGCAGAGTTATTGCTGCTGCCAGCACCGCAACCTGTTAATACAGTTGCTGAAACTAATAATGACGATACAATTAAAGCTTTGTTTATAAAATTTTTCATAAAGCCTCCGTGATCTTTCTGTTTCAAGAACTGACCCAGCGTTAGAAGGGTTATATTGTATTTCAGGTGTTAGGATTCTAACACCAATATTTAAAAAGACGAAAAATGTTAAGGGGTTACAGCATTATTTTGTTTTAAAATGGGACACTTTCGCTTTTTGTAAAAACTATTCGGTAAAATTAAAAGCCAGTTTTAAATTATAAAATTTTTTCTTATTATGATAAATTGAGTTTAAAAATTTTAACAAATGGAGAATTTTATGAAAAATATATTTATGGTCTTTTCATTATTAGCAACCACTTTAGCTTATGCTCAAAGCAATGAAACTAGTGCTAAAAGTCATATTCAATGTAAAATTGATTATAATGGTCAAACAATCCGTCCAAATGGATCCAATTTTGTTGACGCTACTGAATTAGCTGACTTTCAACAAGAAGCAAACGCCCCATCGATTTTGTTTAAGCAGTTTTCAGTTAAAATGTATTTTAATGTAATGGCCGAGTCATATCTTTTAAAATATGAAATAAGTAACAAGTCAAATGTATCAAAACAGCTTCTCCAATTTACTTTGCGAGATGAAGATATTTATCAACCAGCAATTTATCAAAGCACTGATGCAAAAGGAAAATTACTAAGTATTGTTTGTACTCCGCGATTAAAATAATTCTGAATTTCGAAATTATTTCAAACGAGTCAAAGATTCATTCATCACAATAATTTGCTCTTTGGCTTGCTCTAATAAAATACGATCTTCAGCAATTACATCTTCATCAGCATTTTGAACAAATTTTTCATTGGAAAGCTTATTGTTCAGTAACGTGATGTCTTTAACAGTTTTTTCAATTGTTTTTTCAATACGTTTAATTTCTTCATTAAAATCAACTAAGCCATTCAAAGGAATAATTAATTTTGCCTTGTGGCTCTTTGCATTAATCTGACTAACAGCACACTTAGTAAGATCTCCCTCTGTTGAGTCTATCTGAATGAGTTCTGTACGACCAATAATTGCTAAAACGTCTTTATTTTTAGTTAAAATATTTTTTGTATCAATGTCTTTAGTGATTAAACGGATATTCAATTTCAATGCGGGACTCAGTCTTAATTCGCCTCTGATGTTTCGAATTGATGTTATAATTTCTATAATTAAATCAACTTCATTTTCGATTTGTGAATTTCCTAATGAAAGAAAATTTTTATCGTTAACAATAGTTGGATAATCATCAATAATGCAGGCCTTATTTTTAAGAGGTAATTTTGAATAAATTTCTTCTGTTATGAAAGGACAAAAAGGATGCAGCAATCGTACGATTCGGTTCAGTACGTGAGCCATTACTAACTGAGTTGTCTGTTTTTCTTCAGAATTTGAAGTATTCATTATTGGTTTTGAAAATTCAATATACCAATCGCAAAATTGATTCCATACAAACTGATAGATTGCAACTGCAGCTTCAGAAAATTTTTCAGCGTGAAGCGCTTCATCCGTTTTCTTTTCTAAATCATAAAGTTTAGTAATTATCCACTGATCAAACACACTCATTTTTTGAGGATCTGGTAATTTATTTAATCCTTCTACTGGAATTTTAAAATCAGCCAGATTAGTTAAAGTAAATCGTGTAGCATTCCAAATTTTATTCATAAAATTGCGATAACCTTCAAGGCGCTGTTCACTAAATTTAAAATCTTTACCACTAAATAAATGAGCTAAAAAACTGAAACGAAGTGCATCGGCACCGTATTTTTCGATCATATCAATAGGATCAACAGAATTACCTGTTGATTTCGACATTTTGCGTCCTTGGCTATCGCGAACTAAACCATGAATATAAACTGTTTTAAACGGGACATCTTTTTTAAATTCCAATCCCATTAAAATCATACGAGCTACCCAAAAGAAAATAATATCGTGGCCTGTTACTAAGTAACTTGTGGGATAAAAAGAATTCTGTGTATCCGTTGAAGAGGTTTCTTCCGCGGGCCATCCCATTGTAGAAAATGGCCAAAGTGCAGAACTAAACCAAGTATCAAGAACATCATCTTCTTGTTTAATATTAAGATTACCGCAGTGCTCACATTTTGAAGGGTCAATTTCTGATACTGTGTGTTTTTCACAATCAGCACAATGCCATGCCGGAATTCGATGGCCCCACCAGAGCTGGCGTGATATGCACCAATCTTCAATAATGTTCATCCAATGTAAATAAACTTTTGACCATGATTCAGGTTCAAACCGAATTGTACCTGATTCAACAACATGTTTAGCGGGCTCGGCCATGTCATTCATTTTCATAAACCACTGTTCAGATAAAAAGGGCTCAACAACAGCGCCACTGCGGGAACAATGTCCCACTGAATGAGAATAAGGTTCTTCTTTGATTAATAGACCTAATTTTTTCAAATCCTCACAAACTTTTTTACGAGCATCTGCGACTTTAAGGCCATTATAAATGCCAGCATTTTCATTTAATTCACATTTTTTATTAAGAATATTTATAAATTCCAATTTATGTGTAAGTCCAATTTTATAATCATTAAAATCATGGGCGGGCGTAATTTTAACAACACCTGATCCAAAACTTGGATCAACATAAGTATCGGCAATGATTTTAATTTTGCGATTAATCAACGGAACAGTTACAGTTTTTCCAATTAATTTTAGATAACGTTCGTCTTCTGGATGCACACAAAGAGCAGTATCACCCAGAACAGTTTCAGGCCGAGTTGTAGCCACAGTGAGAAAATCATTTGCACCATCAATCGGATAATTTATATGATAAAGAGTCCCTTTAACTTGTTTATGTTCCACTTCTAAATCAGAAATGGCTGTCTCGAGCGGGCCACTCCAGTTTATCAACTTAAGTCCTTTATAAATCGATTTTTTTTTGTAAAGATTAACAAAAACTTTTCGAACAGCTTTTGAAACTCCTTCATCAAGAGTAAATGTGGCCCGGTCCCAGTCGCAAGAATCGCCCAGACGACGCATTTGATTGTAAATGCGGTGGCCATATTCATCTTTCCATTTCCAAATTTCTTCAACGAATTTTTCGCGGCCTAATTCATGACGAGTGATATTTTTTTTCTTAAGTTCTTTTTCAACCACACTTTGCGTAGCGATGCCCGCGTGATCAGTTCCTGGAAGCCACATAGCATTGAAGCCACTCATACGTTTCCAGCGAATTAATAAATCTTGAATGGTGTGATCCAGCGCATGTCCTAAATGTAAAAAACCAGTCACATTTGGTGGCGGAAGAATGATCGAAAATGGTGGTTTAGTTGATTTATTTTCAGTTTTGAAATAGCCAGATTTTTCCCAATATTGATAGGTTTTATCTTCAACAATTTGTGGGTTATATCGATCATCCAGTTGATTTTCAGAATTTGAATCACTCATATATATTATCTTTCGTCAAAGTTGATTAAGATAACATATCAAAAAAAAATCCTATGATGAAGTGCTTTTTCTGCCTGAGACTGGAAGTTGAAGAAAATATTTCGAAATTATGAGAATATTTATTAAAATAAATAAAGACGCCAAAGCAAAGGGCGTGATTTGACTGATAGATCCATAAAGGAGTGTGCCTAATGCAGGACCTATCACACGACCTAAGGCTGATAAACTTTGCGTAGTTCCAAGTATCACTCCTTGGTCGTCGTCGGATGACAAAAGTGAAATACTGCCTAGAGTCGAAGAATTAGTAAAAGCATTTCCAACAGATAAAAATGTCATTGCAACTGCCATAGTTGCAACAGAGTTTGCAAAACAGATTAATAAAAAGCCGATAAACATAAAAAATAGACCAAATCGAATAATGTGCTTTTCTCCAAATTTTGGAACTAATTTCCTGACTAAAAAACCTTGAGTAAAGACGATACAAATGCCGATATATGCAAATCCAAAACTGACTTCTTTAAGGCCCCAGTCGAATCGATCTTTCATGAATAAAACAAGAGTTGCTTCCATCAAAGCCATTGATAGGGTTGTGGTTCCAAACAAATACATAAGCTGACTCAAAACTGGTGTGTGCATAAATTTAAATATATTTTTAAATTGCTGTAAGGTTTTTTTGCTTTCAGCTATTGGTTTTCTATGACGAGATTCTTCTAAAAAGAAATAGGCAAAAATAAAAGTTAAAAAGCATAAAATCGCAACCGGATAAGCTGCAAAAGTTAATATGACAGATTGATCTGTCGTAAAGTTTTTAGCTAAGACTGTAAGCCCTCCGCCAATGGCAGGGCCAAATAAAAAACCTAAGCCAAAAGCTGCGCCAATCAGTGCCATGCCTTTAGTTCTACTTTCAGCAGTAGTGATATCTGACATATAAGCTGATGCTGTAGAAATGGAAGCTCCAAAAAAACCAGTTAATACACGAGCTACAAATAACATTTCAAGTGATTTTGCTGATGCTAAAATTAAATACGAAATGGCTTCGCCTAACAAACAGTAAATTAAAATAGGTCTTCTTCCAAATTTGTCGCTGAGCTTTCCCCAAAAAGGAGAAAACAGAAATTGCATCAGCGAAAAAACAGACATCAGTAAGCCAACTTGAAAAGGAGTTGCTCCATAGTGAGTGCTTAAAATTGGCAGAACGGGAATAATCATACCAAAACCGAGTAAATAAATAAAAACTGTAATAAAAATGACAAAGATTTGTTTTTTCAAGACTTAAGTCCTCTGCTCAGTTGGTTGCATCTTGTATAAGCTAAACATGTTATGAAAACAACCCCAATACTCATCTGTTTTTTTATTTTGCAAATTTCTCAATTTGTACAAGCGAGTTCAAACTATATTTTGTTTAAACCACGCCAAATTGGAGTTAACTTAGCAATAGATTACTTTAAAACTGATGCTAATTTTGATTCAAGTGGACAGAGGCAAAATTTACTGAATGGAAGCACTTATCAAGTTATTAATTTTGAACCTAAAATGAATTACAATGTAAGCTCTAGTTTAAATTTTGATGGTTCATTTAATATCGCTCAAGCAGAATCAAACGACACTTTTTTTAATCGTAAAAATTCAGTTGTGAATTACTTTAATCTGGGAGCAGATTATTTAATATTAAGTGATGTGTGGTATCGATTTTTAGTTCAAATCAGTTATAAACATCCTCTTAGAAAAAATGATGTCTTAGCAGATGATGTCCTTACATCTGACGGCGCAACTGAAATTCATCCAGAGCTTAACTTAAATTTAGATTTTGAAGGTGATATTTATAGCTTTATAAAGTCAGGTATCATTTTTCGTGGTGAAGGTTTATCCACTTTAGCAACGTATAGTCTTGGTAGCGAATTCAGATTTGAAAATCTTGGAGTAGGAGCTCAATTATCTGGAAAGTTAAGTATTAAAAACGATGAAAAAACAGATCAAGCTTTTTACCGCGAATCGCTGACTGGTAAGGTGAATGCAGGAAGTTTTAAGTACAACACCGTAAATCCAAACATTCATACTGCTGAAGCGCTTGTTAATTTTCCAATTGCTGAAAAAGGACTGCTGAAGTTCATTTTTGGATATAATTTATTAGGATCTAATTCAGCACTTGGTTATACAGTTGGGTTAGATTTTGGTTGGAAATTTAACTTAGATTCAAATATTTTAAAAAAATCGACTCGCCCTAAGAATGATTCCATAGTCGTAGATCCAAATTTTCAGCTAGATACCAACGACGGTGTGAATCAAGAGTACTTCAAGCCTGTAACACCGATCAAGCAAGAATATATTCAACAGATAAAGGGTTCAGATGCTAGTGAAAAAATTGAGCCAGCAACAGAAACAGTTAAAATAATTGGTCAGCCAACTATAAAAAAAGAGAGCACTATCAAAAAAAATAATCCTGTTAACATTCAGCTTAGAAAAAAGAAAAAGTAATTCGATGACAGACGTAGGCGACATGCGTTTAAAAATTGATGAAATCGATCGCCAAATCTTTAAATTACTTATAGCACGTCAAAAAGTGGCTCAAGAAATTTGGAATTATAAAAAATACAATCAAATAAGTTATGAAGATTCAAATCGTGAAATTTTACTGATCAATCAATTTAATCAAGCCACTGAGCTTTTGAATGATTCTGAATTGACAATTTATTATCAAAACATAATTCAATCCATACTCAAAGAAACTAAAGAGTATTTGCATAAAGTGATAGTTAGCACTATATAAACAAGCTGTGATAACAAATCAAAACACAGTCCAAAACAATCATCACGAACTTTTGCTACCTGTTGGCCACAAAGATATGGCTTTAGCTGCTATTCATAACGGGGCAGATGCCATATTTGTTGGTTTCCCTGGTTGGAATGCTCGTGGTCGTAGTTACGATCATGAGTTATCAGAACTTAAAGAAATTATTGAAGTTTGCCATCACTACGGAGTTAAAGTTAATTTAGCATTTAATATATTAATTTTTGAAAATGAAATGAATTCTGTCATTGAAGATTTGAAGCAAGTAATGCCATTAAAGCCTGATGTATTAATTATTCAAGATTTAGGATTAGCTCAAGTCGTTCGTCAAATGTACCCCCAGCAAGTCATTCATGGATCAACGCAAATGACAGTTACTAATGATTTAGCAATTCATTTTTTAGATGATCTAGATATTAAACGATTTGTTTTAGGTCGTGAAAATTCATTAAGTGAAATTAAACTGATTAAGCAAGCCACTTCAAAAGAACTAGAAGTTTTTGTTCATGGTGCGCTTTGTGTTTCTTATTCTGGACAGTGTTTTACTTCTGAGACTTTGGGTGGTCGATCTGCTAATCGCGGTCAATGTGCACAAAGTTGTCGCTTTTCATATGATCTTATTGTTGATGGTGAAAAAAAGAATTTAGTGGATCGAAATTATTTAGTGTCCCCGCAGGATTTGTGTGGAATTGCAGAAGTTCCTGAACTCATGAAAATCGGAGTTACTAGTTTTAAAGTTGAAGGACGATTAAAAACTCCAGAATTTGTGGCTACAGTGGCGTCGTCTTATCGTGAGGTGATTGATCGAACGTTAGCTCAAAATGAAATAAAAAATACTGATATTGAAAAATTTAAATCTAAAATGGCCATTGAATATTCAAGAGGTTTTTTTTCTGGATGGCTTAATGGAGTCGATCATCAACAATTAGTGAATGGAACATTTAGTTCGCATCGAGGCTATGAAATCGGGTTTGTAAAATCTATTCTTAAAAATACTGCTTGCATTGAGCTAAAAACTGAATGCGATTTGCAAAATGGCGACGGGTTACTATTTGTTTTTAAATCAGAAAAAAATAAAGTTTACACTAAACAAGATTTAGAAAAAGGCAGTTATATTTTCTCGGTCAATTTATTGAATAAAAAAAATGTCGTAGTGACTTTAGCAAATAATTTTGTTGTTGATAAAAATCTTCTAGAAGCTGTCGTCTATTTGAATCATGCTAAAAATCAGAAAAAAGAAATTATTAAGTCGTATCAGGACAAAAATTATTATAAACGAATAGCTATCGAATATAATCTGCATTTCGAATTAGGCCAGCCATTAAGACTTGAAATCACTGATAAAATTCATTCAAGACAATTTTTTTCCGAAAAAAATCTAGAAAATGCGATTAACAAAGGGCTTTCTAAAGATTTAGTAAAAGATGAGCTCAATGCTTTAGGTGGAACAATTTATTTTTTAAAAAATTTAAATTTTTCTGGGCAGGCCATAGAAAATTTATTTATTCCAAATAAAGAAATTAAGCAACTTCGTCAAAAGGCGACTGAATGGCTAGACCAAGTCAGAAAAGGGACGACTATAGATGGTTGGAACACTGAAAGCTTTGATTATAAGCCTGCTGTGAAATCTCAATTAGGTCAACAAGTAGAACCAAAGTTAGTTATACTTCTTCGAGAAAGAAAACAAGTAGAAGCAATATGTAAGGCTGCTAGCTATAAAACTATTGATCTCAATTATATTGATTCAGTAATTTTAGATTTTGAGTTTGGGCGTGACTATTTGGATTCATTAAAAATCTTAAAAGATATAAATATCAAAGTAGGTATAGCGACTACGCGTATATTAAAACCACAAGAGTACAATAATTTAAAAATTATCAAAAATTTAGAGCCAGATTTTATTTTGGCTCGAAATTTGGGTGCCATTCAGTATTTTAAAAATGTTAATGTTTTTCATAAAGAAATCCGTGGTGATTTCAGTTTGAATATTTCTAATCATAGAACGGCAGAATATTTTTTAGCTAAGGGCTTGAGCCATATTTGTTTATCCTATGATTTAAATTCAAATCAAGTTATTGATTTATTACAGAATACAAATGCAAATCGGTGTGAAGTTACAATTCACCAATCGATGCCCAGTTTTCACATGGAGCATTGTGTTTTTGCAGCTTTTCTAAGTCAAGGGTCAAGTTTTAAAGACTGTGGAAAACCCTGTGAAAAACATCGTGTTCAATTGAAAGATCAGTTTGGCCATCACCATTGGATAAAACCTGATCATGAGTGTCGAAATACAATGTATAATTCTCAGTCGCAAACGGCTTTAAGTTTTTTTCAACAGTGGAAAGAAAAAAATATTGGACTCGTACGCTACGAAGCCCTGTATGAAAATTCTTATGAATTGATCGAAAAAATAAGCGCTTATATAAATGTATTATCGAATATAATCACTGTAGATAAAGCATTAACCCAGCTAAAGGCAGTAGAAAGTTACGGCCTAACGTCTGGTCGCATGGCTCAAACTGAAGAATATCAATCACGAAAAAAACAAATTTAAAATCCCGACTTAAGCCTAAATCATAAAAAATAAAACTGAATTCCTTTCAGTCACGGCAAAAACTTCCTATACTAAAGATAGCATATGTAGTGTGATGACTTAAATCATTCGAGTTCACGGAGGAACAAAAATGAAATATTTTCCTAAAGAGATCGCAGTTAAAGTTTTTGATCGTAAAATGATGGGATGTGATCCTGATCAAGTCGAAGATTATTTATTAGCAATAGCTGGGCAAATGGAAGCCCTTATTCAAGATAATAACTATTTGAAATCAACATTAAAAGATAAAGAATTAGATCTGATTCGTTATAAAGAACGTGATCAGCTTCTTCAAAATACAATGACTCAGGCTACTCAGGCTAGTGAGACTATAAAAGAAGAAGCCGAGCGCCAGGCGCAAATCATTATTAATGAAGCTGATCAAAAAGCAGAAATAATTACTAAAGATGCACGAGATTCATTAAAGAAAACCTATAACGAAGTGACAGAATTAAAAAAAATAAAAATGCAATTTGAAGCCAATTTAAAAGCCATGGCTCAAGCTCATCTTTCGCTACTTGAGCAAAGTGATAATTTTATGCCTCGAGTGCGCATGCCAAATTTTGATTTGGAATAATTTTTTACTTAACAGTTCCAATATATATGTAGGCTATTCCAAAACTGACAGGAGTATAAGTCATTTTTGAAAAGACCTCAGATTTTTTCATCAATTGAATAAAATCATCCTTACAAGGAAAAGCAGCCGAGGATTTTTGTAAGTAATCGTAAGCTTCCCCTTGTCCTGTAACAAGGCCTCCAATTTTTGGAAGAATCTTTTCAGAATAAAATTTATAAAGGATTGAAATAATCGGAATATCCATTTGCCCGAATTCAAGTACAACGATTTTTCCACCAGTTTTTGTCACTTTTGCCATTTCTTGAAGAGCTTTGATGGGATTAGAAACGTTTCTAATTCCGAAAGATATTGATGTCATATCAAAATATTGTGTTTGATATTTTAAGTCAGTGACATCTGCAAATTCAAATTTGATTTCTAAATTTTCTTTTTTAGCCTTATCAGGAGCCGTAGACATCATTTCGACACAAAAATCTGTACCAATAACTTCGCCAGTATGACCCACATTTTTTTTAAATTCTATGGCTAAATCGCCTGTGCCAGTAGCACAGTCTAAAATTTTCATTCCATTTTTAGGCTGTGATATTGAAATCACTTTTTTTCTCCAGAGATGGTGAATTCCTAATGACAGAACAGAATTGCCTTTGTCATAATTAGCCGCCACTTTAGAAAACATCTTTCGAATTTTTTCAGGATCAGGAGTATTTTGCAATTCAGACATATTGCCCTCGATCATAGTTTATAATGCAAGATTCAATTTTTTATCAAATGCGTTCAGAACTTTTTCGAGTTGTCGCATCATAATATCAAAATTTTCAAAATTTAAGGCTTGAGGTCCATCAGATAGCGCTTCAATCGGGTTTGGATGAACTTCTATAATCAGTCCGTCAGCTCCTGCGGCTGCAGCGGCGTAACAAAGAGGACTGACAAGACTTGCAATTCCTACAGCGTGTGAAGGATCAACTAATATTGGTAACTTTGTTTTAGTTTTAGCATAGACGACGGCATTCAAATCTAAAGTATTTCTCGTGGCAGTTTCAAAAGTTCTGATACCTCGTTCGCAAAGAATCACTTTTTCATTTCCACCATTTAATATATAATCTGCAGATTTAAGCCATTCATCAATGTAAGCAGCAAAGCTTCTTTTAAGTAAGACAGGCTTATTTTGTTTACCTAAATCCTTAAGTAAAGAATAATTATGCATATTACGAGCACCAATTTGGTAGGCATCAACGAGTTCGTGAATTTGCTCAGTTTGTCTAATATCAGTTATTTCAGAAATCAAACAAAGCCCCGTATCTTGTTTTACTTTTTTTATGATACTAAAAGCTTCTTGTCCCAACCCTTGAAATGCAACAGGAGAAGTTCTCATTTTCCAGATACCACCGCGAAGTAGGGATGCTCCAGATTTTTTAATAGCTTGAGCTGTGCTTAGGAATTGCTTTTCAGATTCAATAGAACATGGCCCGGCTATAACTGTAAAATCTGGACCACCAATTTTAATTTTTCCAATTTCTACAATCATGCTGTTCTCAATCATTTTATATATTTTATTGCGCTCTATGAGATGTACAAATTATCATATATGCTGTGCAGAGTACAAACTTTTTGAAAAATCACCAACTTTTTATAGATAATATCGATCGGTTTTTGTGCGAAGGCGCTATAATGCAGATTAATAGCGATTTATATCGCCTTTTTGTTGGGCCGTTTAAAAAAATTGATGGAACCCCAAATTTGGATACAGATTTAAGTACAGCTTCAAATAAAACTTCTGACTGTTATATTGTGAGTTGTGATTTTTGGCAATTCTGCGACGCTCAAAATAAGCCTTTAAACTATGAACAAGCTTTTTTAGTCGTAGATATGAGTCAGGATCAGCTTTTAGATATTTGTATAAGCAGAATTCAATATAGCAGGATTACTAATATCGTTTGGGATCATCAAGACAAGCAAAACTTTCAAGAGCAATTTGATTGGATTCAAAAACAAATTAAAGAAAAAAAGCTGGCTAAAGCATTACCCATTTCTTTTCAAGTCGGCACGGGTGAAGTGTGCAATAGACTTTTACAGCTGATGAGCCAATTAATTAAAAATCAAGCTGGTCATATTTATGGGTATTGGAAATCAAACACAGGCTTCATTGGTTCAACTCCTGAAATTCTATGTCAATCGAGCCCAGTTAAGGGATATGCTGAAACCATGGCCTTAGCGGGAACGTGGTTAAAAAAAGTAGATCAAAAACCTGATTTTTTAGATAAAAAAATTCGACAGGAACATCAATTTGTCATCGATGATATTCTTAATCAATTAAAAGTATTTAAGACTTTAACACAAAAGCCTACTCATGTTTTAGAATTACCAAAATTATTTCACTTACAAACTAACTTTCAATTTCAAATGGCAAATAATAATGATTTTATTAAAGCTATTTTGCTTTTACATCCAACTGCTGCCTTAGGGCCCTATCCCCGAGACCCCTATTTA
The DNA here is from genome assembly GCA_043765175.1 of Pseudobdellovibrionaceae bacterium. GTDB lineage: Bacteria > Bdellovibrionota > Bdellovibrionia > Bdellovibrionales > Bdellovibrionaceae > Pseudobdellovibrio. The sequence goes on along the minus strand of JAYUJM010000010.1, from coordinate 32,842 downwards.
ATGAATGTATTTTCTAAGTTTACGATTCAAAAAAACAGAAAAAAATTTGGTGCGCCATTTGGCTTCATCAGTAATGATTTATCGAAAGTCATAGTGGCTATTCGAAATTTATCGTGGAATAAAAATGAAGTTTATGTTTATGCAGGTTGTGGTATTACATCAGAGAGCGACTATATGACAGAATGGACAGAGATAATTCACAAACAAGAATCTGTAAAAAAAATGCTAGGATTGATTCATGAGTAATGCAGATTTGACACAAATGATTTTAAATTTTTTAAAAGTGATTAATGTTAAAGATATTATAGTTTGTGCTGGTGCAAGAAATTTGCCTTTTTTGACTCAATTAAATCAAAATCAATTTCAAATTAAGTCCTATTTCGAGGAAAGATCTGCAGGTTTTTATGCTATGGGATTAGCGCAAGCGACATCAGCCCCAGTAGTCATCATTACTACTTCAGGAACTGCTGTTGCAGAGCTTCTACCTTGTGTCATTGAGTCTTATTATCAATCTATCCCGATCATAGTTATTACTGCTGACCGACCAAAAAGTTTTCGTGGAACTGGGTCTCCGCAAACCATCGATCAATCCTTTATTTTTAAAAATTATGTCGAAAGTTTTTACGATTGGGATGTATTTGAAACCAATCATAAAGTAAATTTTTCATTCACTAAACCGATACATTTTAATATTTGTTTTGATGAACCTTTAATTGATACTTTGACAGTCATGAATAAAAAAATTGATTTCACAACTGAACTGTCAATTTTTGTCGCTAAGTACAATCTCAGTATTTTTGAAATTGATTTGCCATTGGTTATCATTTCTAAAATTAATAGAAGTCAACAAGATCAAGTCATTGATTTTCTTGAAAATAAAAAAATATTTCATATTGCAGAAGCTCAATCTGGTCTTATTGGACATTCAGCACTTAAAGATTTTCAAATCAATTCTATTGAGGCTTTTATGGATCAATTTTTTAACGATGGATTTAAATCAGTGATCAGAATCGGTGGAGTTCCTACGAATCGAGTCTGGCGAGATTTAGAAAGTAAATTGCAACACGTAGACGTATTCAATTTTACTGATACTGAATTTACAGGTTTATCCAGATTTGCACAAACTGGAAAAATTAATGATCTGCAAAAATTAAAAATTAATAATCAATATAAAAAAATGTCTGAATTGAATAGCCGCCGAATAAAATTAGAAAAAACTAAGTCAGATCTTCTTTTAGAATATAAATCGTCTGAACCTGGTTTTATAAATCAGTTGTCACAGCTCATCCAACAAAATCCAATTTATATAGGAAATTCACTTCCAATTCGTGAATGGGATTTATTTTCTTCAACGTCACAATCAACAGATTTTCTTTCTCAGCCAGTTTTTGCTAATCGAGGTGCTAATGGCATTGATGGTCAAATTTCCACCTATTTAGGCTGGGCTCGTCAATTTAAATACTCGTGGTGTGTCGTTGGTGATTTGACAACACTTTATGATTTAGCAGCTCTTGGATTATCTCAGGCTAACAATGGGTATCGTATTGTCATCATCAATAATTCAGGAGGACAAATTTTTAATCGTATGTTTAAACAAGTTGATATTAAAGATAAATATTTAAATCCACAAAATGTTCAATTTTCTTCCTGGGCAGAAATGTGGAACTGGAATTACTTAAAAATTAATTCTGATATTGATCTTCAGCAATTAGAAAATTTGAATTCAGAAAACACGATTATAGAAATTGCTCCAGATCCAATTCAGACGCAAAAATTTTGGCTTGATTGGGAACAAGCATGTCAAAATAATCGAAGTGAATAATTTAATCTACGGTTTACATGGATTTTTAGGAACTGGTTCCGACTGGAATCAATCAACTCAATTGCTAACTCAAGAAAATTTAGTCGTTACTCCGAGTTACTTATCAGATCCAAAATTTAAGTCTTTATCTTTAAATGTATTTTATAACGACATTCAAAGTTACTTTCGACCTGAAATCAAACGCAAAATATTCATTGGATATTCTTTGGGAGGACGAATTGGGTTAGAGCTGCTTTCAAGATATCCAAACTTATTTGAACATTGGATTTTTATTTCTACTCATCCTGGATTGATTGAAGATCATGAAAAAAACAAGCGTATTGAAAATGATGAAATTTGGTCTGATAAAATAAAAAAAATTGGTGATAATTATTCCTGGAATGAATTTTTGAAAGACTGGAATCAACAACCCGTTTTGAGTGAATCAAAAAATAATTTCAGTAATCTAGAAAATTTATTAATTGAATCCTTAGTAAGTGCACTAAATATCTACTCACTAGGGCGACAATTTGATAAAAGAGACGTGCTGAAATCAAACGAAAAAAAAGTAACTTGGGTCAATGGAGAACTCGATCAGAAATTTTTAAGTCTATCAAATGAACTAGAACAAAATAAAATCCTTTTAAATTATAAAAGGATTTTCGGTGGGCATAGATTGCTGATTGATAATCCGAACGAAATTAGGGCTTTGTTGCAAGAAGTTTTGCAGCAGTCGTCTTAATCCAATCAAGATGTCCAATGACATTTGTGTATATTGCACCTTCATGACAATTACCAATTTTATTCGTACCACGACTTGTGATTCCTACTTGAACTAATTGATTTCTTTGTTTGAAAAATGCAGGTCCACCCGAGTCTCCGTGGCAAGCCCCTTTAGCCATAGATTGTTGGAGTAAAATTTCTTTTTGATCTGCAGTAACTGAAGTCACAGTAATACCAGAAACTTGGCGTAAAACGCCTGATGAATTTTCAAGATCTTCTGCTGGAACAACTTCAGTTTCGCCAGTCGTTGGATCAATCACTTCTTTGTTAACTATTGGAGTAGCTATTCCATAACCAGCAAGCATCAAGGTATTTGGAATATTTCCGTTGTTATTTAAATTATTCGTTTTTGGTTGCGCTAGTTTTGCTAATTTAAAACCAGGAAGTGCAGGGGATTTTAATTTAATTAAAGCGATATCATTCCAAGTCGTTGGATCATTTTCGATATCAGAATTGACATCTTTTAGAAAATCTTCGTGTGGAGCAATAACAGAAGCGAATATGACATCAGCTTTTGTAATTTTATTCATATCGTTAATAAAAACTACAGCTATTCGGCTTATTCTTGAATTTTTACCTGTCGTTACACAATGTGCAGCGGTCATTACAATTTGTGGATCGATTAATGTACCAGTACATATCGAAGTACTTTCTCCATTGAGTATTGATTCAATAAAGATCACTAAACCTACAATACCTGATTCTTTTTGAAAATTAATTGTTGAGTCTTGACCACCAAAAATGGCTGAAGCTTCAGCTAAGTTAATATTACTGAGTTCATTTGATTTTTTTGGAGCGCAGCTGACGTAGAAAGAAAACATTAAACATGTTGCGATTAATTTTTGTATAGACAATGTTTGCTTCATTTAAATCTCCTGGTCATTGAACCTCTAATCATTTAGAAGTGGATGCAATAGAACCCACTTTGGAACCAGTATCAATTTAATAATAGAAATAGAAGCCATAAGAATTTGTTATAAAAATATCTAATTAATTCACTGAGCAAAGCTATAATTGTCTAAATAAATTGCAAGAATTAATTAAATCAATTTTTATGCTATTTTCTAAAGCAGAATGTCCTGAATCTGGAATAATGTTTAACTCGGCTTCAGGCCAAGCTTGCTTCAAATCCCAGGCGCTACGTGTTGGACAAACTACATCATATCGACCTTGAGTGATTTTACATGGGATGTGTCGAATGCGGTTAACATTTTCAATTAACCAGTTATTGGTTGAGAAAAATGCATTGTTTATAAAGTAATGGCATTCAATGCGTGCAAATTGTAAGGCAAAGGTTTCATCTTCAAAATTATTTCCAGCGTCATGTGGAACTATAAGTTGAGACGTTTTTCCCTCCCATTTACTCCAAATTTTTGCAGCGTTTAAGCGTGTATGATAATTCGAATCAATAAGTCTTTTATAGTAGGCTGTAACAAAGTTAGTTCGTTCATCAGCAGGAATATGATTTTTATAATCTTCCCAAAAATCTGGAAAAATTTCTGAAGCCCCATGCTGATAAAACCAATTAATTTCTGAGGGTCTGCACAGAAAAATTCCCCGCAGAATTAAACCTTTAACAACAGCAGGATGAGTTTCGGCGTAAGCTAATGCCAAAGTTGAACCCCAGCTGCCGCCAAAAACAATCCAAGAAGAAATGTTCAGATGCAGACGAATTTTTTCAATATCAGAAACTAAGTCCCAAGTTGTATTTTCTTTTAACTCGGCAGCAGGAGTTGAAAGCCCTGCGCCACGTTGATCAAACATAATAATTCTGTAGTGTGATGGGTCAAAGAACCGTCTTAAATCTGGATAAACACCCCCACCAGGGCCACCGTGTAAAACAACTACGGCTTGGCCATTTAAATTTCCAGATTGTTCTAAGTAAAGTGTGTGTAAGTCAGAAACACTAAGGAATTCTTTTTTATAAGGTTCTATTTCGGAATAAAAACTCATGAATCAATCCAAGCATTTTGTTTTTCTAATAAAGAAATAAAACTACTTTCAAAGGCTATTTTATGACAGTCTTTAAAATCATTTTTAGTAAAGTTCAATTCATTTTGTGCAATTAAATAATCATCACTTAAAGTCGAAGCAAACATTCCTGGATCGTCTGAGTTTAAAGTGACTTGGACTCCAAAATCTTTCAATTTTTTGATTGGATTTTCTTGGTATGTCTTGAAAGCTTGAGTTAAGTAATTACTATAGGGACATATTTCTAAAACGATATTTTCTTGAATTAGTTTTTGAATCAAGTTTGGAAAATGAATGGATTGGACTCCGTGCCCAATTCTTTGAGCGCCTAGAAGGTCAATTGAATCCATCATCCATTTTTCAGCTAGCGGCGAAGGAGTTTCGCCGGAGTGTATTGTAATATTTAACCCTGCTTTTTTAGCCTTATTAAAAAAGGGGGCGAATTGTTGAGGTTCAAAGCCGACTTCTTGGTCAGCAAGATCTAAAGCGATCAATGTCGATTTATTTTCGATTGCAAAATCAGTCACATCGCTTGCTACTTTTAAAGATAAATTTCTTTGAATAATACAAATTAATCCGACAGCTATATTCATTTTTTTCTTCGCTCGAGCAATTCCTTCGCAAAAAGATGAATGAATTTTTTCAAAAGATAAATGTGAATTCCCCTCGGCTATATAAGTGGGTGCATAGCGAAGTTCTAAAATGCGAACACCATCATTGAAAGCATCTTCACAGGCTTCAAATGCTAAACGCTCAAGTATTTCTGTTGAATTCAAAACTTTTTGAGAGGTTTGAAATTTAAATAAAACTTGATCTAAATTTTTCATAGGTTTTTGAACTAAAAAATGTTCTCGTTGAGCGCTTGGGCTTTTTGGAAAATCCAATTTCAAATTTGTAGCAATTTCAAGCAAAGTGCTCCATCTCATGGAACAATCGAGATGACGATGCAGGTCTATTTTAGGAAGTGATCTAATTTCTTGAATTGAAAGTTGAGTTGTCATAAAAAATAAATATGACACAAATCAAACCACTTCAAGTTAAAAATAAATTAGCAACACCTTTAAATATAATTCCGCAATTTAATCAAAAAATTTTACTCAAAAATAAAATTGATTCTAAAGTTTTAAATATTGATTCAAATTTATCAGCTAGCCAGCCGAATTTTATCAGATCATTGATTGCTTTAATGGATATGAATGCTGTTTTAGGCGGAGCAGCTTGTCACTATGGTGGTCCTGCAGCTTTAACTGATTTATGGTCTGCAGTTCATGCAATAATGTTTAATGAAGCAAATAAAGAAAACAAAAATTGGCATGATTTGTATCATTTTGTGAACGATGCTGGACATTGTGAAAATGCCCTTTATGCCATTAAGGCTAATTATGGTTTAGCAAATGTCACTTTTGAAACACTGAAAAAATTTCGCTCAATAGATTCGAATCTTACTGGTCATGGTGAGTCCCATCTTTTTCCTGAAGGTGTGTACATGTCAAATGGCCCTTTGGGATCGTCTTTTCCACAGTCACAAGGTTTAGCAATCGCTGAAAAATTATCAGGAGAAAATCGGACAGTGATATGTACTTTATCTGATGGTGCAGCAATGGAAGGTGAAGCTAAAGAATCTTTAGCAGCTATTCCTGGACTTGCAGCTAAAGGTAAATTATCTCCGTATGTTTTAATTATTAGTGATAACAACACAAAATTATCTGGAAGAATTGATTCAGATTCTTTTTCTATGGCTTCAACATTTCAAACTTTATCTACTTTGGGTTGGAAAGTTTTACCATTAGACCAGGGAAATAGTTTAGATGATTGTGCAGAAGCTTTGACTTCTGCTATTCAATTAGCTCGAGAAAATTCAAATCAACCTGTTGCTATATGGGCTAAAACGATCAAAGGAATTGGATCAAAAAAAACAGCGGATTCTTCAAGTGGAGCTCATGGATTTCCATGCAAAAATGTTGCTGAATTAAAAGTATTTGTTCAAGAAATTTATCAACAAGATTTGCCGTCCCTCATTACTGATTGGTTTTTAGATTTAGAAAATTTAGAAATCAAAATCAAATCCAATGCAACCGTAGATACTGGTGAGAAAATTCAAAAAGGCATTGCTAAAGCACTCATAGCTGCCGCTCAGAAAAATTATCCTGTGATTTCTGTGACATCTGATCTTCCTGGATCAACAGGACTTGCTGATTTTAGAAAAGAATTTCCAAGACAATCATTAGATGTAGGAGTCGCTGAAAGTAATATGATTTCAACAGCCGCAGGACTTTCAAAGCAGGGTTTTATTCCTGTTGTTGATACTTTTGCTCAGTTTGGTGTAACAAAGGGTGCGCTTCCAATAACAATGGCTTCATTATCACAAGCGCCGATGATTGCGATTTTTTCCCATACTGGATTTCAAGATGCTGCAGACGGGGCTTCTCATCAGTCCCTCAGTTATATGTCCATGTTGGCAACTATTCCGAATGTTGAAGTATTTTCACTTTCAACCAGTGAAGAGGCTGACAAAATGTTAACGCAAATTATAGAAAACTTTGTAAGCTTACGATCGCAAAACAAAGTTCCACCGACTTCTGTTTTGTTTTTAGGGCGGGAAAATTTTCCTAAAACATATTCTGTAGAAAAAAATAAATTAGATTATAAACTGTATGAACCACAAATGATTTTATCCAATATGGTTGGGGCCAAAAATGTATTATTATTAACGACAGGTTCACTTGTTGGTGAGGCTGTGAAGGCCAGTCAAGTATTACTCCAAAAATCAATTGGTAGCATTGTAATTAATATTAATTGTTTAAATAAAATGAATGTCAGCACTTTGAAAAAATATTTAAACAAATGTGAAAATCGAATTGTTACAGTTGAAGATCATCAAGTTTTATTGGGATTAGGATCATTAGTTGCTCATCAACTAACACTTGCCGGTGAGAATTTTGTGATGAAGTCACTAGGTGTTCATGGTGAATTTGGTCAAAGTGCTTACAGCGCTTTGGAGCTTTATCAAAAACACAGTATGGATTCTGTAGCCATAATCAAAGCGGCTCAAGAAATTTTAGGGTAAATTTATTATTGTAATACTTCAAATTGTTCCATCCAAAATGCAAAATCGGCCGAATCAAATTCGTTCGATAAGAGTCCCAGTTTTAAAGCTAGCTGAAAATTTGGATGATAAATCATGGCACGCTTGCGACGTTCGCCTTTCTTTTCAAAAGCTTCTATGTTTCTGATGGCATTCATATATTTGATCGCAGTTTCAATAGCAGTTATTTCTGCTTTAAAAACGCCTAATTCTTCTTTCCAGAAAAATTGAAATTCATTTTTTTCAGAAATTTCATTCATATTCATCAGTGAGGGGTGCTCGTACTGAGTCAGCAGATAGGAATAGACAACACCTGCAAATAATTCATAAGTATCATTCATATCAAAGCCGACAATTTTCATTCGTCGAATAAGACCACGAAAATAATCTTGTTTATTTTCATCTAAAAATAATTGATGTAATGTTGGCAATATAGCTTCAAATATTTTTAAATCATAAAGTTCTATTAATGCTAAATCTATTGAAGCCAGTCGAAAAAATTTGATCCATTCTTCGCGTCGGCGGGGTAAAATGGCACGCTTAATTTCTTCGATATTTTCAACGATCGCTGATTTGAATTCATTTTCTATAGTAAAGCCTAACTTTTGACTTAATCTTAAAGCACGAAGAACTCGAATGGGGTCTTCTTTGATTCGTTCGCTAGGATGACCTATTGTGCGTAGTGTTTGAGTCGCTATATCTGCGATTCCGTTGCAGTGATCTATGAAGCTTTCTGAGATCGGATCGTAGTACATAGCATTGATTGTAAAATCTCGCCGAAACGAATCTTCTGATAAAGTTCCAAAAAAATTTTCATCACCGATGGCCTGATCTTCTTGATTTTGTAATTCTTCATCAGTGGCTTGCCTACGATAAGTAGCCACTTCAAATATTTTTTCACCACGACGTGTGTGCACCAATTTAAAACGACGACCAATAATAAAACTGAAAGGAACTTTTCTTTTCACTTCTTGTGGTGAAGCATTAGTGGCGATATCAAAATCTTTGGGCTTTATTCCAACTAATAAATCTCGAACACAGCCTCCGACTAAATACGCTTCAAAGCCAGCGTCTTTAAGGCGCTTTAGAATAGAAATCGCCTGCGGATCAATATCACTGTGTACTTTTTTAAGTTGGGCTAGGGCATCAAGCTGTTTATTCACATCTATTTTTTAATTGAGAACGCTGTTGAAGTCGAGTAGGAATAAGCATGTTTTTATCAAATTTTAATTACTCAGTCCTAGGTAGCAATGAATCTGAGCGAGTTGTGTTCATTCATGGATTGATGGCGTTTTCAGCTAATTGGCGAAAAATAGCTTCACGTGTGTCTGATCAGTTTCAATGTTTAATTTATGATCAACGAGGGCACGGAAGATCATTCAAGCCAGAATCTGGTTACAGTCCTGAAATATTTGCTCAAGATCTTGATCAAATAACTAATGAACTGGGTTGGAATCGATTTCATTTAGTAGGGCATTCCATGGGTGGGCGTAATGCGATGGTTTTTGCGGATCTTTATCCTGACAAAATAAAAACATTAACGATTGAAGATATGGGGCCAGATTTAGATCCTCGAGCCTCAGTTTACTATGAAAAAATGCTGAATCTCATTCCAACTCCTTTTTCTAGTAAAGATGAAATGAAATATTTTTTTTCAAATCGATTTGAAAAAGAATTTATTTCAAAAGAGCCTATTTTGGTTTTATCTACTTTTTTGCAGGCCAATATAGAACAGAAAGATTCGGGTCAAAATGCATCTTTCTTTGATTGGCGTTTTTCAAAAGCAGCTATTATTGAAACAGTGAAAGAAGGGCATCTTCAGGATCGATGGGCAGAGGTGAGCAGATTCAGGATGCCAGTACTTCTGATCAGAGGAGAAAACTCGCATATTTTTAGCAGCGAAGCGTTTCATAAAATGCTAGGTTTAAATTCAAATATTCAAGGTGTGGAAATTAAGCAGGCAGGGCATTGGATTCATTTCGAGAAATACGTAGAATTTACCCAAATTTTAAGGGAATTTCTTGGCAAAAACTGATTTCTGTATCAGGATGGCCCCACATGATATATTCAGATTACCAATTAGATCCACGACTTAATGCCACCATCGAAAAGATGGGTTACAAAGAAGCTACTCCTATTCAAGAACAGGCCATTCCACAAATCATACTAGGCCGTGATGTCGCAGGTCTTGCGCAAACAGGTACTGGTAAAACAGCTGCTTTTTTAATTCCTTTAATTGAACGTATTTTAAAATCAGAAACAGACCCGCAGCATGAGCGCGCTTTTAAAGATTGGCAAAGTTATCAAGGTATTTTGATTTTAGTTCCAACTCGTGAGCTTGCTGATCAAATTCATGAAAATGTCGTAAAGCTTTGCGAAGGTTTAGGTCTTCGTAGTTTTGCTTTTTACGGCGGTACTGGATACGAAAAGCAAAAAGAAGCTTTAAAAAATGGATTACATTTCACTGTTTCTACTCCAGGTCGATTAATTGATTTATACAAAGAACATCATGTCGATTTTAAAAAAGTTCGTGCGGTAGTATTTGATGAAGCTGATCGAATGTTTGATATGGGTTTCAAAGATGATATGAAATATATTTTAAGTCGAATTGAACGCAATCGACAATTTTTAGTATTTAGTGCTACGCTTAATTTTGATGTTTTAAATACGGCCTATCAATTTGGTGCTGAGCCTGTAGAAATTAATATTAGCCGTGATCAAGCGACTGCTGATCATGTTAAAGATGCAATTTATCACATTGGTAATGAAGAAAAGCCTCAGCACTTAATTTCAGTAATTAAAAAAAATAATCCAAAACAAGTTATTATATTTACTAACTTTAAAAATAACGTAGACAGATTAGTACATTTTTTAAATGAAAATCATATTGCCTCGATGGGCTTATCAAGCTTAATGAATCAAACTCAAAGAAATTCAGTGATCACTAAATTTAAAGCGGAAAATAATTTAAATGTACTCGTAGCAACAGATGTGGCGGCTCGTGGTTTAGATATTACTGGAGTTGACCTTGTCGTGAATTATGAAATGCCACAGGACTGTGAATCCTATGTTCATCGAATCGGTCGCACAGGACGAGCTGGCAACGAAGGTAAAGCCTTTTCATTTATTAGTGATAAAGATGTAGAATCACTTTACAGAGTCGAAGAATTTACTAAGAAAAAAATTGAAGTCCAGTTTTTAGAGGATCAAGATTTAATCAAGGATTTTAAACCTATGATGGCCGAAGAATTTAGTTACAAAAAAAGTTTTGATCATAAACCTGGATTTCAGAAAAAGGGCCATAAATCTTCAGCGCAAAACGAAGATCATCAAAAATCTGCATACGTACCACGACCTGCTGGGGCTGTCGCTGCCAGCAAACCAGTTGTTGATGCAAAATTGAAGTCTGTGAAAAAGCCTGATTTGAAAAATAAAAATCTTGCTGCCAATGGAAAAAAACCTCATCCAAAAATAGATGCTAAAGCTCCGCTTAAATCAGGATATGTTAAGCGTGATGTAGCACCTTCTGCAGTTTCTACAAAAAAAGTTTATCGTAGTAATCAACAAGGTTCTGGATTAATCGGAAAAGTTAAATCGTTTTTTAAAAATTTATTGGGATAATGACTAATTTAGTTTTATTTATAAAATTTCTCCTGCCCAGAGCTTATGGCAAAATGTTTTTAAATTAAAAACTTCGACTTTATCTTCAATAAGCCTGCTTTTTTCATCTAAAGAAATCACAATTTTTCGAGACAATTGGCAATCTTCTGCAAAAGCTTTGATTCCCTTGCAATCTTTGGTGGTAATATTTTTTTTAGCTTTAACTTCTATAGCTAATAACTTTTTATTTTTTGTTTCAATTATAAAATCCACTTCAAATTGTGAAGTGGATCTCCAATAATAAATTTTATATTCTTTTTCATTATAATTTTTGTAGGCTAATAATTCAGTAAAAATAAAATGTTCAACAGTTTTGCCATATTCAGGTGTCCCTGGGTTTATTTTCTCACGCCCTAATAAGTAATTTGCAACTCCTACGTCGAAAAAGTAAAACTTGGCAGTCGCTACTGCTTTTCGTGTTTTAGTTTTTCGATAAGGCTCAAGAAGATTTCCGATTAATGTATCTTGCAATATTTGGTAGTAACTAGCTACTTTGCGTGCTGAAAGCTGTGCATCGCTAGCTACGCTATTGTAATCTAGCTGTTCCGTATTTGTTAACGCTGCTACATCTAAAAAACGGCTAAAATCAGCTAGATTTCTGACAAGTCCTTCTGCTTTAATTTCTTCTTGTAAATAAATCCCTATGTAGGCTTTTAATCTTTTTTGGGGTTGATTCGACATTAAAACACTTGGTAAGCCACCTATTTGTAAAATCAAATCAAAATTTGAATGATTTTTTAGATATTCAGTTGAGCAAATAGGGTGCATAAAATGTGGATAAGCACGTCCCCCTAATAAATTAGCTGACCTTGACTTTAGCTTGCGAGCACTACTCCCAGTTAAAATAAATCGTATATTTTTATTTTTTTGAATAATGTTCTGTACAACATCTAATAATTCAGGAATTTTTTGAACTTCGTCGATTATGAATATTTTTTTTGAGGAAGCATTAACTATTTCAGCAAGCTTCTCTGGTCTTTTTTGTAAATCGCGAAAAATTTCAGGATCTAGTAAACTTATCATTTCTGATTGATTAGAAAAATTTTCTTCAAGAAAAGTCGTTTTACCAGTTTGTCTAGGGCCTAACAGTAATAGGCTCATTTCTTCTAACGTCTGAGAAAGATTCAGAACTCTTTTTATGTCTGATTTTGGATTTGTCATGATTTATAGAGTAAACCATTTTTCATAAAATAACAACATACGTATGTTGTTATTTTATGAAATTAAGACATACGTATGTTGTTATTTCATAAATAATAGACTTACTTCACCCAATAAAAACTATTCATCATTTTATCGCATTCAATGACTGTGTGATCGAATGTTTCTGGTAAATCGATACATGTCGTTGTGACAATTTTTTTTCCGTTTTGAAAAAAGTATTGTCGAGCTTTGGTTTTATTATTTTTTTGATTAATATCTAAAATGATTGATACTGATTTATTATTAATTTTTTTTGATTTTTGATTGGTTAAATCGAAACCAAACTGGTGATAATCACGTAGAAATTTTTTAACAAAGTTTTCTAAATCAGCATAGCTTTTTGTTTCTTCAATGCTAAAATTTATTTTAGCTGACGAGTTTTCTAAATCAATTTGATTATTTGCTGAATTTTCTTTAATCAAATTAAAATTTGTTTGGACATATCCCAATTTAAAGCCCATTTGTGAAAAGACTTGGCTTGTTCCCAACTGATTTAATGAAGATGCTGCTGTCGTGGGATGAGGTGCCGCAATCGTATTGAAGCTTGTGAACAAAAGTAAAATTAAACCGATCATAATTTAAGTTTATCCTTTTTTTCGTTGAATTGCAGTAGGATTTTTTTCATTAAGCTTGTCGGATTTATTTCAGAAATTTGATTTTGATTAACCCATTTTGACCGAATTTTTATCGACTTTGGTCCAGTTGATTTTGAACTGTTCACTGAAACGTAGATATCGTATTTAGTGACTCCATGTTTAAAATCAAAATTCTTTGGTTTATGTAAAATTTTTTTAGCTGTTGATTCGGGTAGCCAATTCATTTTTAAAAATGGAGTGGTTAAGTTTTCATAAAGTTTAATTTTATTATTTTTTGATTCAATATTAAATGTCCATTGCCATATTTCATGCTTTTCTTTTGGTTTTTTTAGTGGGATTTGATCCACTAAATTTTTTTCAAAACTGGCACAACTTTTTTGCCAAGGGCAAAACAAACACATGGTTTTTTTTGGCGTGCAGATAGTTGCGCCAAGCTCCATCATCGCTTGATTGGCTGACGATGAATCATTACTTGAATTTAACGCTATTTCATCAGAAATCATTTGCAAATAATCTTTGTGTTTAGTTTCCCACCAATTTATTTTTAGACCATATTTTCGAGTAAGTATGCGAATAACATTTCCATCTAATACGCCAACAAGTTGATTGTTTGCCAAACTGGCTACAGCACGTGAAGTATAAGGACCAAATCCAGGAAGTTTAATGAGTTCTTCTGCTGTTTCAGGAAAAACTCCTTTGTGATCAGCAACAATAAGTGATGCAGCTTTATGTAAGTTTCGAGCACGAGAGTAATACCCCAAACCAGCCCAGTATTTATAAACTTCTTCTATTGAAGCTTGAGCCAGTGTTTTTACGTCAGGAAAACGCAGAATAAATTGAGTGTAAAAGGGGATAACTGCAGTCACTGTGGTTTGTTGAAGCATGACTTCAGAAATCCAAATTAAATAAGGATTTTTAGAAGTTCTCCAGGGAAGCTCTCGTTTGTTTTTGTGATACCAGCTGATCAATTCATTTTGATTATGGATGTTATGTTTTTTAATTGGCTTCATCATTCAAGAAAGATTAATATAAAAAGATGAAAAAAAATAGAACTAAAGATCAACCTTCATTTGATTATCAACCTTTAAGCGGACGTGAGTTTCCTCGGTTTTCAGGTATTAAAACTTTTTTTAGGCTACCGATAGCAGAAATTAATGATGATTTTGATGTCGCTTTATTCGGTATACCTTATGATGGAGGAGTATCGTATCGACCCGGAGCTCGATTTGCACCAAGTTTAGTTCGCGAATGCTCTAGTTTAGGTCGCGGATTTCACATGTCGCGCGCAGTTAGTTTATTTCAGAAACTAAAAATTGCGGATGTTGGCGACTGTTCAGTTGTTCCGATAGATCAAAAAAAAACTTATGAGAAAATTGAAAATTTTGTTGATCAAGTTGTTAAAAAAAATAAAAAAATGATTTCAATTGGTGGAGATCACTCAACCACGCTGCCTGTTCTAAGATCGTTAAAAAAGAAGTACGGCGTTTTAAATTTAATTCATTTTGATGCTCACTTAGATACATACCCTGCAGCATGGGGCTGTGAATATCATCATGGAGCCTTTGCAAGACACGCCATTGAAGAGGGGCTTGTGAATCCAAAAACAATGGTTCAAATAGGAATACGTGGGCCTTTAGCTGATTCGCAGGATTTAGCTTTTGTTAAAAAACATAAAATAAAAATATTTACTGTTGATGATATTCGACGAGAAAATATTTTCGAATTTGTAAAAAAAATTCCTTCTTTTAAAGGGCCAACATTTATTAGTTTTGATATTGATTGTTTAGATCCTGCTTTTGCTCCTGGAACTGGAACTCCAGTTCCAGGTGGGCTAAATACATATGAGACTCAACAAATATTGCGAGCATTAAAAATCAAACAACTTGTGGGAGCGGATATCGTTGAAGTTTGTCCGGCTTATGACAGTTCGCAAATTACAGGTTTGGCGGCAGTGGATACGATGTTTGAGCTGTTGTGTTTAATGGCTTAGAATCCATTCAAGATGAGAAGGAATCGAAGTGTAAGTGCCTTCGCTTTGACAAAGAAAGTCTCCGCGGCTAGTTAAGCCTGCTAAAAATAGTTTTCCATTTTTCTGGATAAAAACTGGCCCGCCTGAATCTCCAGAGCAAGTGCCTGTGAGCTTTTCATCAAGTACGAATTCACTATTTGATATGTATATAATATAAGTGGATGTTGTACGTAGAATTCCATCACCATAAAAATCTATTTCTAAACAAGTAGGTAAGCCATCCTTATCTTTGATATCAAAATCGCAAACCACTTCTCCGTTGTCGATTCTATTTTGAAACTTCTGAGATTTTTTGTAAGAAATCTCAAGCTGATAAATGTGATCTACGCCATAACCAGCTAAGACAACTTGTTGGTTTTTTTTCAAATCAATTTGATCATATAAAACATCTACAGGGCTGTAACCTTCCGGCAGATTACCTTCAAAATATATTAAACCAATATCTGATTGATCTGTTAGGGGTTGTTTGTTGATATCTAATACATAATCGGGATGAATGATGACACGACTTGATTTTCTAAAATAAAGTGGATCCATATGATCGATGATTTCGTACCCGTTAACATTAAAAATAATATGATAAGCATCTTGAGGGTCAGTTAAACAGTGAGCTGCTGTTACAACTAAGTCATTCATAATTAATGTACCTGAGCACACATAATCTTGAGTTACGTTGTGAATTAAAACGACATGTTTTGCGATTTCAGAATCTTCTTTAACAACAGTGCCATTGATAATTAAGTTTTTATTTGTAGTTGAAGAAATTTTATTTGTAGGCTTAATATTATTTTGACAGCTCAGAAAAGGAACAGTGATTGCAAAAAGAAAAATTGAAAATTTCATCTTTACTCCTCTAAAAAAAGTAAAGATTAAAGAATTTAGTAACCAAGGGCAAATTTAAATTTTTTATTGTATTCTTTTCAAAATCCACCCATTTGAAAACTAAGGCCGGTAAGTATTGAATTTTTGCTCCATTTTTTATCTGTAGGAACATAGGCACCTAAAATAACATTGAATGGAAGTACATAACCTAAGGTTGTATTTAAATGTAATTCTAGGCCTGCCGTGTAGATGAGTTGATCTAATTTAAGTGGTTCATATAATTCATTTTTATTATAACCAAAACCTTTTGTAGCTAGTCCATCGATGACAAAAGCTCCTGTAAGGTATTTTAAATAAAAAGGAGCAACGCCAGGTCCATAAAGTATGTCATAGATAGGAAAATGATATTCTAGATTAGTTGTGATCAGTTGTGTTCCTAAAAACTGACCAGCTAGATAACCACGTATAAGAAATGGATCAATAGTTGCGCCAGATAAACCTAAATTACTTGTTCCAAATCTTTGAGCGATATCTTCAAAAGTATAAAGTCCATTAATTTTAAGAGCTAAAACATGATCCTCTGGAAAAAACAAATTTTGATAAGTAGAAAATGATAAAGAAGCCTGAGAAAAATTACTGTAACGAGGATCAGCTTGTTTTTTTAAATCACTAAAGTATTGATATTTTAAACCTATTGATGATCCGCTCATCGGGTAATAGTGATTTACTTTTTGCTCTACGCTAGAATACAGAGTTTGAAAAAAACCAGTCCAATGATTTGTGTCGATACTTTTTAAATCGTCCTGAGTAGAAAGAAGGTTGCTGCCAATAGCTAATAATAAATTTTCATTGAGAGCAAAAATGTCAGGATAAATAGTTATACCATAATTATTTTTTTTGATGTAAGTGTCTACAGTAATGAGTTGTTGATTTTCAAATGTATTTATAGACCAATTCCAGGGTAGTTGAGAGTTCTGATATGAAAAAAGATATTCAAATTTTTTAATTTGAGTGTCGTATTGACCTTGTAAAGCGTAAGCATGATTTCCGATGGGATCTGTTGCTGAAGTTTGAGCTTGAACAACAGTTCCGTCTCCAGTTCTGTTTGTGCCAAAAAAGGGAATCCAATAATGAGGATATAAATAAGTCCATGACGAATAATCAGCATACTCAGCTTTTATTTCTTGAGTATGTGTCGTTGAAACCTCTTTGTAATGACTGACGACTTCATTATTAATTTCTGGTAAAGAATCTATGTTTTTAAAATTTGAAATGAAAGTATGGGGCCCATCTTCGGTTATTAACGTTGAAAAAAGTCGTTTGTTTTTTTGATCAATATCAAAACTTAAAGAGCCTGTTAATAAATGACTGATTGGCTTTACTTGAGTAAGGCTATCTTGGTTTAATTGAGCTTGGTAAATATTTAGAACGCCATTTTTTGCTGATGTGAAGTAAAAATCTGAATCGACATATTTAATAAAGCTGATATCGGTAAATTCTGATTTGATTTGAGTCGATTTATTATCTGTCATATTGTAAAGAAATAGTTTTTGTTCACCTTGAGCATTCCGTGATGTATAAATCACTTCTGTTTCGGATTTATAACTATAAAAATTAAGCCGCTCAGTTTTTGTAAAATTAACAAGCGGTTTTATTTTTTTAGTTTGTAAATCAATTTCTTGCAAATTAGTTTTGCCATTATTAAGGCGAGTAAACAGTAATGTTTTTCCACTTTTTGAAAAAACAGGATCTCTAGCACGAAGACCCTCTGTAACGTCAGTAGTTTTAAAAGTTTCTAAATCATAAATATAAAGGTCTGAAAAATTTTCTCGACTATTGATGGCGTGAGTTTTACTGAAGGCGATTTTTTTTTCGAGTGGATGAAATGAAAATCGAGAGATCGATCCTTTTGGAGTGTTTTTTAATTCCAGAAGCTTCCATTTATTTAAATCTGACGTTTCTGAATAAAAATTAATTTCAGTTGTTAAGTAACGAGTTGATATTTGTCCAATAATATTAAACTGGGGATGAAATTGAATTGATCTTGCATGCAAAGCAGTAGGATCTATTTTATAAATTTCTGAAGGGGTTTTGCTTTTTAGATTTTTTATTTGTTGATCGGCGTTAACTTTATAACGTTGAAAAGCTTTCTCATAAAGTTCTATATAATTAAAACCAGTCAATTCTTCGACTGGAGTATTAATGGCATAAGGTATTCGTCTTGACTGATGCTCAACAATTTGTCCGAAGGATTGAAGCCCCTTCTCTTTTGAGATTTGATTCATAACTAATGATCCAAAAAAGTATGGTCGATTTCCATAGGGCCAAGTATTAAGAACTTCATTTGCTTGAGCCGCATCATATTGAGGAAGTTTTTGAGATAAGACATAAGATCTAAACTGAGCATCTTGCATTTTTGATCGAGTCCTGCCACGATTAGAAAACTGTGTTTCTAATTCGACAGCCATTCCCTCTTTCCACCAAAGTGGAGTGAGCAGGTTGGGAGAAATAATAGATCCAAAAAGGCTACGGCCAATTTTATACGGCCATCCACTATATGGATAAAGTTGAGCTATATGTGTTAATTCATGAGTGACTAACTCATGAGCCCATTCTCCAGATTCAGAAAGTGTTTCTTGCTGGCCAATTTGAACAGGATAAACGTTAATAATAGGATAAGGAAAAACTGTCGCACTTCCGTTTGAACTGTCCGTACTGTCGTTAATAACCAAAGATATTTTATCGGGAAGCATTTTAAAAACAGTTGATAGGTTGCTATACGCTTTTTCAGCAATTTGAGCATAATACAGACCAAGGTCTTGCTGCTGTTTGTTGTAAATCACATCGAAGTGTTTCGTCTGAAGTGTAACCCACTCGATATCTTTATTTCCAATTTGTGCAGCGTAGATAAGTTGGCTCAATAGTAAATTGACTACAAAAAAGATTGCGGCGTAAAGATTTATGTTTTTTTTCATAGCTTATTGTGATCTGACAATTAAATTTTGACAAGGCTTTACAACTGTCTCATCTCGGTCTAAAGTAGAATTGAAATCAGCAAGGGAGACATCATGAAAATAAAATTAATTCAAACAGTAGCAGCCTCATTATTTTTAGTATTTGTTGCAGCGACCACAACAAGTTGTTCAGCATTTCGTAAAAACAAAGACGGAAATGGAGCAGGTGGTACAGCTAATACAGATTCATCTGTTAAGTCTGAGACAACAGCGGATGGTGGAACAGAAAAAATTATGGCGAGCCCAATGAATTTATCTGCACAAGGAAGCGATTCTGGATCAATTGATGGTCTTAAAACTGTATTTTTTGAGTATGATAAATCAGTTTTAAGCTCTGAAGAAAATGCAAAATTATCTGGAAACGCAGATTGGATGAAAATTAATTCTTCTGTTAAATTAACAATTGAAGGACATTGCGATCAAAAAGGCTCTAACGAATATAACTTATCTTTAGGCGAGCGTCGTGCCAATGCAATTAAGAAAATTTTGCAAGATATGGGAGTGCCTTCAAGCCGGCTTACAACTGTTAGTTTTGGCGAAGAAAAACCATTAATTAGTACGGATGACGAAACAGCAATGTCAAAAAATCGTCGAGCTAATTTTGTTCCTTCGAACTAGGAAAACTTAATTGATAAAATTTTTTTCAGTTTTAATTTTTTGCTTTTTAGTGAGCGGGTGTGTGACAGCGCCTCCGCCAAATGATGAGTACATCTATGCTAAAGTAGCTATTGATTATGCAAAATCAGTTCAAGCAGTTAAATATTCTGCTGGTTATTGGCATCAAGCAGAAGATTTTTATCGTAAAGCAAAAATTTACTATGCAGATCGAGAATATGAGCTTGCTAAAGCTTTTTTTATAAAAGCGAAAATATCAGCAGAACGAGCTGAAAATTCTGCTCGGTTATTAAGAATGAAAAATGGAGATATTTTATAATGAACAAAATGCATTTTATTTTATTAGTTGTTCTATTCTTATCGAGTTGTTTAAAAACAAGATCTGAAGTGACTCCCAATGAACAATCTTATTTATCACGAAAAAAAGCTGTTGAAACGCAATCAGTTGAAACTTCTAAAATTCAAGCTCAACAGTCAGTCGATCAAGAAGAGTTGATCAGGGCTCTTAATGGAAAAGTTGAAGTCTTAGAAAACCAAGTGTCTCAGTTAAAAGTTGAAGTCGAACAAAATCAAAAATTAAATGATGTTCAAAAAATTAATATTCTGCAAGAAGCTGTTTCTAAAATGGAATTACAAATTCAAAAACTAGAAGCTCAACAAGTAGCTCCGATTAGGGAAAATGCTCCGTCATTAATTTCTTCTGATGATAAATTGAATTTGAAAAAATCAACTTTTGATATAGCAGAAGACTATTTTGCAAAAAAAGAATGGAAGAAATCTATTTTATCCTATCAAAAATTTGTAGAAGAATTCCCAAAATCAAAATTAGTTCCTGATGCAAAATATAAAACTGGAGTTTGCTTTCAAGAGCTCGGTTTAAAAGATGAAGCTATCGCATTTTATGAAGAGACAATTGTTCAATACCCACAAACTACTGCTGGAAAAAAATCTAAAGTCAGATTGAACAGCTTAAATGGCGCAAGCGCAAATCAAACAAAGCCGAAGAAAAAGTGATTCGGCATATTATTTCTGTTGAAACAAGTTGTGATGATACGTCAGTGGCTCTTGTAGATCAAAACGGTTTCGTCATTCAACAACTTACAGCCTCTCAAGATTTAGAGCACGTTCCCTATGGCGGAGTAGTGCCTGAAATTGCTAGTCGGAATCATTCTTTAGCACTATTGCCTTTGATTAATAGTTTACTTCATAAAGCTGAACTTACTTTTAAACAAATTGATGGATTTGCAGTAACAAATCGTCCTGGGTTAATTGGTTCATTGATCGTCGGATTAGTAACAGTTAAAAGTTTAGCACAAAGTTTAGATAAGCCTTTTATTGGAGTAAATCATTTAGAGGGTCATTTGCTAGCTCCATTTTTAAAAGATAAAGAGTATGCACCACCCGAAAATTTTAATTATCCTTATATTGCATTAGCTGTCAGTGGGGGGCATACAAGTTTGTATTGGGTCGAAAATTTTTCAAAGTATACCATTATAGGATCAACTAAAGATGATGCTGCGGGAGAAGCTTTTGATAAATTTGCTAAAATTGTAGGGCTTGGATATCCGGGTGGGATTCAAGTTGATCGACATGCTAAAAATGGAAATCGAAATAAATTTGATTTTCCACGAAGTCTTATTGCAGAAAAAAATTTAATGATGAGTTTCAGTGGACTGAAATCATCCGCTTCAAGATTAATTCAAACTATGTCAGAAGTAGAAATTAAGCGGGAATTAAACGATCTTTGTGCTTCTTATCAAGAAGCTATTGTGGACGTCCTTATACATAAATTGAAATACGCTTGTCAAATTTATCATACTCATAAATGTGTTATTACTGGTGGAGTCAGTGCGAATTCACGCTTGCGAGAAAAAGTATTAGAAATGTCGAAACAAGGATTTGAAGTTGTTATTCCACCGCTACGATACTGCACTGATAATGCAGCTATGATTGGTTATGCAGGTATTCAATATTTAAATTCTGGAATTCAGTCAGATTATCAACTTCCTCCGTTATCAAGCTCGCTTCCATCAGATTTTAATATTGATTTATACCAGCAAGCTGTGATTGGAAAATCCTGATGGAAAACGCTCGAAAAAGACTTCTGGAAAGACAAAATCAACTGGGTCACCAGGCTAAAAAATCATTGGGTCAAAATTTTTTAGTTTCTGATCATGTGATTCAAAAAATATTAAGCGCAGTGGTTGACTTGCAACTGAAAATGAAAAGTTCTGCTTTAATTGAAATCGGACCAGGTCTTGGAGCATTAACAGATTTACTCATTCCTATGAGCGATTTTTTTCAAGCTATCGAGCTAGATCGATCTTTGTATGATTTTTGGAAACTTCAAAATCTAAATATTATCAATGAAGACGCATTAAAAATGGACTGGCGTCCATTTTCTCAAAAAATACTAGTCAGTAATTTGCCTTATCAAATTTCTTCATCATTAGTCATTGAAAAAAGTATTCAACCTTATTCAATTGAAGCCATGGTTTTAATGTTTCAAAAGGAAGTGGCACAACGGATACGCGCTGTTGTTGATTCTGATCATTACGGAATGTTGAGTGTAATTGCGCAGGAGTTTTGGGTTATTGATACAGTTTGTGATGCGGGACCTGTTGATTTTAATCCTTCACCCAAAGTAGCGAGTCGTGTTTTAAAGTTTATAAAACGTGAATCAGAAATTAAAGACAAAAACAAGTACCTACAATTTATCAAGCAATGTTTCCAGCAGCGCCGAAGAATATTGAAATCTAATTTGCCAAATGCCATTTCGCAGCCACTGATTGAATGGTTAAAATTGAATAATTTTTCTGAAAAAGTTCGCGCGGAAGAATTATCACCAAAAAAATTTCGAGAGCTTTTTATTTATTTAGATAAAAATAATTAATTAGATTGTTTTTCAATTAAATATAAACTGAAATAGTGCTTTAAAACTCTTTTGGGGAAGAATTTATTATGAAAAGTATTGTCATTTGTGTTCTATTTTTTATTCAAATTGCAAGTGCTTTTGAACATCAGTTCATCGTTAAATTAAAAAATTCGTCAATTATTTTAAATCAAATGCAAAACATGAAATTTTTGCCTTTAATTGAAGATTTAAATATTTATTCTTTAAGCTATAAAACTGAAAGTAAAAATGTGGATCAGTTGATTCAAAAATTAAAATTAAATTCGAATATTTTACTTATTCAAGTAGATCATCCAGTTCAAACACGCCAACAGATGATTATTCCAAATGATATAAATTTTAAGAAACAGTGGAATTTAAGTAAAACTACGGATGAATGGGGGATTGATGCCATTTCCGCTTGGACATTATTTGGAATTAAGAAAAATGACTTTAGAAATAATGAAATTGTTATGGCCATTGTTGATGGGGGTGTCGATATCAAGCATCAAGATCTTCAACAAAATATTTGGGTTAATAAAGACGAAATTCCCGATAATTACAAAGATGATGATAAAAATGGGTATATAGATGATGTGAATGGTTGGAATGTATTAGATAATTCGGGAAATTTACCACCGCACGATCATGGTACTCATGTAGCTGGCATAATGGCTGCTCAAGGCAATAATGGAAAAGATGTTGTTGGTATCAATTGGAATACAAAATTAATGGTTGTTGCTGGCTCAAGCAGTCAATCATCAATCGTACTTAAAGCATATGGATATATTTTAAAACAAAAAAAATTGTGGCTTACTTCTGGAGGCCTACTAGGCGCAAATGTTGTAGTTACAAATTCAAGTTTTGGAATTGATAAAGCGGACTGCAATTCAGAAAAATATGCGATGTGGAATGAAATTTATAATGAAATGGGAAAAGTGGGAATTTTATCTGCAGTGGCAACGACTAATAAATCACTAAATATTGATGTGACAGGTGATGTGCCGTCTGGTTGTTCAAGTCCTTATATTATTTCTGTTACGAACACACAAAAAAATGGAAAATTGGCTGTCGCTGGTTTTGGTCAAAAATTAGTTCATTTAGCTGCTCCTGGAACTGGAATTTATTCAACGCTACCAGATGATTATAGCGGTCCAAAAAGTGGAACTTCGATGGCGACACCTCATGTTGCAGGAGCAGTTGCCTATTTGCATGGAGTAGCCTCAGAAAAATTGAGTCAACTTTACTATACTGATCCATCAGCGGCAGCATTAGCATTAAAAGAAATTATTTTGAATTCTGTATCTAAGGAATCAGATCTTGTTTCTAGAACTGTTTCTGGTGGGATTTTAAATTTGAAACAAGCAGCAGTTTTGGTTAATGGGTATCCCCATTTTTAGTCAAAATAAACCAGATGCGCTAATTGATTAAAGTCTGAAACCGTGAAACTATAATTGAATGAGCATTCTAATCATCCAAGAAAACAAACAAGCCCGTTTTGAATATCACATCATCGAGTCATTTGAAGCTGGCGTTGTGTTAATTGGTAGCGAGGTTAAAGCGCTGCGCTTAAAGCAAATTCAATTTAAAGATTCATATATTTCTTTCCGTGGACATGAAGCTTTTTTGCAGAACGCTCATATTAGTGAATATAAAGCCAGTAGTTATAATAATCATGCGCCAGAAAGATTACGTAAACTTTTGTTAAATCATTCTGAATTGATAAAAATTGCTAGTTCAATTAATGAAAAAGGACTAACCTGTGTTCCGCTTAAGATGTATTTTAAAGAAGGTCGAGTTAAACTTGAGATCGCCTTAGTTAAAGGAAAAAAACTTCATGATAAGCGTGAGTCCTTAAAGAAAAAAGATTCTGATATGCAGCTTCGTCGCGCGAAACAATTTGACAGATAGTTTGTGTCCTATTTAGAAATTGCAAAATATTTTTTAAAATTAGGATTCACAGGCTTTGGTGGCCCGGTTGCCTTGATTCAACAAATGAGAATTGATTTGGTCGAGAATTTAAATCCACCGATTCTGACTGAAAGCGAGTTTGATCAAGCTTTTACAATGATAAAAGCCATGCCTGGGCCAATTGCTTTTCAAATGGCTGTTTATATTGGTCAAGTTAAAAAGAAATTTTGGGGTGGATTCATTGCAGGTCTTGGTATAATTTTACCCTCATTTTTCATGATGATATTGCTTGCGATTTTTTACAATCAAGTTATTCACAATAATTATTTAAGCCAAGCCCTGCTAGGGGCTCAGTATGCTGTAGCGGGAATAATTACAGTTGGGTTGTATAAGTTATCCAAAAATTTTCATCAAAAAAAAATTTTTTGGATTCTATTTTTTTTAGCAGGTTTTTTATATTATTTTAAATTAGCTCCTGAATCAGTATTGATCATTTTCTCGGGCTTATTACTTGTTGGATATTCAAAGTTTAAAAATAAACTTTTTTCCATTTCAGTTTTTCCATTGTTTGTTTTTGATCAAGATAAAATATTTAATATATTTGCAATTTGTTTTAAAGCCGGCGCCTTAGTTTTTGGAACAGGACTTGCTGCTTTTCCTTTTTTGCAACGAGCTTTTGTGAATGAATTAGGATGGCTTGACTTGAAAACATTTAATGATGCTGTTTCATTAGGGCAGTTAACTCCTGGACCTGTTACTATTTCTGCAGCCTTTATGGGATATAAAATGGCTGATTTCTATGGTGCTATTGCAGCTGTGATTGGACTTTACTTACCTGCTTTTATTCATATATCTACATGGTTTCCCAAAGCATTAAGCTGGTTATCAAAACAAACTTGGGTAAACGATTTTATATTGGGTTCAGCTGCAGCAGTAGTTAGTTGTGTATTAATTACTTTGTATCATATGAATTTGTCTGAAATAACTAAACCTTTTTTTTGGATTATATTTGTAGGGTCTGTTTTTATTCAATTTCGTTGGAAAAATTTATCTATTTTGAAAATTATTGCTTTTGGGATTTTAGTAAGTTTATTTTCTACTTTTTTATGATCAAGTCTGGTCCTTCATCTAGTTCTTCTCAAAATGTCTCAAATTGACTCAAGTATTTTTCAGTTTATCCGATCAGTGATTTAAGCGGTGATTTAAATAAACCGATACATCATGGAGGATGAATATGTTTATACAAGGTGATTTACAAGTTGTGTTTGATGCTCTTTTTACAATCGGTGCAATTGATCCTATTTTAAATATGGATTGGTCTGTGATAAATAAAGAAATGGATCAACAACCGCAAAAAAAGAATCATTTATGTAAATCTATTAACTCTTGTGCTGGTAATAAATCACTCATTGTTAAAACTCTGTTGAACATGGATCAAAAAAGCGTGGAATTTATAGCTATTGAAGTGGCTCGTGAATTAGCAGATTTTCAAGACCGAAAAGAATTACATTAGTTTTATTAAATTCACTGGAGGCATCATGAGAAAAAATAATTTAATGACACTTAAAATTTCTCAAGTTCTATTTTTTATTCTAGCTTTTTTTATACAGATCAAAGTTCATGCTTGGGAAGTTGATATGAGTCGCCGACAAGACGATATTCAGCGATTAAAAAATATCAGAATGCCAGCTTCTGTGATGACTGTGGATCCTCAGATTAATAAACAAAATGAAGATAAAGCCAGTATTGAAGTCATTGAGGCCATCAAGCGTGCAGTCAGCATACCGGAACCAGCTAAAGATATCATTATTGCGCAAACTGAAACAGGATTTATTCCAGAGACGTTAAATTTACAAAAGGGACAAGTTTATCAAATTCATATCGTTAATCTGAATTCAAAGGAAAAAAATGTCAGTTTTTTAATGGACTCATTTTCACAAAGTCACAATACAATATTTGGACAAATGAAGTCGTTTAAAATGACCCCAAATGTTGAAGGTGTATTTTCATTTCAAAGTCCAGAAACAGGTGCTTCGGGTCAAGTAGTTGTTGTTGAAGATAAATTAAGAAAAATTGCAACAGCAGAAAAAGAATAATTTAATTTATTTTTAAATTTAAAAAACGAGAGTTATATGTCAGATGGACAGTCAAATTTTAAAGAAGTTATAGCCAGAGCCCTTGGCCCAGTTCAAGAATTTTTGAATGACCCTGGTGTGTCTGAAGTTTTGATCAATGGCCCCGATCAAATTTTTGTAGAACGTAAAGGAAAGTTAGAGCTTACAAACGCAAAATTTCCAGATGAAGATAATTTACAAGCGGCTATAAACAGCATTGCTCAATCTGTAGGTCGTCGAATTAGTAAAGATGAACCGCGATTAGATGCTCGTCTTCCAATTATAGAAGGATCTCCGGCCAGTGGTTCTCGTATCGCAGCGGTTCTTCCCCCGATTTCGAGACAAGGTACAGTCATTAGTATTCGAAAGTTTACATCCAGTAAAATTACTCCAGCAGATTATATTAAATATGGCACTATTACTCCTGATGCATGGATGTTTATTGATCTTTGTATGTTTCTTGGAAAAAATATTATTGTTAGTGGGGGAACAGGTTCTGGTAAAACGACTTTATTAAGTTTACTTTGTTCGCGAATTCCAAAAGGTCAACGTGTCTTAGTCATCGAAGATTCTTCTGAATTACAAATTGAATATGAACATGTTGTTCGATTTGAAACACGACAAGCTGATTTATTAGGTAAAGGCGAAGTCACTATTAAGGATTTATTAAAAAGTGCGCTTCGGTTAAGGCCTGATCGAATCATCGTCGGCGAAGTTCGATCAAGCGAAGCTTTAGAATTAATTAATGCAATGAATACAGGACACAAAGGCAGTATGGGCACAGTGCATGCGAATACTCCAGAAGATGCTATTGTCAGACTTGAGGCTTTAGCTGCCGGAGGCGATGCTAAAATCAGCGAGAAAGCGCTCACATCTCAAGTTTCTTCAGCCATAGAAATAATTGTTCAAATTTCAAGATATTCAGATGGTTCCAGAAAAATAGGAGCTATTTCAGAAGTGCGCGGTGTCGATGAAAAAGGGAAGTATATTGTAGTTCCAATATTTGAAATTAAGGCATTGACTCGTAAACCTGATGGCAAGCTTGAGGGTGGGATCGAACCAACTGGAAATGTTCCCTCTTTTTATCCTGAAATTGTAGATAATAAAATCAATTATCCGATGTCAAAATTTCAAAAGCCTGTCAAAGCAGCAGCATAAAAAGATTCATTTTAAATTTAATTTTTGTGGCGATAACTGTTAGTTGTTGCAGATCAAGGTCGGCTTGATTAACTTATGAGGCAGTGAATTTTAGTTGTAAAATTACCCATGCTATCTTGACTCAATTAGAATCTGAAAAAATCGATTTATCGGCTTACTTTTCTGATTCTGAAATTCCTTGGGAAAAATTGCGTGATTCATCTTTATGGATGCGTGCTCCCGATATGGAAGCTTTTCTAAATCGAATCGTACAAAAAAATGATGTTGTTATAAGAGCAGGGCACCAAACTTCAAAAAATAAAGTTTGGGGAGTTCTTGATAGCGTTCTGCGCATGATGCCAAGGCCACAAGAAATTTTTTTACAGCCAGAAACTTTTTTAGGATATTTCATTTCTCCCGAACCACCAATCGAAAATATTCAAAGAACTGATTTAGGAATTGCTTTTGATATTCCGCTTCCATCTGAACAGTATCCACTTGTGACTACATATTTAAAAGCAGCCTTTGAAGCATTGCCACAATATGTGGGTATGCCAATGGGCGAAGCTCGTTGGAATTTTTTACGTTTTGAAATGGACTGGCCTAAAGAGCAAAATGTTATTTTTAAAAATGAATCTCATCAAATTTCTCCACAGCTGATGCAAGATATAATTTCTCAGCTGCAAGACAGCAGTCGTGATTTAGAAGAAAAAAATCGTGATTTACTAAGAAGAAATGAAGAGCTGATCAAGCTAACTCAAAATAATAAAAAATCTGAAAGCACCCCGATCGTTCAACAGCAGCAAATCGAATTATTTAAAAATGATTTTGAATTCGATTTTATGAATAATCCTAAACACCAAGTGGCGCAAAATTTATCTAAACTACATGATTATATGGTGCGTGCCCATCAACTTGTAGTGCTACTGACGGCTGGGCAAAAGCAATCGCCAGGAATTAAACAAGCTTTTCATAAAGTTGATTGGGAAATTGTGCGCTCGCAATATCCGCAGATTATTTTAGAAAGTTTAGAATTGCTAAAAAAAATATCACATGAAAAATAAGATAAAGGAAAAAATATGTCAGAAATTATCAGTTTAATCTCTCGTGAAATTTTAGATAGCCGTGGAAATCCAACTGTCGAAGTAGAAATTAAAACAGCTTCTGGACATATAGGCCGTGCAGCTGTCCCTTCAGGAGCCAGTACTGGAGCGCACGAGGCCTGTGAATTACGTGATAATGACCCTAAAAGATTTTTAGGTAAAGGTGTTTATAAAGCTGTTGATCACGTTAGAGAAAAGATTGCGCCAGAAATAATTGGATTAAATGTTTTTGAACAAGTTTATTTAGATAAAATATTGCGCGATATTGATGGAACTGAAAATAAATCAAATTTAGGTGCTAACGCGATCTTAGGAGTTTCGTTAGCCGCTGCTCATGCTGCAGCGAAAGTGGCTAACTTGCCATTATATCGTTATGTTGGTGGATCGCAAGCCTGTCGATTACCAGTGCCTTTGATGAACTTATTAAATGGTGGAGCTCATGCAAATAATGGCTTAAATATTCAAGAATTTATGATCGTACCAACTGTTAATAATTCTTTTGCTGAAAGTTTACGTGCAGGATCAGAAATTTTTCACACTTTAAAAAAGATTTTGAATAAAAAAGGTTTTTCTACGGCAGTTGGTGATGAAGGTGGATTTGCGCCTGTTTTAAAATCTAATGAAGAAGCTTTAGAATTATTAATGCAAGCTATTCTCGAAGCTGGCTATGAAGCGGGTCAAAATGTATTTTTAGCGCTAGATGTGGCAGCAACAGAATTTTTTGTTAGCGGATTATATAACTGGGAAGGTAAAAAGATCTCTGGCTTAGAATTGCAAAATGTTTATCAAAAATGGACTGAAAAATATCCACTTGTTAGTATCGAAGATGGTTTTTCAGAAGATGACTGGGCTTCATGGACTTCAGCCACTGCAGCTTTAGGAAAACAGATACAAATTGTTGGTGATGATTTATTTGTAACAAATCCAAAACGCTTAAGAATGGGTTTAGAAAAAAAAGCAGCTAACGCATTACTCGTAAAAGTAAATCAAATTGGAACCCTTACTGAAACTTTTGAAGCTGTAAGCCTTGCACAAAGAAACGGAATGAAAACAATCATGTCGCATCGAAGTGGTGAAACAGAAGATGTCACTATAGCTGATTTAAGTGTGGCCATGAATTGCAGTCAAATTAAAACAGGCAGTCTTTGTCGATCAGAACGTACAGCGAAGTACAATCAATTGCTTCGAATCGAAGAAGATCTTGGCGGTGTTGGAATTTATTGGGATAAAGCGGGATTCAGGTAGGTACTCAGACGTGCAAAAAATTTTATTCTGTTTCCCAACCAATGACACGTCCGCCTTCAAAAAAAACGAATCGACGTTCGCGCTTATATCCATTTGCAGTTGGAACATCGCGAATGTAGCGCCATTTTTCATTCTTATAAATAATGTTTCCACTAATTTCTACAGATTCTGGATCGCCCCAAGATTTTTTAACTAAATCTTGAGTCATGCCTAACGTTAAATCCTGAACTTCAACTATATCTAAAAAATCTTTGCTTGATTTTGCACGAGCCCAAATTTTATTTCGTATAACCCAAGCCTGTCTTCCTTCGATTGATGGAATTGACAAATAATCTATTTTTTCTTGATCGGTCATTAGATATGGAACGATTTTTGAGTAATGCCTACGTTCTTTTTCTGAATCAAGCGTTCTTTCAAGTTTACGAACTTGATACCGTTTTTTAACTTCTAATTTTTCCTCAGTTGATAATCCTTTTTGAGGATCATATCCAAGTTCATAAGAATACTTTGTAAGATCTTCATCTGAAATATCAGATTGAAAATTTGTAATATTTGATTCGTGAGAAAGTGTTACATATTCTCTTTTGACTTCATCAGTTTGTAATTCAGTGCGATCTGCTGTTTTTAAGGTTGAGCATGAAATGAGAAAACTTGAAAATAGCAGAAGAAGGGTAAAATTTGAGTTCATAATTTTAGTTTATTCAATTTTATGAATTTTGCACAGATTCTTATTTAATTTATTGATCATTAATAAGAGGTCTAGACAAAAGTAAGTTTTGAAATGGTAAATTGTACTAGATTTTAAGTGTTTTATTTATTAGCATCTAGTCATGAGTACTGATGATCTTTCTCAAGCATCTAATGAGGCTGAAGATTTAAAAATTATTGATAATGCTTTAGCTGAATTTGACCCTCAGTTTTTAAATGAGTTGTCTTCGATTCGAATCGACCAATCTGCCATTGTTGATTTTTCAGTCATTGATCAAGCCCTTTCAAATCAATCCTTAACTTTGAAAGAAAAATTTTTGCTGACCGTAGATTTTAAAACAAATCCATTAAGAGTGTCTTTATTTTGGTTTTTTATTTTTACATTTATTTCAGCAACTTTTTATATTTTTAAATCACATTTTTGGTCTCGCCGAAACTCGTTGTTTATGACTTCATTTGCACAATTAAATTCAGATGTTCAGCTTTATAATCCACTGACTGAGTCACAATTTTTTTTTGATAATCCTCGTATTCCTAAAAATATGTTTTTGATAAAAAAAATGTTGGTTAATTTGAAACCGTCTTCATTGTCTGGCAGTAATCCCATGTTAGCATTTGAAATGAATGCGGAAGGTTTATCTAAAGAAGTGGTCATTGAATTAAAAGATCGAGAATCAGAGTTCATCGATCGCATATTACCAATCGTTGAAGAATACACCTACGATGAATTATCAGATAATACTGGAAAAGCAAAATTGTCTGAACAAGTTTTAGAATTATTTAATTCGAATCTGACCCAAGGCCAGATTCGAAAAGTCATGTATGGAACATTTATATTAAAAAATTAGTCCATTAGTGAATCTAAAAACTCGCTTGTTTGAAGTTTTCAGGATTTAAGTTATAGGCTTTTAAACGATCGTGTAAAGTCGATTTGGGCATACCTAAATCTTTAGCCGTTTGCTTTTGACTTCCACGATTAGCAGACATTCTTTTGATAATCATTTGTTTTTCTATTTCTTTAATAATTGAAATAGAAGCTTGTGTTTGATTTGCTCCTGCTGCAGCCATGGTGCTTGTCATCATATCAACTGTTTTTTCTTGTTTTTGAAGTAAAAAATCGACTAATTCATCAGTGATGTATTGTTTAGGATATAATGTTGATGCACGAGTCACAAGATTTTTAAGTTCTCTGATATTTCCAGGCCAGCTATATTTTTTTAATTTTTGAATCGCATGATATGAAAAACGTACACGAAAATCTTTCGCAAATTGATAAATTAAAGTGTCAAAATCTTCTATTCGTTCAATCAGTTGTGGAACTTCAATATTAATAATATTGAGTCGATAAAATAAGTCTGATCTAAATTGACCATCCTTAATTTTTTCATACAAATTTTGATGTGTGGCTGCAATAATTCGTACATCTGTTTGTATCGTTCGATCTGAACCTACAGGTCTAATCTCAGAATTTTCTAAGGCGCGAAGAAGTTTCGCTTGAAGTGGATATGATAAATCACCAATTTCATCTAAAAATAATGTTCCACCGCGTGCGGCTTCGAAAGCTCCTTTTCGATCATTTATTGCGCCAGTAAAACTTCCTTTGACGTGACCAAACAATTCACTTTCAACGAGTGTTTCCGTTAAAGCAGAACAGTTAACACTTAAAAAAGCCTGATTTTTTCTTTTGGAAAATTCATGAATTTTACGAGCAATGACATCCTTTCCTGAGCCTGATGATCCCAGTAATAAAACAGTATGATCCGTGCGACAGACATTTTCTAAACTTTTTAATTGCATATTCCATTGAGGATTCTTACTTTCTAAAGGAAATGCTGTTTTAAGTTGTAATAAGTCATGGACAACAAACTCAGATTCACCAACGCTAAAAATATCTCCGTCATGAAGTTGAGCTTCAATGATTTGAGTGGCATTAATAAAAGTTCCAAATTGCGATCTTAAATCCTTGATAAATAGTTGACCATTTCGATTTTCAAGGCGGCAATGGCGATCGCTTACTTGTGGAGCGTTCGTAATAATTTGACAAGAATTACTGTCAGCGCCAATGGTGATATAATCTTCAACGCTCCATACGTTTTTAATGGCGCCAAGGGCTTCGATTTTGAAAGACATAAGAACTCCTTTGTTATTTTTG
>JAYUJM010000009.1:0-11067 GCA_043765175.1 Pseudobdellovibrionaceae bacterium | reverse complement strand
TCAATTTCTAAATTTGTCTCTTTATTAGTTTTGTTTTTAAAAATTTTGTATAATTTAATAAAATTAGCCTTCAACCCAAATAATCTTTATCCTTTATTAAAAATTGGAAATCTATTAGATAAAATGAAATTTTATGAAGTGATATTAAATAAAATTAAACTTGACCCACAAGCTTTAAAACTTATTCATGAAAAGTATATGAAACAAATTCCAACTATGAATGAATTAGAAAAATATCCAGTTGATACATTAGGGTATAGTTACTGGTTGCATATGAGTAAAAATAATCTTTCATTTTATCCACGCACTTTCATGATAGATACTGAATCTAAATACTTGCGTGAACGTCAAAGACATATTCATGACATATTACATACAGTATTTGATTTAGGAATAGATCAGGTTTCAGAAATAAAAATAAATGCAATCATGTTTGGCAATGGCGCTGCGCCTATTTCAGTAATAGTTGTTGCAATAGGTCTTTTACATTTCATATTTAAAAATCCCGAAAATTTTTTAAATTTAAGTGATCAGGTATTTGCAGGTTATTCAATAGGAAAAAGTTCTAAATCAGTCTTTGCATTTAAATGGGAAGAAATGCTAGATCTAAATATTTATGATGTTCGTCAAATGCTAATTTTGAAAACCCTGTAACAATTTTTGACAGAAACTATACAGTCATGAAATTTTTACTGGCTTTAAAATCAAAGCTCTATTTTAAGTAAAATTGATGATAACCTTTCGCTAATTAATTAAAGCGCGAGGTTATATGAAAGCACTACATTTTTTATCAATATCAATTTTAATTTGTTTAATCTATTCCTGTGGGCCTTCTCGCAGTTCTATTACAAATAAACCGATTGAGCCTCAGCAGGAAACAACGCCTGCTGAAACACAACCCCCTTCAGTGTCTGGCAAACAACCTTTGCCAGCAGTTAAAGAACCACCACAAGTCGAAATTTTTCCAACTTGCAGCGAAAATGAGTTTAGTCTTTTAAAAGAAGCTATGAAATTAAATGATTCGGCAGTTAATTCAATTAAAAAATTAGGTCAATTTAAGGATTGGGCTTATAATGGCAGTCTAGTTACACAGGCCACAGAAGCCACTCGTAAATGTGAAGAGCTCATTGCTTATCATGACAAGAGGCCTTGTCAAAAATTTATAACACCTGATAATTTAAAACAATATTCTGGAAGAATTTTACGTGAGCGTTGTGAGCTGTCACGAAAATATTTTTATGAATTTGTTCAAAACAAAACAAATCTACAGCATAAAAATGCAGACTTATTTATTGATTTGACTCAAGGTTTTAATCTTAATTTTGAAGCTAACTATATTAATACTGTTCAAGGATGTCGAATTGAAAACCCCACAAATTTAGACATCAATTATGAACAGCTTTCAGAAGCTCAAATTAAATCAAGTCGCGGATTTTCTGAAAAAATGGTGGTCCTTGAAGCAAACGAAGGATTAATCATCAGCTGTTATGGACTAGAAATAGGAGAAGGATTTAGTAAAAATCAAATCCAAAAATTAATGAATCAGCAAAAAGTATTTGCCCCACTTTTTTATAAATTAAGATAACTATAGTTCTTTAAGCATGATTTTTGTAATACAATAGTCATGCGTTTAATATTTGTAATATCTTTTTTAAAAGACTTAAAAACTATTATATTTAGTATGGCTTTTGTTTTTGCTTTCTTATGTCAGATTCAATTACATGCGGCAAATAAATGCACACAATTATTTCAAGACCGATATGGTCAATTATCTCAAAATCATACGTATTTTTTTAAACATCGTATGAACCTTAATGAAAAAGAAACCATGCTTTGCGGACCTGTATCGGTTTTAAATGTGCTGGAAAAAATTCGTCATGAAACTTATCCAAATTATAAAATTTCTAATCGACCTACGGAAATTGCTAAAATGATTGGTGATGTAATGCCAATATTAATTCCAAAAATTAAGCATGCGAATCCTAGCTTTAATTTCTTAAGTAACAGTAATGAAGTTTTCAATAAAGGGACGACGTCCACAGTGTTAACTTATCTGCTCAGATATTATATTGAAAAAGAAAACCTTCCCTATTTCGCAGTCATGCAAAATTTTACATCCTCTTATGATTCAATTAAATTTCAATCTATAGAAGCCAATTTAAAAAAAGGTCCAGCAATTATAACTTTGGGTTTTTATAAAGATGGCGCAAGAGTAGGTGGTCATCATATGATTGTGACAAAAGTAGATACAAAAAATAATATTTTAGTTGTGCTTAACCCAGAGAAACCAAGAATCTTGACGGATTTCTATTTTAAAGAGAGTAAAATTAGAAATTCCTTCAATCAAACACTTTTACTAGATTTAAAAGCAATGGATATAAATATTGAAAATTTCCAATCCTATATTGAAGATATCATTTACATCACAAAAAAATCTGAATAAGCATCAATTTTAACTTAACTGTTTTTATAAAATATCGTTTAATTTAATCTATGAAGAAAATTATATATTTATTTGTTAGTTTAAGCTTTGTTTCTTGTGCCAATTACACACTCAAAAAACAATGCGAAGAAACCAATTGGTTCGACTATTCACAAAAAGTGGCGTTCTCGGGGCGTTATCTAGAAGAAGATAAAACGTTACTGCAAATGAAAAGCCGATATGAAGAAGGCTTAAAAACTTTTTGCACAGCTGATCCCGCGCTAAGCGCGCAGCGCAAAGATTTAATCAGTCAGCTAGACAGTTTACCTTATAACATCAATTTAATGCGTACAAAAAAAGAAAGCCTGAATTCAGAAATTCAGGCTTTCGAAAGTGAATTATTAAT
Source organism: Pseudobdellovibrionaceae bacterium (assembly GCA_043765175.1). Lineage (GTDB taxonomy): Bacteria > Bdellovibrionota > Bdellovibrionia > Bdellovibrionales > Bdellovibrionaceae > Pseudobdellovibrio. The sequence continues at coordinate 8,239 of JAYUJM010000009.1, read as the reverse complement.
TTTAAAATAGTGAAATTAGTTTTTAATTTCTACAACATCATTAATGTCAAAACGTGACTTTTTAGCAAATTGATATTTATCTTCAGCAGAGCGGTATCCACAGGCAATAGCTGCCACAGTTTTCCAACCAGTTCCCACTAAGCTAAGCGCTTTGTCATATTCTGCGGGATTAATGCCTTCCATTGGAAGCGCATCTATTTCCATCATCGCTGCAGTCGTAAGCAAAGTGCCCATGGCAATGTATGTTTGCTTTTGCGCCCACCATTCAATAATTTCAGCTCGAGGTCCATTAACGACATCGCCCATCATCATATCTTTGTAACCGTTCATCGTCGCAACATGTACACCGCGAACATGAGCTGTTTTCTGCAAAAATTTATCGATGTGTTTTTCATCCATTTTTTCTTTGTAAGTCAAAACTACGTAATGTGAACAATCTACTACTGGAGTTTGACCCCAAGATAGTGGTAAAAGTTTTTCACGCAAAGCGGGATTTTGTACAACAATAAATTTCCAAGGTTGTAATCCATATGATGAAGCAGATAATCGAAGTGAATCAGCCAAAATATTCCAATCAGCTTCACGGATTTTTTTTGATGGATCAAATTTTTTACAAGCATAACGCCAGTTTAATTGATTATGTATAATTTCATTATCGACTCGTGACATATATACTCCTTTTTAAAAAGTGTTAATTATTTTGTGGAAAAAGCTGAAGATACAAAATTTGATTTTGAGTGAGTTGGCTTCATCTCGCTGTTAGCAGCAGCGACTCTCCAAAAATATTTTGTATTCGGTTCTAAATTTTTAACTTCAAAATTTGTTGCTGTTAAATTATTTTCATTAACGATATACATCGAACGATTATTGAAACCTGCATCTTTAGAAACTTGTAAATGATAAACTTTTGCATTTTCAGAAGCCGACCATTCAAGCTTAGCTTCAGAGCCTTCGATTTGTTTTAAAAAAGTTGGTGAACTCAGTTTTACAGTTTTAGGTGTAGTTGCTAGTGCTGCATTTTGAACAGGTTGTGGAATAACAGCAGCCACTTGTTCTAAACGTTTATGAGTCCAATCTTTTCCAGATTTATTACTGTGAACCTCTGAAGCAGCAAAAATTGAAGTTGATAAAAAGCTAGTGATTGTAAAAATTGCAACGAATAGTTTTTTCTTCATTGGGTGTCCTTTTATTAGATTTGAGTTAACTACTTAATTAGTTACTTAAAATGCCTTGGACTGATAAAATGGTCAAGATTTTCTCCAATATGCAATCCAGCTATATACAATAACGATTTAAGATGCTAACTAACGTCGTGGTTTTACAGGTAATCGCTGTGAGTTGATTTATTTCATCTCACAGAGGAAAGTCCGAGCTTCATTGAGCAACGTCTGGGGTAACGCCCCTCTACCGCAAGGTAAGGAACAGTGGAACAGAAAGAATGTCCAGGGCTATGATCCTTTTTCCGGGAACGGGAGGTTTAAGGGAAGTCGCTGGAGTGAAAACAGCTAAACTCGACGTGAAGCAAGATCAAATAGGGAAACATGATTATTTAAGAAATTGAATAATCTAACAGCGGCTCGCTTGTGGTTTCCGGGTCAGATCGCTAGAGCTTTGCAGTAATGTAAGGCCCAGAGGAATGATTACCGAAGTGCATTGGGATTGTGGGAACTTATGCATTTTACAGAACTCGGCTTATAGTAAAACCAACCCATCTTTTTTTTTAGTTTGTTAATATTGAATTCTTAATTCTGAATCATCGATAATTTTTTGCGAACAAAAAGTCTAATTTTTGATAATTCTTTATCTGTTAAACCCACGAAATGAGCTGTTGTTTTAAATAATTTATTATTTGAATTTGAAGACGGGTATTCTTCAATGAATGTGATTCTTGTATTAACAGATTCAACTTCAATTTCAGCGAAAAAATTAGGTTTGATACGGTAAAGTTGTCCGATATTTAATTGATAGTTTGTTATAAAATGACATTGTATTTCAGATATAGAAACTATTTCAGTTCTTAATTGAATTTCTGTTGTGGCCAATATTGGCGCTTCAACAAAACCAGATTCTTTTTGCTGCTCTTTAGATAAATGAGCCTTGACCTTAGAAATGACGATTTCTGGATCAATTGGTTTCACGATATAATCATTTGCTCCTGAAAGAATAGCTTTTTCAATATCTGCTTTTTCGCGTTTACCAGTGAGCATAATGATCGGAATATTTTTGTTTCGATCGCCTTGTCTGACAGTGGAAATAAGTGAGTATCCATTTGCTCCTCCTGGCATGACAACATCTGAAATCATAAGATCAAAATGCTCAGCATTCAGTCGATCGAGCGCATCCATTGAATTTGTACAGCTAATTATAAAGTATCCAGCACTTGATAAAATGCTTTCTAAAGTGACAAGCACAGATTTTAAATCATCAACGATAAGAATTTTTTTCATGAGGCAGCCTTTGTAAGAGCTCTTGTTTTAAGTCTCTCAATATCATTTTTGATTTCTAGTTTAACTAAATTAAATTCTGTTTCAAGTTCTTGGCTTAATTTCAGCGATTCATTCTGAGATAAACTATTTTCAGTTTCCAATTTGAAACATAATGCTTGCATCTTGTCTGCACCTAAAGTTGCACAAACTGATTTTAAAGCATGGGATATATCATGTTTTGTTTCAGTATCAGTTGCTTGAATACTTTTTATGAGTTGTGCAATTTGTTCAGGAGCCGTTTCAACAAATTCTTGATAGAGAACTTCAATAAGCAGCTGATCTCCAGATTTAAATTCGATTAGTTTTTCTAAAGCCACATTAATTATATTTTCTTGATCTTTTTTTGGCAGAGACTTCAATTTATTTAATTTATTTATGGGTAAATATTTTTTAAGTACAGCTACAAATTCATTAATTAGAATTGGTTTATTTATAAAATCAACCATTCCTGCTTCTTTACATTTGCTGAGTCCTGTCTGAGGACCCTCAGCAGTTAGTGCAACAATTTTTATTCGCTCGTTTTCTTTTAAATGAATCTGATTTCTTTGTATTTCAACTGTGGCTTTGAATCCATCTAAAATAGGCATATTGCAATCCATTAAGATAAGATCATATTTGACATTTTTTGCAGCCTCAACAGCTTCTTGGCCGTTATTTGTTAAATCAACTGTGCAGCCCAGTTTAGTTAAATACTGATAGACTACTTTTTGATTAATTGTATTATCTTCAGCAACAAGGATATGACCTTTAAAAATATTTTCAAAGTGACTGATAGAATGACTATGAGTTTCAACTAAATTAGATTGTCCTTTTTTAAGTTCTAATTCAAACCAAAATGATGAGCCTTTACCAACAGAGCTTTCAACTCCAATTTCACCACTCATTAAATTAACTAATTGTTTACATATATTAAGTCCTAGCCCCGTGCCGCCAAATTGAATTCCAGTTTTTGTTTGAAAAAATCGCTGAAATAATCGATCAAGTTCTGAAGTGGTCATGCCCGGACCTGTATCAGTTATAGTAAATCGAATTTGTGATGAATCGGTTAGATCTTTTTTTAATTCAAGATGTATTTCAACACGCCCATAAGTTGTAAATTTAACAGCATTTCCAATAAGATTTATTAAAATTTGCCGAATTCTTTGTTGATCTGCCAAATAATACTGATCAATTTGCTGTGCTATTTGATAATTCATATCAATATTTTTTTCTTGGCAAGTGAATTTAAAATTTTCGATAAGATCTTTAACAAGATAGTGTAAATCAAAATTAGTTGGTGCAAGTTCAATTTTTCCAGATTCAATTTTTGAATGATCAAGAATATCATTAATTAGTGTTAGTAAAGAATTTGCAGATCTGGCAATGGTTTGGGTGTATTCTTTTTGCTGGTTGTTGAGTACTGTGTCTGAAAGTAAATGCGTTAAACCAATAATACCATTCATTGGTGTTCTAATTTCGTGACTCATTGTCGCTAAGAAGTCAGATTTTTTTTGAGAAGCTTCAATGGCCGTTGATTTTTCTTTTTTCCACAAATCTTCCAACTGTTTTTTATGACTGATGTTTTTCATAACGACTACAGCCCCTGCAATATTTCCACGAAGGTCTGTAAAAAATCCGTTTGATGCAGATATAAAAAGCCCATCTGGATTTTTTTCGTTTTTAATATAAATTTCTTCATCAGTAATTAATTTTTTTTGAAAAGCTTTAGCAAATGGAAATTCTTCTTTAGTCAGTTGATTTTTATTTGTATCAAAAAAGCCTATCTGAGAAATTGAGCTTTCATAGTAAACATCTTTAATTTGATTTCCAATAATATCCAGTGCTGATTGATTGTAGTATGTAAAAAACCCGAATCGATCAGATACGATGACTCCTTCAGACATATTATTGATCACGCTTTTGAAAGTTTTTAATTCGGAATCAGTCTGTCCCTGAATTTGATGAAGTCGAATATTTTTAAAATAAACTCGAGCCAGTAAGAAGCCAACTGAAAAAATTAAAAAAGCGTTGATTAAAACAAAAAACGAAAGTTTTTCATTTTCTTTAAAAAAAGAAGACGGAGTGTTATTTTCACGAAATAAAATATCATTATATTTACTCGTAAAAGTTTCTACTTCGCTTGAACTTGAAATTTTCCTTTTGTTTTTTTGATCAATAAGCTGTTTAGTTTCATTCAGCAAAATCAAGGTTTGATTATTTAAACTAATGACTTCGGATTTTAGTTTTAAATTTTTCTGTAAAACGGATAAAGCATTAAACTGTTGTGTCAGTTGATTGTATTCATTAGCCAAAGAATTATATTTTTCAGTTTTAATTTTGTAATCAAATGTTGAGCTTTGTAAACTTTCATTTTTATGAATCAAATCAATCATTTTATTTGCTAAAGAGGCCATCTCACTGTCTTGAAAATTTGTCAATTTTTGAGTTTTAAAAATTTCTGAGCTATTGCTGGCAGTAAAAAATACGAGCGCGACAGTTAAGCTAAGTGCCAAAAAAAGAAAGACGGAATCTATAAAAGAAAACTTAAATTCTTTTTTTTGCATACATGCTACTTATACGTTTGTAAAAATTTTGAATCCGAACACAGATTAGGATCTTTTCCAGCAGATTCTAAAAATAATCGAATTTCTGTGTCTTTGTCTTTAAGAAAACTGATATATCCAGGTGCTCCTGAAAGTTTGAAATCAGCAGGTATGAATTTCGATCCATCAGGAAAATTGGTTTGCTGTTGATAAATAAGATGCTCTGGAAAACTTAATCTAAATGAGTTATTAATTTTTCCAGGAAGTGAGAATCGTCTTTTCTTTAGAATTTCAGCAGATTCTTTTTTACTAAAAGGTGATCGTATATTCAAACGAGCAATCTTTAAAACATCTTTAACTTCGCCATCAACATCAGTAGCTGTTTTTTGTAAGCCAAAATTAAAATCTTTTTTTGATAGTTTAAGTCCAGCAGTTTCACGTTTTTCAATATAATTTTTCATAGCCTGAAAAGAAACGCTCAGCCCTGAATTGTAGGCCATCGTTCCAACAATATTAATCAGTGATTGGATATCAACATTTGTATAGCCTAATTTTTTAATACGTTTTTCAAAATTATTTTTTTCAAACATTTCTTTTGCATCAGACATATTTGTACGATTAAGGACTGCAGCATACACAAATCCTTTTAATGGATTGTCAGGCAAAGTAATCATCGTACAACGATTGTTTTTTTCAGGAGATGCTTTACTAAGTAAGTTCATATTTTTATTTAATCTGGCACATGCTGATTGTGGTTTTGATTGAGCTTGTATTTTAATTTGATCAAGATAGTAATTATAATCAGAATTTGCGCCATCGATTCCCATACGAGTCATCTGTGCGACGCCTGCATCAAATCCACCGCCTAAAGTATTAATAACAAAACCACTTTCGTTAAATAATTTTGGATAGACATGCTTAGGATTCATACCAAGACATTCCATCGCATCTATATATGTGTTATGAGTTAAATTAACAATTGTGTCCGTTACGCAAGGCCGCGAAGCGCCGGACTCTGGACGGCCTTCTTTACTACCACATTTCGCAAAATAAGTCGGAGGTAAATTAAATGAATTCATCGCATAAGCAACACACATTTTATGAAAACGAGGACTAGATAAGTTCGAAGTCGGCAAATATTTATCTGATAAAAATGGTTTTAGTTGTGAAAACCGAGGAATTTGGTTTTCAAAAATCAAACTTGAGCTTGAACAAGATTGTTTAGTAGTTGTTTGCAATCTGGAAGTGTCGATTGAGGGCGCTTCAACAGGTGTAGGGCTTGGTGCGATGACTCGATTTAGTTCTTGAATTTTACTTTCAGTGGCTGCTAAATCAGCTTCAAATTTTTCACTTTCTTCGAAAGTTAATTCAAAACCTTCTTTATTTTCAATTGTCGTATTTTCAAAATTATTACTCATTTCTTCGAACTGCGAATTAAATAATTCTGCTTGTTGTTCTGAAAAATTGATATTTTCTTCAAATGCATAAGCATCAAAAGCAACAGAACGAGACGACTGGTTTATTGATTCACTGATCTGAGGAGCAGTGTCGGAATAGGGTGCAAAAATGAGCACGCATACTCCAAATAAAAAGCAGACGAAAAAATATTTGATATCAGTATTTCGATTCATGAATCCTCCAATTTGAGATATTTTCATATCGGAAGACAGTTGAAATTTTTAAAGAGCCAGTTTTTTAAATGGTCAAAAGCCTAGTTGGTATTTACCGGTTTACTATTTCCTACAGTAAATGAAACGAGTTCGCAATTATAAGAACTAAACATAACAGGTGTAATATCAGGATTGCTTTTTTGAAAAATACCTATCGTAAAATGACCAGCACGACCAAAGTATAATTGCTTGTCTATAGAAATGTATGAACTTGTATCGTCTCCTGGGGTCGCAAAACTAATAATGTTTGTAAAGTCATCGCAATTAAAACTCATTCTATCATTTTTTGATACGCTCAGTTTACAATTTGTTTCAATTTTATCAGGAGTCTTGTAATTCATAACAATTATATTTTTATCTTCTGTTATTTTGACAGATAATAAATTCGCCTTTTTTGAGAACTCATCTTTATATTTTCCCTCTGAAATTTTGCAAGACAAAATTGTTTCTTGGTAGGCGAAAACTTGCGAATTGGATAAGAAAAACAAGAAAGGGATAACAATTTTTTTTAATATTTTCATAGGCACTTCCTTGCGTAACTTAAGCAATTGAGAAGCAATTGAAAGGCCATTGAAAATTATGATTTAAAGGTTGAAGTGAGTCTATACAGAGCTTTATTGTCTTTGAATTATACGATATGACGTTTCTTGCCTAAAACAAAAAGCTCTTTACCAAGTCTGGATTCAATTGAATTTCGAAGTCGGCCCCAAAACAAAAATTGAAAATGGGGGTGAAGTAATTCACGTAATTCATTTTCAGTGCAGCCATAAGGAGGGCCAAATTGTTTGTACATTGTAAAAAAAACAGAAATAAGTTGTCCTTCTTCATGAAGTAATTTTTTCCAGACTTTAATCAGATCGTAGCGTTTTTGGGGATCTATTGCGCAAAAAAGAGTGTGCTCAACAATATAATCAAAAGATTCATTCCATTCGCTGGGTAAATTGAAAACATCAGCAACTAAAAAATCAATTGATAGATGTTTGTATTTTTCACGAGCTTGCTCAATAGCTGTATTAGAAAAATCGACAGCAGTCACAACATGGCCGGCTTCAGCATACAAAGCCGCATCATGACCACGTCCACAGCCAAGCACAAGTATTCTAGATTTGGGTATTTTCATTCTGTGCAGCATATCTAAAAAGGCTACAGAAGGTTGATTTAAATCCCAATTGGGTTTGGAATCATGATCATAATACTGTTTAGACCAGAAAGCAGACTGATTTAATTCAACATTTTTTTCAAAGTATTCAGGAGTTAGTATTTTTTGACCTGCAATAGTAAAACTGTCGTCATCGTATTCTTCACATTTTTCAAAAAGTGCTAACTGGGCTTTTTCTGTAAGTCGAAAAGGAACTCCTTCTGTGGTTAAACCACAAAATTCATCATTTTGATTAACGGTCCATTTTTTGGGATCGCAAGTAAATGAAATTTTATATTTCGTTTCAATTTCAATATTTTTTTTCAACAGATTTAAATTTGTTTTGACCGCGATCAGTGGAAAATCAAAAGCTTCAACAATATATTTTTGTTCATTTAAAATAGTGGTTAATCTAAAATTAGG
>JAYUJM010000008.1:0-11073 GCA_043765175.1 Pseudobdellovibrionaceae bacterium | reverse complement strand
GCACTTTTTGTCCAAATGGCGAACCCTTAAAAAGGCAAAATGTTTTAAAAATCATTGAAAAAAATTTAGATTAATTTCGTATTCATTTCTTTAGTTTTAACGAAATCGAATCAGCCATACTTTATAAAGGGCTTCCAGTAAAATTCTGAAAGACATTTTACTTTGCCCTAGTCGACGATCTGGAAATGTAATTGGATATTCATAGGGCTTAAAACCCAAAAGTTGAGCCCTGTACTTAAGTTCAATTTGAAAACTATAGCCACTAGATTCAATATTCTCTAATCCAATTTGTTTTAATACTGGAGTTTTCCATGTGTTAAAACCACCAGTCCAATCACGCGTCGGATAACCCAGAATAAGTCTAGAATAAAAACTTCCACCTTTTGAAATCAATTTTCTTATAAATCCCCAGTTTTCTACTTTACCGCCTTCAACATATCTTGATCCAATCACTAAATCATGATTCTCAATAAGATTTAGAATAGAATCTAAATCCATTGGTCTATGGGAAAAATCGGCATCCATTTGTGTAATTGTATCATAGCTATTTGCAATGGCCCATTCAAAACCTGAAATATACGCTTTCCCTAATCCTTGTTTTTGTTTTCGAAGTAAAAGATGCACTCTTTGATTTGATTTTGAAACATCTTTTACATAAGCTGCCGTGCCATCAGGTGAAGAATCATCAACAATTAAAATATCAAATTGATTATTGAGCTTCATCAGCTCTGGAAAAAGTAATTTCAGATTTTCAATTTCATTGTAAGTTGGAATGATGACAAGTTTTTTAAGATTCATAATTGGACTCGATTCTGATCAGTTGATTTTGAATTTCAGGCGGAAGGTTAGCAAATATAAAATGTTCTGGCCACAGAGTCAGAATGTAGCCCCCACCACCAGAACCAGTCATTTTACTTGTGAGTGAACCTTGTTGCTTAAGTAATTGAATATGTATTAATGCTTCCTGTGGAACCAAATCCCACTGAAGAAAACAATTCTGCGCTAAATCCATGGCCTTCTTCCATAGGTTTTGATCTGTATTGTCTTTATGAATTAAATCGTTAAACATCTGAACGGAATATTTCATAGTATGATCTAAATTTGAATATTTATCAAAATTTTTTATCAATCCATTTTTAACTTTTTCTACGCAATCCTTTGTGACTCCCCTAGTTCCTGAGTAAGAAATTGTTAAATTTGGAAGACGACATTTCTTGATAAAATTAAAATGATTTCCTTTGTTACGATTAAAGACTAATGGCTTTTGATGAAGTGCCACTGCGATATCTACACCGCTGCTTTCTCCATGAAATAAGTCCTCGATATTTTTTGAGAAATCAAAAATATCACTTTTTAAATATCCAATTTTTGTAAAAAAAGTAGTCAGACCTACTGCCAATGTAGCAGAAGCACCCATTCCAGCTCCGAATTGAATTTCACACTCAATACTAAGCTCTCCACTTAAATCACTACGATTTATATTGAGCTTATTTAAATATTTTTCTAATACTGACCAAATAAACAAATCAACATCAGATTTATATGTACCATAAACTATTATGTTAAATTTATCTGCAGTAGGTTTATAACTAAATTTCAGATATTTGCTCAACAAAGGAAATACAATAGCGTCCGAACCTCGAAGCACAGCGTGTTCGCCGGCTAAAATCCATTTACCTGGAATAAAAAAAGAGAATTGATCCACTTAATTATCCTTAAACCAAATTTTATGATTTGCAGAAAAATAATTTTTATAGAAATTTATTAAATCAAGCTGATTGTCTCGAAAAAGTAAATGAATATTACTTCCCGCATCCATAGTCACAATTGGACCATCTTGCTGTTGATTCCAAAATAACAAACAGTCATTTAAAGCTTTTTGTGCTGAAGCATTAATATATATAAATGCTGGATCTGATGTATGAAACAAAGTGTGCATATCCCAGAACTCATTCCAACAGATTTTAAAACAATTTTTCCAGTTTTTACTTTGAAGATTTTCAATTATATTTTTAAATCGAGTTTCTGCTCTTTCCGGCCTGCCAATAAACAAATCAGATGTTAATACACGCTTGTGAGCCTCACTTGAGGAAACGCTCTTAACTGATTCATCACATAACACGACTAAATGAAATAAATTACCAAATGGCAAATCAATTGGTTCGGCTTCATCATTTTTCCATATGGCCCAGGGGGAAAAAAACGAACGACATGAAGACCCCGATCCTTTGCGAGAAAGTTTTGATAATTCAAAATTTGTAAAAATTAGATTTTTATTAGCCATTGAATACGTCGCTTTTGTTAAAGCTGCAAAGCTACTTGCCGAACTTGCCAGACCACAGTCAGAAGAAAAATTATTCGCTGATTCAATATTATAAAATCCTAATAATTGAAATTCAGATTTTAACATTTTAAAATGATTTAAAAACTTTTCTTTTCCCATAACACTTAATTCGATTGGTTTTAAATCATTTCGAATATATGGAGCCCAATGATCCTGAGTCAGATTATTATTTAGTCGAATACGTACAAAAGTTTTTAAATGATCCAAAGTATAAGATAAAGAACTATTTGTTGGTTTATTTCCAGCTTGGTCAATCTTACCCATATATTTAATCAAAGCAATATTTGATGGTGCTTCAGATTCATACCACATAATTTACACCTTCTGATAAATTTTCAGATGTTGCACAAATCGTATAATTTGCACTTTTCAAATCATCAATCACTGCCTCTTTATTTAATCGCTCAAATAGTATTGTCATTGTATCTGCACCCAAAGCTCCATTAGGCTTAGCAAGAAGTATTTTTTTATTTTTCTCAATACTGCCTTTTTGAATCCAGACATCTTCATTCTGTAATTTTTTAGAATATAATAAGTTACTCCATTCACTCAAAGAATTAATAAATAACTGTTCATTATTATCTAAATAACTATTGACAACAATTTGGCTTTTCAAGGGCAGATCTTCAATCACAGTTTTGTTTAAATTGTTTAAATGCTCATGTGTGTTTACTTTTAAACCTGTACTTATAATTGCAAAATCTAAATTTTTAAATGACCAATTCAACGCTTCAGATTCCACAACTGATTTTTTAAAATAAGCGACTTTTCCCAACAACATACAAACCAAATCGGCTCCGCTGGGCTTCATACTTTCTGTTTCAACATATAAATTTAAATAATCAGAAAATATTTTTTGTAAATTTGTTGATCGCAAATCATCCAAGTTTTTAATATTATTTTTAAAAATCCAAGCTGAAATAAATTCAGCAGTTGATTTCCCAAATCCACCCAAATTGAGTTTTGATTGAATACGAAAATTAAAATCAGTACTTAAACTGCTTAGTAACATCCCCGCAGCACTTTGAACATTAAATTTTTCAGCATGCTCATGACTTACTTTTTCAACTAAAAACCCAGGTTTTGTTGCTAAGCACAGCGCTTCACCACCAATTAAGGCTGAATACTCTCCTACTAAAAAAGTTTTCCCTGGAACTATAAAATTCATGATCTATTATTTTCTAATATTCGCATTTCTTTTAATGTTTTCACTGCCATAGATAAAGTAATTCTTTTTTTACTTTTCAGAATGCTTTCTAATTTTTGAACGAGCATTGGCATTTCACTTTCAGTGGCTCCTGCACCAAGTGATAAGTTTTTTACATGAAGCTTCATATGCCCCTCAATAATTCCAACTGTCGTTAAGGCTTTAAGTGCCCCTAAATTCTGGGCTAAACCAACAGCAGCGACAATACCTGACAATTGATTTGCAGATTTTATTTTCATTATTTTCATACATAACTTAGCTGTGGGATGCAAAGTAGTCACACCACCAACCGTACCTAAAATAATTGGGGCCTCAAGACTTCCAATCAGTTTAATATTTGCATGAGTGCGATCAACACGCCATTGAGTAATCGATCGATATTGCCCGTCTTTGCAGGCATAAGCATGCATTCCTGCTTCGACTGCTCGCCAGTCATTTCCTGTTGCAATTAAAATGGGATCTACTCCGTTAAGCACACCTTTATTGTTTGTTGCTGCTCTGTATGGATCGAGTTCGGCAAACCTGGAAGCTTCTTCAATTTTTTCAGCTAGGTCTAAATCAATATTATTGATAACTATTTTTGCCTTAGTAATTTTACTATCTACTAAATTGGACAAAATACACATAGATACTTTTTCTAAAGTGAGTTCTTCTAAGTGAGGTTTCAAATATTCACAAACCTGATTCATAACATTTGCGCCCATGGCTTCACATGGATTCATATAAATATGAACAATAGCCATTATAAATCCATCATCACGCTTTAAATCACGAACAGTTATTCGCGTCACGCCACCACCGCGCTCTACTAAACTTGATGCCACTTCAATATTTAATAATTGAATCATTTGCAATGAGGCTTCTTCAATTTTTTTTCTAAAATCATTGATATCACTGATTTTTGCAAATTGAATTTGCCCGATGATTTCAGTTCCAATAGTCTCAGCAGTTATGAAACCGTTCTCAGTGATCCATTTAGCTGTTTTGCTGGCCGCTGCAATAATTGAAGTTTCTTCGACTGCCATTGGAATAAGGAGATCCTCATTATTGATTTTAAAATTAGTCGCAACACCAAGGGGTAATTGAAAATAACCTATGCTGTTTTCAATAAATTTTTCAGCCAAATTAACTGATTGAAGACCTCCATTAATAAGATAATCTAGATCACTTTGGTCCAAAATCTTATTTTTCTTTAACTCAGCCATTCTTTGTTTATAATTCAGTTTTGAAAAACCTGAATAAATTAATTTTTTAGATGATTGCATGCCAGGCCTTTGATTTTCGAAGCTCATTCATATTTTTAATTCCCATACAAAACATCGCTGTTTTCATTTCAAATTCAAAATAAGAATATTTTTCTACTATTTCGTCTATAGATTGAATTTTATTTTTATCGTTTAACACCATCTTTAAAAATGGTTGTGCTATGCCAACAGCTTTTGCACCAAGCGCTAAACATTTGATAGCATCTACTCCAGAGCGAACTCCACCAGAGGCCCAGTACGTATTTTTAAATATATCTTTTTGATTTTGAAGCAAACATTCAATGGTTGTCATTCCCCAGTCTTTAAAATGAACAACTGAATCTAATAGTTTTGGTGCTGAGTTTTGATTTCTAAGAGCTTCAATCATTCCCCAATGCGTTCCACCACTTCCAGATAAATCGACGACACTAACGCCGCAATCAAATAATTTCTTTGATGTCTGAGCATTTATTCCAAAACCCACTTCTTTAACAATCACTGGAACGTCACAATTTTCAACTAGATTCTTTAATTTTTTATATCCATTTCTAAATACAGCTTCGTTTTGTTTTTGAAATATTTCCTGTAATGCATTTAAATGAACTATAAGTCCTATAGAATTTGTTTTTTCAACAATTTTTAAAATGTCAGAAACTGGATTCAAAATAACTTCTTCTAGTCCAATATTTGACAAAAAACGAACTTTACTAAATTTTTGAGTTAGTTTTTTATATTCATTGATATTTTTAGGATCAATGAGTATTTTTTTTTGAGAGCCTAAAGCAAACATTATTTTTTTTTCTTCTGCAAGCTCTGCAAGTAAATAATTAATTTTTTCGCCTTGCTCATGCCCTGCTGTCATAGAGCTAATAAATAGTGGCGATGAGAAATCTTGATTTAATATTTTAGTGTTTAATTGAACATCTGAAAAATTAATTTCAGGCATAGCTACATGATTCAATTTAATTCGACTAAACTGAGAATCTGTTAAATTTTGCGTGCGCTGATCTAACGATAAACTGATATGATCTTTTTTACGTTTTTCAAATGATTTAATCATTTCCACTGTAGTGCTTCCATAGGTAATAAAATACCTAATATTTTTAACTTAGAATAGTTAAAACGGCTAAAATTAAAAAAGGGTGAATAAATCACCCTTTTTCAGAATTAGAACTATAAAAGATATTACTTAATAGCGTGCTGACATAGAGCTGTAAATGCTGCTGCATCAGTGATAGCCATATCAGATAAAACTTTACGATCTAAAGTAATTCCAGCTTTGATTAAGCCACCGATTAAGCGAGAATATGTCGTCCCATTAAGACGAGCAGCCGCATTAATACGTTGATTCCATAAAGCACGAAAATTTCTTTTCTTCATTTTTCTGTGTTTGTAAGCATAAACCATTGCTCGGTCATTTTTTTCAACCGCATGAGTATATGATCTCGAACCAGCCGAATAATAACCTTTTGTTCTTTTTAAAACTTTTTTGTGGCGACGACGATTAGTCATCCCCGATTTAGCGCGTGGCATATATCAACCTTCCTTAAAAACCAAATTGGCGCTTCACTTGAAGCATGTTAGCGTCATCAACGAATGTCATTTGACCTAAATGACGCTTTGTTTTTGAACTCATATGATTGTTTAAGTGACGCATTTTTGTTTGTTTGCGCTTCACTTTACCACTTTTTAAAACGCGCATGCGTTTTTTAGCACCAGAGTGCGTTTTCATGAATACCTTCCTCAGAGAGGGCGAAACATTAAATCAATTGAAATAACATTTACTTTGTAAGTCGAAATGACTTGCCACAATCAGCCTTATTTTAGGTGATCAACTTAGCTTCAATTGTAAGGACAATCAAGCTTATTATGTGTTAAAATAGTAAGCATTTAAATAAATACATTTAAATAAATATGGATATCCAGTCGGGGGTAGGCCTTATCAGACGCCTTTCATTGAGATCAAAAAAACCAAAACTAATATTCAATTCACAAGCAATATCACCATTAGCTTTGATCATCTTTTGATTCATTTTTGATATTCGAGTCGCTGGAGTTAACTCTTCTAATGGCTTAAAAGTTATAGAAACTACTTCACGCAATTTAATTTCTTTAAGAAACTTTAAATGAGCTTCTAAAACCACTGGACCTTTTCTGCATTCTAGAATTTTATTTAAACCATACCCACGCTGAGTTATAAAATCCCAACGAGCCTCTTCAAATAATTGTAAATAAATGGCATTATTAACATGACCGAACATATCTAAATGCTGCTCTTTAATAAGGACTTCATAAATGAAATTAAACGCCATTAGAAATAAATTCCAAGTGCAATAGCCGGCTGAATAGATTTTATAAGTTTATAATCCATATTTGGATCGTATAAATAACTTAAATATTTAATTTCGCGATAATCTAAATTAACACCTATATTAATTAATGAATTTAACTTAGCTGTGTAACCTAAACTAACTTGAATACCATCTCCATTTGAGTAGTCCCCATAACTTTCTCGACTTCTGTAGTAACCACGAAAATCAAATCCAGTAGTCCAAAAATAACCCAAACCAAAAGCAGTTCCTCGACCACTTGTGCCAACTGACTGATTATTATCATTTTTGAAAGTATAACCAATGCCGTAGTAAAAAGCTGCTTGATTGATATAACCTAATCTCAAATCAAGAACTGAGGTTTGATTTTTTCCATCTGAAACCTGAGACGGTCTAGAGGTTTGCTCTTGATTATATAAAAAATAAGACAGATCCAGCAACACTCCCTTTCGGAAAAGAGTATAATTTGCAGTGCTCGTCGTTGGTGCTTTTAATTGCTTAGGTCTCTGAGCGAATGCTGAAAATTCGAAAATAAAAAAGATAAAGAAAATGCATAATTTTAACTGTTTTAAATAGTGAATATTACTAAACATAATATGTAACCTGCCATGAAAAAAATACAACCCTTAATTTAGTTTAAGCGTTATTCAACAAAAGTCATTAAAAACGGGTGACAGCAAGACCTTATATGTGATTTTTTAGTCCCATGAAAAAATATTATCCGTTAACTTTAGCTGCCATGTTTAATTTTTTTATAGCTTTCAATATTTTTTTTATGGCCCAAGCAACTCAAGCCAGATCTCTTAAGGGCAAAATCATCGTTTCAGATAACGAAAATATTTACTTAATTCGTAAAAACTTTAAACTTAAAGTCACAACTAAAGATCCACAAATAGCTCAAGTTTTTAAAAAATTAAAAAATAATGATTATATCTCTGTCGAAGGCGAAGTTATTTCTACTGACCTTGTTGTTTCAAGTATCACTTTTGTTGGGCTTAAAGAGCTACTTGGACTTTGGCAGAGTCAACACGGAACATGTTTTTATTTTACAAATTACACTCAATTTAAAACATTCACTCCTCAATTAAACTCTGGCTGTTCGTTAAAAATGATAAGCACTATTAATCAAGAAGAAACGTTATTGGATTACAAATATGTAATTACTCCGAGTAAAGACAGATGGAATATTGTCATTTCAAAAGAACAAGATCAATACCTAGCAGAGTACGACAACACAAATTCAATGATAAAAAAATTAAAAATTTTTGATTCTGAAACAGGCGAAATGACTTCGACGCTTGTACTTAGACCAATCACAGAATAAATGCTGATCCCGACTCAAAAAAAATTGTTTTTTTCAAAAAATGATCCTTCGGATATAAGGATTGGTGATCTTGCTTCGATAGAGCTTAATTCAAACTTAAATAATAAAAATAATTATGCAATTATCGGCTATCCTGATGATGAAGGAATTCAATTAAATGCAGGTCGCATTGGTGCAAAAGAAGGACCCGAAAGCATTCGTTTTTTTCTATATAAGATGACGCCGCCCTACTACTTTGCCGAAAATACTCAATTTAACATTAAAGACATCGGTGATATTGATTCAGCCCTAAGCCTTGAATTAAAACATGTTACTGCAAATACAAAAGTCACTGAATTACTTCAACAAAACTTTAAAGTTATCTCATTTGGTGGCGGACATGACTACGGTTTTCCAGATGCAAAAGCTTTTTGCGAATTTCATTTATTAAAAAACCCTTCTCTTCAACCGATTATATTAAATTTCGATGCGCATCTAGATGTAAGGCCAAACGATCTTTCAAATCATAGCGGAACTCCATTTTATCGCTTGATGAATGAATTTCAAGACAAAATTCAAATTATTGAAATTGGAACACAGACTCAATGTAATTCAAAAAATCACTGGAATTGGGCGCTAAAAAATAAGATTGAAATTCACTCTCTTAAAGAATTAGAAAGTAGTCATTGGCAATGCCTGACAAAGTCTAAAACAATTGAAAACATAAAACCAAACCAGCCTGTTTTTATAAGTTTTGATATTGATGGCCTTAGAAATTCTGATGCTGGTGGCTGTAGCCAGTCTTGGCCAACAGGATTAAAAATTAAAGACTGCTTAGCATTTCTAAATTTAATTTATCAAAAATCTAGCTGCACAGGTCTAGGAATTTATGAAGTTGCTCCCAAGTTTGATTTTGACTTTAGAACTTCAAAAGCTGCGGCTCTAATTGCTTATGATTTTATTTTTCAATCTGAACGTGAATCGAAAGTTGGACTTCTAAGAAAAGATTTGCTCCTATGAAAGGCTTTGGCAGCGACAATCATTCTGGAGTCCATCCTGAGTTATTAAAAGCCATACAGTCTTGTAATATCGATCACGAACCTAGTTACGGGACAGACCAATACTCAAAAGAATCCTTTAAAACAATTCATAAACTTATATCTAAAGATATTGATATTCATTATGTTTTTAATGGCACTGCTTCAAATGTACTGAGTTTAGCAGCCGGCATTAAACGCTACCAATCAGTGCTTGTATCTGACGTTAGTCATATGGATCACGATGAGTGCGGAGCTCCAGAATTTTTTGCTGGAAAGACAATTCGACTTCCAACAAAAAATGGTAAAATAATAATTAATGAAATTGAAAATTACCTAGTCCGAAAAGGTGATCAGCATTTTTGCCAACCAAAAATGATCTCAATTACGCAACCCACAGAACTAGGAACTTGTTACTCGCTTGATGAGATACAAGAAATTTCAAAAATTGCAAAAAAGCATGAACTTTATTTTCATATAGACGGAGCCAGATTATGTAACGCATTGTATTTCTTAAAATCTGATTTTAAACAAATGCTTCTAGAAAAACATATTGATATCGTTTCACTCGGAGGTACAAAAAATGGTTTTTTATTTGGTGAAGCTATTTTGATTCTAAACCCAGCTTTAAAAAATGATTTTAAATATATAAAAAAACAATTCGCTCAACTTCCTTCAAAAAGTCGATTCATAGCTCATCAGTTTCAAGCGTACTTTACGAATCAACTTTATATTAAAATAGCTAAACATTCCGTAGATATGGCAAGCTATCTTTACGCTCAGCTTTTAAAAATAAGTCTATCTAAACCAGAACTTATTTTAACCCAGCCTCAGGAAAGTAATGCCGTATTTATTATTTTGCCAAAAACTATAATTAAACCTCTTCGTGAAAAATACTTTTTCTATGTTTGGAACGAAAAAATTTTTGAATGCCGACTAATGACAAGCTGGGATACGACACAATTTGAAATTGACGATTTTATTCAAAACCTTAAGCAATTACTTTAAATTATTTAATCCTATTTTTTCAGGTACTCGTCTTTTGACTTTAGTTCTTTTTCAATTCTTTCAATTCGACCTCCGTCTGGAACAGTGATTTGAATATCTGTTGTCTGTAACATATTTTTAAATCGACCACCATTTACTACAATTTGTTTTTTACCCTGACGGTCAAATTCATATTTTTCAATTTTAATCTCTTCTAATAAATGATCACTTTTTAAAGTCAACAATGTATCTTTACAGTTTAGTTTGTCGACTTTATTTTCAGATATTAATATTTCACAGACTTTATCTTTTAGGTTAAGTAATGCCGAATCTCCGATGACACTTTTCCATTGTGCTTGAATAAAACGTATAGAAATAAGATTTGAATTTTTTTGATAAATCTCAGCTATTTTTTCACTCCTTTGTTCACAATTCTTAAAGATATCTGATCTTTCGCCTTGAGTAATTATTTTTATTTTTCGACAGTCATAAAAAATTTGAGAATGCTTTTCTGGATCTAATAATTGATATAAAATATTAATTTGACTCGGTATTTTAGTTGTTTTTTTATAATTTGAATCAATTAGTTTCATAACTTCTAACTCGACCGTGCCAGAAAAT
>JAYUJM010000007.1:0-55713 GCA_043765175.1 Pseudobdellovibrionaceae bacterium | reverse complement strand
ATCTAACATCGAAACTTGAGCTTTTCCTGTGCGAATTTTTTTTAATTCTTCGACCAATGAAAGAACTGCTTTTTCCATTTTAATTTTAGTATTTGATTTAGTTTCATCTAACATAAATTCTCCATTTTAAAATATAAAAACTGACTTACAGACTATCACTAAATAACTAAAGTACCAATATTTTCTCCGCAAACTGCTTTTAAAATATTTCCTGATTTTGCCAAATCAAAAGTCATAATTGGTAATTTATTATCCATACAAAGACTGATGGCCGTTGAATCCATAACTTGCAAACCCTGTTTAAGAACATCAATATAACTGATCTTATCATATCTTTTTGCATCCGAATGCTTATTAGGATCTTTATCGTAGATCCCATCCACCTTAGTCGCTTTCATTAACACTTCAGCATTAATCTCCATAGCACGGAGTGAAGCCGCAGTATCTGTAGTAAAAAATGGATTTCCCGTGCCAGCAGCAAAAATTACAATACGACCTTTTTCCAAATGTCTAATTGCACGACGTCGAATATATGACTCAGCTATTTCAGACATTTCTATTGCAGATTGAACTCGTGTAGGAACTCCTACTTTTTCTAGTGCCTCTTGTAACGCTAAAGCATTTATACAAGTCGCAAGCATTCCCATATAATCAGAATTTGCACGATCCATTCCCTGAGCAGAAGCCGCAATACCACGAAAAATATTGCCACCACCGATAACTAAACCAATTTCAACACCAGTTGCATGAGCTTCTTTAACATCAAGTGCGATTTGATTAATTACAGACGTATTAATCCCAGTTCCTTGATTCCCCGCTAAAGCTTCGCCACTGAGCTTAAGTAAAATTCTTTTGTAAACTGATTTTTTCATGGTGTAGGTCCTTTTTGATATATTCTTTGATCTCAAAAAAAAAGCCTACTTAATGTAGGCTTTTTTACTAATGACTCTTAGTTTGAGCCGCTACTTCAGCAGCAAAATCGACGACTTTTTTCTCGATTCCGGCGCCTAATTCAAATCTAACAAATTTCTTGATCGTTAGTTCTCCGTCAGCTTTTTTGCCAACTTCTTTAGCGTAAGCACTAATTGTTAAATCTGGATTTTTAACAAACGGTTGATCTAATAAGCAGTTTTCAGCCAAAAATTTTCTAATTTGACCGTCGACAATTTTATCAACCATTTCTGCTTTTTTTCCAGACTCAAGATTTTTTTGTTTTAAAATTTCTTTTTCTTTACTGACTACATCTGCGCTCATATTTTCTTGAGACAAAGCCATTGGGTTCATTGCAGCAATATGTAAACAAACATCTGATGCAAAAGTTCTGGCTTCGGCAGAAGCTGCAGCAGCTGCATTTGATGTAGCAACTTCTATCATGACTCCGATTTTTCCTTCGCCGTGAATATATGTATGAACTAAACCTGTTCCATTAACTACATATTTTTCAGATCTTCGAATAACTAAATTTTCACCTAATGTTGCAATGGCTTCTTTGAGTCCGTCACCAACAGTTTTAGAATTATCTTTTGCATATTTTTGATCTAAAACATTTTCAGTCGAATGAGTTACTAAAAGATGATTAACTACATCAGATACAAAAGATTTAAAGCCATCATTTCTTGAAACGAAATCTGTCTCAGAATTTATTTCAACAACTACAGCAGTGTTTCCAGAAGTGATTGCGCTAACTGTACCTTCAGCTGCAATTCGATCAGCTTTCTTAGCAGCAGCCGACAATCCTTTTACTCTTAACCATTCAATAGCTCCTTCGAAATCACCTTTTGATTCTTCTAATGCTTTTTTACAATCCATCATTCCTGCACTGGTTTTTTCGCGCAATTCTTTAACCATTGTCGCCGATATAGACATGACAATTCTCCTCAATATTTATTAAATTTATTAAAAACTAATCTTCTGATTCAACTTTGTTTTCATTAAGCTCAGCTTCAATTTCAACAACATCAGCTGTGCCCGCAGCAACTAGCTTACGTGTTTTATTAGCTTTAACCACTGTTGGTCCGGCAGCTTTTGCAGCTTCAATCGCAGTTTTTGGCTTAAATCCAGTGCGTACAGGTTTTTTCAAATCTGTTTCAACAACATCGCCTTTTTCTTTTGCGATATCGGAAGCTTTATCTGTTTGAGTACGTACTTTTTGTTCCCAAATTTTAGCACCTTCAGAGTAAGAATCTGCAATTAAATTTGTAAATAATTTAATTGATCTGATGGCATCATCGTTTCCAGGAATTGGAAAATCAACAATTTCAGGATCAGAATTTGTATCTGCAATAGCTACAATTTTTATCCCTAATTTTTTTGCCTCAAGAACTGCAATGTGTTCTTTTAACAGATCAACAACAAACATAACTTTAGGTAAAGATTTCATTTCACGAATACCTTGTAAGTATTCTGTCAAACGTAAATATTCATTATCTAAACCAGCGCGTTCTTTTTTAGTTAATAAATTAAAATCACCATTTTCTTTCATTTTATCAATATTTCGCAAACGATCGATAGATGCTTTTATTGTTTGAAAGTTTGTTAACATTCCACCTAACCAACGCTTAGTCACAAAATATTGACCACACCCACGAGCGGCATCTTGAACAGGCTCAATAGCTTGTTTCTTAGTACCAACCATAATCATAGTGCCACCTTGAGAAGCGATTTCTTTGACAAAATCAGCCGCTTGATTTGCGCGAACTACAGTTTTTTGTAAATCTATGATATGAATTCCACCGCGAGCAGCGTAAACATAAGGTTTCATTTTTGGATTCCATCTTTGTGTCTGGTGACCAAAGTGAACGCCTGCATCTAACATTTCTTTCATGGTAACTTGAGCCATATGTAGTCCTTTTCTTTTCTGGTTGATCCTCCGAAGGGCAGAGCTCGGTCAGAAATCAAGATTACATTTGATTGTCTTTTAAGCAGATAACAAAATTAAATGCTTTACCTCGAGTTTTCTCGCGAAACCAAATATCGCAAGACCAGTTATTTACCCAACGTGTGTTATAGTGGATTACAGAGTTACCATAGCTTATTTTTCGAGTCCATCTGAAATTGAAACAGATTTACCAAAAAAAGCGTATTATTTCAGGAAATTTTTCACTTTTTAACTTTCAGGACTAAAGTATTTAAGATTTAAACCGAAACATTCAAAATCGGGGGAAAATCGATGAAAAATTTATTCAAAAAACTTGCTGTTGGTGCTGGACTACTGTCTTTAATCTTAGCTTATCAAAATTTTGGTGGTCTACCGAATCAGTTAACATATCAAGAGCAAATGGATGTCTACAAAAAATGTATGTCTGATCTAAAAGGAAAGTCAGGCTATGACGTAAATGATCAAGCCACTAACTACTGGGAACAAGGTTGTAAAAGTAAACATCCAGATGAAATTCAGAAACTAGCTGATGCTCGATCTCAAAAAGAAAAACAAGAAACGTATAATTCTCAAATTGAAAAATATAATTTATGCATGTCTAATGTTTCAAAGGATCCAAGATCAAATGAACCACGCCTTAAACGTGATTTAGAAGCTCAATGTATTGCTTTACACCCCGATGAAATCCAAAGAAAAGAATTGCAAGCAGCAAAGGAAAAAGCAGACAAAGAAGCTTTGGAATCTAAAATTGCAAAAGATAAAGCCGACAAAGAGGCCTACGAAGCGGAACTAGAAAAACAAAAACTACTTGATGAACAAGAAGAGCTTAGAGAAGCAAAAGCTAAAGCTGACAAGGAAGCTCGCGATGTTCAAATAGCAAAAAACAATGAAGAACAATCTCAAAAAGAAAAAGATAAAAAAGAAAAAGAAGAAAGTGAATATCGAGCAGCTCAAGAAATTGCAGATAGAGTCGCTCAACAAGTAAAAGAGTCAATAGCTGCGTACGAAAAGGCTTTACAAGAAGCTAAAGAGGCTAAAGACAAAGCTGATAAAGAAGCTCGCGACGCACAGATTGCTAAAGAAAATTTAGAAAGAGAAAAACGTGAGTACGATAACTTAAATGAATTTGAAAAATGCTTATTTAATCTTAAAGATAAACCCGGATATGGTGTTGATGCTAATGCTACTTATTATCACAAGCAATCATGCAATTATTTAAATCCAGATGTTATCAAACAACTAGCAGCTGAAAAAGAAAAACGAGAAAAACAAGAAAAACTTGATGCACAGCTTGCTTTATTTAATCAGTGTTTAGAAAATCTTAAAAGCAAGCCTGGCTATGGCACAATCGAATACGCAACTGAATATTTAAAACAATCTTGCACTGCTTTACATCCTGATGAAATTGTTAAAGAAAAAGCACGTCAAGAACAGCTTGCATTTCAAAAACAATATAATGAATCTTTAGATTTGTTTGATAAATGCATGCAGTCAGTTTCAAAAGATCCCCGATCTCAGAATCCTGAATTTAAAAAATCTATGCATATGCAATGTGCTTCCAAACACCCTGATTTTATCTCAGCAAGTTATAATTCTAAAGAAAATATTGCAGGACAAGTTATCTCAAAATGGTTAGAAAAAGAAAGACAAGAAAAAGAAGCAGCTCAAGCAGCTAAAGATCGAGAAATTCTAGAAGCAAAAATAGCAAAAGAAAAAGCTGCTGAGGAAGCAAGACAAGCCCAAATTGCTAAAGAAATTGCAGAGCAAGAGGCTATCGAGGCACGAGAAGCTCAGTTAGCTTACGAGCACGCAGAAAAATTAGCAAAGGAAGCACGTGAAAAAAAATTAGCTGCTGAAGCACAAGCAGCAAAAGATCGCGAAGCTCAATTGGCTAAAGAAAAAGCTGAAAAAGAAAAAGCTGAAGCAAAAATTGCAAAAGATAAAGCTGATAAAGAATTAAAAGAAGCGCAAGCCGCTGCATCAAAGGCTGTAAGTGAACAAAAAGATTCAGCACGTCAAACTGATTATCAAAAATGTATGGATGCTTTAAAATCAAAGCCTGGTTTTGGATCAGATCCCAATGCTACGTTTTACTGGACACAATCATGTAACTATAAAAAACCAGAAGTTATTAACAAGTTAGAAAATGAGAAAATTCAAAAAGAAAAAGAAGAAAAATATCAGGTTCAGTTAAATATTTTTAACAAGTGCATAGCTGATTTAAATGGTAAACCTAGTTATGGTACAAACCCACAGGCAACCTCTTACTGGAGGCAAACTTGTGATTCTAAACACCCGGAAGCGGTAAGCAAAGCTATCCTAACTCAAGAGCAAAAACTAGCTGAAGAGAAACAAAAAGCCCGAGAAGAAAAATATTACAAATGTATGCTTGATATAAAATCAGATCCTCGCGCTAATGATTCACAAATGAAAAAACAATTAGAAAACAGTTGTTTGAATGCTTACAAAGTTGGTTAATCCCACCCAAGGTCCAGTCAAGTTTTCATAGTTAAAAGTCGATACACAGTCATAAGAAAAACCTTATGACTGTGAGGACAAAGTGAGTGCTTCAAAAATAATAATTTCAATAACTGTATTGCTTCTATTTAATTTAATATTACAAAGTTGTTCTAAATCTGAATTTTCACAAAAAGTGAATCCTTCAGTTCCAGATCGAACTGAAAAAAACAAATGCGAAAATGATGAATACTTTGATGAAAACACAAAAGCTTGCCTTGTTTTTCAATGTAAAGAATACGTTGAACTTTTTGGAAACACTCAAAATATTCCAGTGCGTGATTACATTAAAGGTACTTGTTATTACGTTAAAACAATTACTGCACCTGACTCAAAAATTGAGACACGCTCAAGCTTAAATATTGTTTCAAGAAATCATGATGGCGCTGGAAATATTACACCTAAAGAAATTGGAACCGCACGATTTAATTTAAAGTTGAATGATCGACGAGCTTTAAAGTTAGTTGGACCTGATAAAACATTACAAAGTAAAATATTAGTCGATAATTATATTTTTGTTCGAATGAATAACGATCAAAGTAAATTAGCCTACGGCACACGCGATGCTTCTTATTTAACTGGAACTGAAACAACAGGATTTTCAGATTTTATAAAATATAATGATAACGATATTCCTTTAGTCAATTTTATAGACGGTGGTATTGCTTTCATTGACCCCATTGAAATCACGTCTACTTTTCCTGTAAACCAAATGTCTGATCTTAATATTGATGCACTAGATTGCGGAGCCGGACAATTATTAGTCGACATTTACTTACTTATTCAATGACCATACATTCGATCTTCGAACGAAGTCAGTGCTACTTTAGCGCCTTCACCCATAGCGATAATAATTTGTTTATAAGGTGTGGTCGTCACATCACCTGCAGCATAAATTCCTTTAACTGAAGTGCGTCCTTTGTTGTCCACAATAATTTCCCCAAATTTAGAAAGCTCAAGCGTGTCTTTTAAAAATCCACTATTTGGCAGTAAGCCGATTTGAACAAAAATACCATCCAGTTCGATTTTTTCATCTAAACTAGTTTTAGTGTTTGTATATTCAATCGCTGTCACTTTTTTGCCATCGCCTATAACAGATTTAGATTTTGCATTTGTAATTATTTTTGTGTTTGATAAAGATTTTAATTTATCAACTAACACTTGATCCGCTTTGAGTTGATCATTGTATTCAAAAACTGTGACTTCGCTGACTATGCCTGCTAAATCAATGGCAGCCTCAACTCCGGAGTTGCCGCCTCCAATCACTGCTACTTTTTTACCTTTATAAAAAGGTCCATCACAATGCGGACAATAAGCTACGCCTTGACCCAAATAATCTTTTTCGCCAGGAATATTAAGCTCACGCCACTTAGCTCCAGTTGCTATAATAATTGATTCGGCTTTTAGAAATTCGCCAGATTGTAAATGAATTATTTTATTTTCTTTATCAATATTATTAACACGTCGATGTTCTAATATTTTTACAGGATATTGTAATAAGTGCTTATTTAATTCTGCAGACAGCTGTGGTCCTTCGGTATAAGGAATTGAAATAAAATTTTCTATTCCCTTAGTATCTTGAACTTGACCACCGAACTTTTCTGAAATCAATACTGTCGATAAACCTTTCCTTGAGCTATAAATAGCTGATGAAACTCCTGCTGGACCTCCGCCAATAACAACGACATCATACAAACCTAAATCTTTTGGTTTTTGAATCGCTTGAGTATCGTTAACTCCAAAATGCTTTTCTACTTTATCAAGTAGGTCAATAAAACTAATTTTTCCTGCATGAATTAATTTATTATTACTGATCGTACTAGGAACACCTTGAATATTTAATTTTTCAATTTCATCTTGAGTGTAAGCACCGTCAATCATTTCATGAGTCATTTCAGGATGCAAAAATGCCATTAAATTCAAAGCTTGAATGACATCAGGACAATTTTCACACGTTAGTGAAATGTAAGTTTTTAAATTGATTGGACCTTTGATGTTTTTGATTCGTTGAATAATATTTTCATCTGGAATTCGCCCTTTTTCATCAGCGTTAAGAATGGCGACAATCAACGAAGAAAATTCATGGCCATTTGGAATTCCTTTAAATGAAACTCCAGCTTTAGTTTCATTGACTGTTATATAAAATGAAGGAGCAGATTCAGTTTTTACCAAATCGCTGCTTGAAACTGAAATTTTATCTGAAGTAGTTGCGACATCACTTAACATAGCCAACAAGTCAGCTTGATCTGAATGACTTGTGTTATTGTAAACAAGTCCAATATTTTTTGTTAATATTTGAAAAACTGACTTTAGTTGATCTTTCATTTCTTGATCTAACATAAATGCTCCTTTAAACGAGTTCATTTTTTAAAAAAATAGCGGTCGCAATAAAGCACTCCGCTAAAAAATGTATAAATTTTATTTTAAGTAAAGTTTAAATAACCTAAATTTTTCCGACCAAATTTAAACCTGGCTTAAGCGTGCTTGCACCTGGTTTCCATTTTGCTGGACAAACTTCATTTGGATTAGTTGCAATAAATTGAGCAGCTTGAACTTTTCTTAATAATTCGTCAGCATTTCGTCCGATTCCGTTATCTTGAACTTCAGCTATTTTGATAACCCCGTCTGGATTAACTACAAAAGTACCACGGTAAGCCAAACCTGCTTCTTCAATGTGAACTCCAAAAGCTCGTGTTAAGTGTCCAGTTGGATCAGCTAACATAGGATAATTAATTTTTTTAATTGTGTCTGAAGCATCATGCCATGCTTTGTGTGTGAAGTGAGTATCAGTACTGACTGAATAAACTTCTACACCCATTTTTTGAAATTCAGAATATTTATCAGCCATATCCCCTAACTCAGTTGGACAAACAAAAGTAAAGTCAGCAGGATAGAAAAAGAAAATGGACCATTTTCCCTTAAGATCATTTTGAGTCACTGTTGTAAAGTTATCTTTATGATAAGCTTGAACTTTGAAGTCTGTTATTTTTGTGTTTATTATCGTTTGCATAAAATCTCCTTTAGATTTGGTTTTTATTTACCTTAGTAGAAAGTTATAAATCTTTACTAGGGTTCTGACAATCATCCTATCGTCAAGTTTAAGCATAATATAAGTATTATCGATATAATATTTAAAAACATAGATACAATCTATATAAACACCTATTGCAGTTATATTTATAAATATCATATATTTACAACTATGAGTGAAATTTTAAATTGGCTGTTTTCCTCTTCTAATCAACTTGGTACCGAAATCGTCAATAATCGATTGGATTGGTTTATCAGTTTAGGTTTAGGCCTAAGTCTAGCCGCGTGCTGTGGATTTCGAATATTCTTACCTTTTTTTGTAGCCTCACTTGCCGCAAAATTGGGTTGGTATACGCCAACAGGAAGTTTTGCTTGGATTGGAACAAACGCAGCACTAATCTGCTTTTCTGTGGCAAGCCTCATAGAGTTTTTAGGATATATGATTCCTTATATTGATCATCTTTTAGATGTTGCTGCAGGCCCTATAGCAATGTTTGCAGGAGCAATTATGAGTGCAAGTCTTTTTGGAATGGGTGATTTTTTAAACTCAGCACCGACTGCAAAAATGGTTCTGGGGCTTCTTATCGGAGGAGGTACTGCAGGAGCAGTTCAAGCAACTACATCCTTGTTAAGATTAGGTTCAACTCAATTAACAGGTGGTCTTGGTAACCCTTTATTTGCAAAAGCAGAAACATTATTAGCGCTTTTTATTAGTTTAGTTTCATTTTGGATTCCAGCATTTGTGGGATTCATCGTATTAGTTTTATTAATTTGGATGAGTTGTTTTTTATATAAGAAATTTTTTAAACACGTTTAATCTATTTTTCTTCTTTTTCAATTTTTTTCGAAGCTCAAAAGTAAATTCTTGAGCTTCTTTTTTATCTACATCTGAAATTTGATTCCATTCGATGTTTTTTAAGGCGCCTATTAACGCATAAGCATAAATTGTATGTGCATTTTTATGATTCGATTCGCATAGTTTTACTAGTGTTTTTTTCCATCCTAATTTAACAAATTGCTTAACTGTATTAATTTTCACAGCTTCAAGTGATCGCTCAGTCACTTGACCTAAGTTTTTCAAATCAGATATTTTTTTTGAACGTTGTAGTTTTGATTCTGCAGATTCGTCATTAAAAATCTGCGGTGCTAAAAAGCGTTTTTGATTCACGGAATATTTCCTTTGTCCTCTGAAGATACTATTGTACCGATATTTTATGAAAAACGAAACTCATTGTCCTCAGTGTCACTCTGAAAATATTTATGCCGACCGAAATTTGTGGATCTGTCCAGAATGTTCAAAGGAATGGATGCCGTTAGAAAATCAAGCTGTGATCATTGAATCAATTGAAGATAATCAAATTAAAGACTGCTCGGGTGCAGTTTTAAATGATGGTGATACCATATCTATTTTAAAAGAACTTAAAATAAAAGGATCAACTGGATCAGTTAAAATTGGCACAAAAGTAAAAAATATCAGATTAAAGACTGACGGTCCAGACAGCCACAACATCAGTTGCAAAATAGATGGCATGGGCACAGTTTATTTGAAATCTGAATTTGTCAGAAAAGCATAAACTTAAATTGAAAGGTAAGACATGAGTCCAATTTTATTTCCTGTTATATCACTGGTTATTTGGACATTTATTGTTTGGATTTGGGTTTATGCGACACGCTTACCTGCAATAATTAAAGCGCGCGTTGATTTTAGAAAAGTAAGAAACGGTGCTCAATTAAGACAAGTACTACCAGAAAATGTGAATTGGATTTCTGATAATTATAATCATCTTCATGAGCAGCCCGTTTTATTTTATGCAATTTGTATTATTCTAGCGATCAGCAATAATTCAAATGAAACCAATATAAATTTGGCCTGGGGCTATTTTATATTCCGTGTTTTACATAGTTTATGGCAAAGTTTATTCAATATTGTTAGAATTCGATTTGTCATATTCACCATTGGAAGCTTTATTTTAATGACTTTAGGATTTCGAACTTTTTTATTATTTTTTTAGATTTTCAATGTATTAATCTAATTGACTAAACTTTCATTATCGAAAATAAGCCTCATAGTTGTTTTATCTTCCTGTCGTTCATGAGTTAATTTCCAATTCAGCAAATTACATATCTCATAACAATAGGCTAAGCCTAAACCCGTGCTTTCATTTAAGTTTGATTTATTAAAAGGTTGCCCGATATTTTTAAGCGTTGATTCGCTAAATCCAAGTCCACTATCTATAAAACAAATAGTGTTGTTATTAATTTCAATTGTTATTTCTTGTGTCGAATACTTCAAGGCATTTGTCATTAAATTTTGAACAATTGATTCAAAAAACTGGATTTCAGTAATAATAATCAAGCTGCTCATATTTAGAATTTGAATTCGCGATTTCTCATTCTCTGAAAAAGTTTCTAGAACACTTTTCAACAAGTATTCTGCATTAACAGCGGACAGCTGCAGATCGCTTTTTGTTTGAATTCTTAATGAGGCAATTCGTAAATAATTTTTAATAAACTCTGATAAATTTCGGCAAATATGAAATAATCGATCTAATTTTTCTTTATTCTGCATATCTTTAGTTGTTTTGATTTGATCTTCTAAACCAAAAATAAGTTGTGCCAAAGGAGTTTTTAATTCATGAGCCAGAAAATAAAGATCTTTTTCTTTTTTATCTTGTTCTATTTGGACATTATCAATTAATGAAATAAATGACTTTGACATCGTCGAAATTTCATCGTTCGAGTGCATTAAAGATGTTAAAAACATTCTATCTTGATGCAATAAAATACTGGTTTGCTTTTTGTTTTTCTTACTGTGATTATTAAAAAAATCTGCAAGCTGATTAAGCGGTTGCATTGCACTTTTTGTTGCAAAGTACGATATAATAATACCTGCAATTAAAATTATGAATAAAATAATAAGTATTTGATTTGTCTGAGTTCTTATATCTGACAACATAGGATCTATAAACAGGCCAACTTCTAAAATATAGCCTTTAGTAGAAATTGTTAGTCTTTTTAAATGGCGATTTGAAATAGTGAATTCAGACCAATGCGCTGATGAAGGTTCGTCTGTTAGCTGTCTTGCTAATTCATTAAAAAAAATTAAGTCTTTTTGAGTTGTAAAAACCCTAATAGTTCGATCTAAACGTTGGTTTTGCAATAAATCATGAATGACGTCGTCTGTATCTTCAAAACTATTAAAAGTATCCACAGAAAGTTTACTGGCAATTAAAGCTGTGGCCATAACTTCTAAATCATTTTTAATGTTTACTTCAGCTTGTCGAAATAAATAAAATCGATCAACAGAAAAAATGGCTGCTATAGAAAATAAATAGACTAAAAAAAAAGTCCAAAATAATTTATCCTTCAACCCAATATCCTAAATTTCGTTTGTTACTGATTTCGATTTTTGAACCCGACTGTTCTAACTTTCGTCGTAAATGATTAAGTGTGCTTTCTACGACGTTAGTTTCTAAATTAGAATCATAACCCCAAACGTGTTCTAAAATTTGAAATTTATTATAAATTCGACCTGGTTTATCTAAAAGTAGTAATAATAAATTAAATTCCTTTGCTGAAAAATCTATGCGTTTTCCATTCACAAAAATGACTCGATCAACTTTATCGATTTTCATATCTTTATAATCAATAAATAAACCAGATGTTTTAACAGATCTAGCAACTAGCAATTTTATGCGAACGATTAACTCATCTGAAAATACAGGCTTTCCCATGTATTCATCAGCACCTTCGCCTAACCATTTAGCTTTTTCTTTCGGAAAATCTATTGAAGACAAAATAATAATTTTAGCATGTACGCAATTCACTTTTATTTTTTTTAAGTGATCCACAGAGTCGCCGTCTGAAAGCAGTCGATCTAAGATAAGAACATCAAAGTCTGATTGGATAAAAAGAATATCTAATAGATCAGAAATTTTAAGAAAAGTTTGAACAGACCAACCCTGTGCTTCCAGGATTCGCTTCAAGTGCTGTGAGATTTTTTGGTCATCTTCTAATAATGCAATTTTCATTTATTTAATTAAAGAGCGGACCTATTTTTTTGTCAATCGATAGGTCCACTCTAAGGAAAGGGCAATTGTGATTTAAATCACAATTAGTTTTTAACTACACGCCTTTTTCTAAACAAGCTTTAAAAGCTTTATTGTCTTTTTTAGCTTCAACATGACATTTAGCTTTTAACTCTTTTGAATACTTTCCATGCCCTTTCATTTCTTTATGCGCTTCAGTCGCAGCAGGCGCAGAAGTTGGCCCTTGTGCAAAAGCAAACGCACTTACTGTAACTGCTGCTAGTATAATTGCTAATTGTTTCATGATGTCTCCTTAAGGGCTTAAGCCCAGGTTATTGTTTGTTGATGATTTTATTCATCACTTCTTACAATAAGACTAATCCATGGTGATCTCATGAAAATGAGATGAAAATAAAAATATTTTTATTTTCATCTGGTCTCTACTTCACTGGCATCATTATTTGAGTAAAAATATCTTTTTCTGAAACAGTTGGCCCAGGAATGATTTTATAAATTTCATATGGTGGAATTTTTTTATTCATTTTCATTTTTAAGCCACGCTGATGGGCCACAGCCATTCCCCAACCATTACCAATATGTTTATATGGGCCATAAAAATCTACTGATATAGCTAGATGCTTTGGAATTGTTAAAATCTCATAGCCTTCTGGACATAAAATTTGATCTTTAGCATATCCAAAACCAGCTGTAAAAAGTGTAATTCTCTTGGGAATATTATGATCATGACTTAGCGTAGTCCAAAAATCAGGAGAATTTATTTTTTTATCACTTAATAGTTTTTGCATGTGTTCTAATTCATTTGGAATACTTTGTGACATCTCACTAATATTACATTTAATCTTTTTACCAAGAACATAAAATTGATTATAATTGCTTTTATCATTAAATTTTGTTCGTGAATTCACTATTCCAGTTTCAGATAAATTCTTTAATAGCATTAATCCACGCAGAAAATTTGTTTGCATATAAGCTGTCATCATTTTTTTAAAAAAGAACATAAAAAATGGTAGATTCATTTCCATTGACCAAAACACTTCAGCTGATTGATCAGTTAATTTATTAATTTTAAATTTAACGTCTGCACTATTTTTCCACGGCTTATAAAATTCAATTTTCATTTCAACAACATTGTTTACAATTAGATTTGTTATCGTCATCAGTCCCGTTCCGATAACTTGACCTTCCCATGATTGATTTTGACCGACTGTATTTGAATTTCCACTTAATTTTATCTCATATCATTAATTTTTTCGACTTTAAAATTTTTTGATACTGCGATTTCTTTATATCCAACATTCTGATATATTTTATTAGAACTTAGCTTTGCAGTGTCATTGTACAAAATACAAAACTTTTTACCTTTTTTTAATTGATACTCACTCAGTTCTGTAACCAAAGCTGAAGCGTAACCAGTTTGTCTAAACTCTTTAGGAGTATACACTCCACCAATACTAACACCATTCAATGTTGGTCGTGTAGTAAAAGCCATCGATACTGGACCATCATTTTCATTCAACCAAACAAAAACGTCTTGTGATTGAATACGATCACTTATTCTTGATTGTGCTTATTCATAGGTTAGTTTTTCAAAAGGCATCGCTTCTTGTGAAAATTCGCAAAGCCAACGACTTAAGATTTCTAACATTTAATTTGTCACTAAATACATTTTTCCCTTGGGGTTATTTGAAAAAATAACATTTTCTAATTTATAAATTTTTTGGCTCATTGCCAATACAAATAAAGAATTAATCAAGTTTCCATAAATTCTAGAAATAAATTCTGCAGTCATGGCTGGCCCTACCACCCCAGGTATGTCAATTTTTTTAGTCATTAAAAAATCACAAAACTGTTTTGAAATGGGCTCTGACATATATGTAACAACTAAATTTATTGGTGATAGAACAGCAGCCGCTAATAATTTAGATTCTTGATTAATACTAAAAAATAAATACTTTGATTTGAACTCCTGCTTTTGAAGCGATTCACAAAACCCTAAAAGCAAACTGTATTCATCTTCTTTTGAATAAAGCAGCTCTTTGGTTGAATTCAAAAAATCATTAATATTTTCTAATTGCGCAATATTAATACTCTTAACATTTGGTATTCCTAAATCAGAGCCAAAATTTTCGCGTGCTCGCTTTGTATCCCAATAATATCCATCGGCTAGGCATTGTTCGTTGCGCGTCTGATTAAGGGGATAACAAATTTTCTCTTCTGAACCTCCATCATTAGCTTCACCTAATCCTATAAACTCTAGGTCATCATCACTATCATTTATAATAACATGTGCGATGCCAGTTCCAGGTTTAAAATAAACACAGTCCCCAGCTGTTAATTTGTGGATATAGCCATTTAACCAAACTTTAGCTGTTCCTTTTAAAATAATTGCAGCTTCTTCTTCAAGTTTATGGGTATGCGGCCAAGAGCTTCGTCGACCAGGCTTCATGATCTCATGCCAAACGCCTAAAGATTTTAAATCGACAAAATCAGTTAATCGAACACCTTCTGAAAACTTTTCTTGATCAGTTGGATATGAAAATCCAATTTTTCTTTCGCAGTCAAATATATTTTGAATAAAAGCCAATTCACTGAGGTCTTTAAGGTGATTTAAATTTTCCACCTGGCAATCATGAGGCCCAAAATTTTGTGGAGGATAATTATCCCACCAAATATTTAGGCAGCTACTTTTAAATTCGGGGTTAATTGGAAACGAACACTTATTTTCTTTTTTAGTGCGATCTCCTAAAACGATTATTTTCACAACAAGATCTGTGTTGTTAATTACAGTATGAGCAATTCCAGTTCCTGCAGGAAAACCAACACAGCCCTGGTTTTAATTGATAAATATAACCGTTGATCCAAATATGTGGATTTCCTGAAATAACATATATAAATTCTTCTTCTAAACTTTCGGCATGAGGGTTTGAGCTTTTTTGATAGGGAAGAAGTTCGATCCAATGCATTGCAATTCGATCAGTTTTAAAATGAAAACTAAAATTCGCATCACTCATTATTTGAGTTTTAGCAAAAATATTTTGAGCTGATATAATGTATTCTGATTAATTCATTGTCGTTTTATTTCATACTTAAAATTGATTTTTTCAACGATTCAATAACTAATTTTTCCGCTGCTGTTTTGCCAAATTCAGGTCTATAGACTAAACTTATTTCATCTTTATAAATTGGAGCTTCTTTAACTTTTTTCAAATTTTTTCCCGATAAAATAACAGCTCTTTCTGGAATAATTCCGTAACCAATATTTTCATCGACTAAGTGACAAATTAATTCTAAACTATCAGTATTAATAATTTTTTCGGGTTTTATTTTCCATTTTTTTAATATTGATTGAACTTGAAACATTTGAGTGTTGCAAATGACTGTATCCAGCTTTTCAGACTTGTTTGCGACCCAAACAGTGACCTCATCCAGCGAAAGCTTTTGAATAACTAAATCAGGGACTTCTACAGCGTTAATAACAATTCCAATATCAATGTGACCTTTTTGAACTTCATTTTGAATGTTTCTAGATAAGTCGTGTTTAAGTTCAATTTTATACAAAGGAGCTTTCTGTTTAATATAGGAAAGTGCTTTCGGCAAAGAATACTGTCCGACAGTAGAATGGCATCCAATTACGATTTTTGTATGACTAAAAATATTTAGCTCTTGATTTAAGTTTAATTCTTCTAATGACTGACAAACTTTTTGTGCTTTCATTAAAAAATCTTTACCTGATGGCGTAAGCTGAATTCCAGACCTTGATCTATAAAATAAGATAGTCAACGCATCAGCTTCTAAACGAAGAATACTTTCTGACAAGGCTGGTTGACTAATCTCAAGCTTTTGAGCAGCTTCCATTAAAGTTCGACAACTTGCAGATTCAACAAAATTAAGGATATCACGAATT
The DNA here is from genome assembly GCA_043765175.1 of Pseudobdellovibrionaceae bacterium. Taxonomy (GTDB): domain Bacteria; phylum Bdellovibrionota; class Bdellovibrionia; order Bdellovibrionales; family Bdellovibrionaceae; genus Pseudobdellovibrio. The sequence goes on along the minus strand of JAYUJM010000007.1, from coordinate 39,335 downwards.
CTATATTTCATCTGTTTTTACCTATGTAAGATATATATATAATCATATTTTACATATGGCAATTTTTTGTTTAAAACAGGATCAAGTAAAAGGATAATAACATGAAAACAAAAATACTCGCTGCTATAGCTTTTTCAATCTCAATCAACGTACAAGCAAAAGAAATTGTAATTGATGACACAGTTCATGAAATCGAAGTTCAACTGTCTGAAGATACTGTTCAGTGTTTAGTTGGTGATTATGGAGCATCTTCTTTTAAAATTGTTATTCCAGATATTCATTATTTGGCACGTCTTGATCATACTTCTAAAGGTTCTTCAGGGCCTTGTATTAATGCAGGATATTGTTCAACACAAAGTAATAATTCATCTGGAATTTTTAGACCGGGCGACAAAGATTATCGTTTTTCATTATTTCACAATACAGCAAAACCCACTGAAATAGTAAACTTACGAGTCGTTAAAAAAGAAGAAATGGTCATTAGCAATAATATCTGCACCAGAAACTATTCTGAGACAATCACAGCAAAAATACGCGGTACTGATTTTAAACACTTTGCTAGCGTTGCGCTTGCTCCGCTTTCAGTTAAAGCTTGTCAAGCAATGGGTGCAAAATGAATCGCAGAACAATGATCAAGCAAGCTGCTTTATCAAGTTTAACTTTGATATCATTAACCAGTTTCGCTCAAGCTGCTCCTGTTTGTAAAAAGCAAAAAACCCCAATACAACCCGAGGGTCCATTTTATCCAGTCAATTCACAGCTCGATACAGATTCTGATTTGATACAACTTAGTGGTTCAAACAAAGTAGCTGACGGAGAAATTATTTATATTAAAGGCATAGTTACAGATCAATTTTGCAAACCAGTTTCAGGTGTTTTAGTAGAAATTTGGCAAGCTTGCAAATCAGGAAAATACAATCACCCTTCTGATCCAAACACAGCGAAACTTGATCCCTATTTTCAATATTGGGGAAAGGCCGTCACAAATCTAAACGGCGAATACACCTTTCGAACAATTATTCCAGGTGCATATCCCGCTGATACGAATTGGATCAGGCCACCACACATCCATTTTAAAATCTCAAGACACGGATATCTAGAGCTTATTACACAAATGTATTTTTCTGGAAACAAATATAATACAGCAGATAAAATTTTAAAAAAGCTATCATTAGAACAGCAAAAAAATGTGATCGTCGAACTTAAGAAGAGTTTGAATGATCTGCAGCGAACAGCAAATTTTAATATTGAAATCGAAAAAATTTAGAACGTTTCATTATTCTTCCTTAGCAGGAGCTTTCAACAAAATATCAACATATGTTGTCCCTTTTGCTAAACCAGAAGATGGGCGTGCGATTTGTCCTTTAATCTGTACTTGGCCATTAACAAAATATGTTTTTAGCTGGGCGCGAGAAATATTTTTCATATTTAAATCTTCTTTTTGATTACGAAGTGCATTCAACAACACTGTATCCATGCGACTTTCTGAGCGCTCAAGATTTAAAACTATTCGAAAAGATTTTGGTGGTTGCGCTGGAATATTCATAGCCTTAAGTATCACTAATTTGACTAAAATAACCAGCTTTCTTTGATGCTTTGCCTTAATTAGAGCAACTTTTATGTCTAACAATTAGATTTATTAAGTATTGGTTATTTCACAATATTTTATTGCGTTTTTAATTCGAAAAGTAGAAAACCTTATTAATTATCTAAAATTTCTAAGGGGGATCTATGAAATTAAGATTTATTGGATTTGGGTTACTATTATCAACACTCTTTTTTTCTTGTTTTGAGGAAATGGGTACGACAAAACCACCGAATATAGTTGCTAAACCACCACCTATTGTCAGTGAAAAAAAATTGCCTCAGCCTATTTGTAAAGAGTCTACAAACCAGCTAACTCAATTAACCAAGCCCATTGTAGTTATGGTTTCTATTGATGGATTTCGCGCAGACTACATTCAAAAATTTCAACCGAAAACTTTATTAAGTATCATTGAAAAAGGAATTTACACAAAAGCACTCATTCCAAGTTATCCTACTCTTACTTTTCCAAATCACTACACCCTAGTAACCGGCCGCTACCCAGGAAATCACGGCATAGTTAGTAATATTTTTTACGATACTGTTTTAGAGCAAACATATAATGCTTTTGACTCTTCGGCAGAAATTTATTTATGGTACAAAGGTGATCCCATTTGGAACGTAGCCGAAAAGCAAGGAATGATTGCACACACATATGATTGGGTCGGGTCAGCCGCAAACGTTAATCGAATAGGTCCTACTTGCTACACAAAGTATGATGGCAGCATTGAATTTGAAGATAAAATCAATAGTGTTATTACTTCACTTTCCCTTCCAGAAGACAAACGCCCTCACTTTATTGCATTGTACACCGCTGATATAGATAATGATGGCCACAAATATGGCCCTGATTCAAAAGAAGTTAAAACAGCTGTTGAAAAAATTGATACAAATTTAAGTATCCTGTGGAATTTTATCCAAAATTCCAAGTTACCAATTAATTTAATAGTTGTTTCAGATCATGGCATGCAAAGCACAGATATTAATAAAATTATTTATCTGCAGGATATCATAGGACCTGAAGCCATGAGGTCTTTCAAAATGAGTGATCGCGGCGGCGCAAGCATGCTTTATATCAAAGATCCTGTTGGCTTAGCTAGTGCTTTTCAAAAATTAAAAGAAACTGAAAAAAATTATAAAGTTTATTTAAAATCAGATGCTCCTGTAGAATTTCATATGACACATCCTACTCGCACTGGTGATATTATTATTGTTCCAGATATTCCATACTACGTTAAAGATTTTCGCCCTTTACCAGGTGTAAAAGAATCTTTGAAATCGGGAAATCATGGTTGGTCTTATGAAAACCCTGAAATGCATGCCCTGTTTGTTGCTGCTGGATACAATATTGAAAAAAATGAATTAGTTCCAGAGTTTAAGAATATAGATGTATATCCTTTTTTATTAAATTTATTAGACATTAAAACTGATACGGCGTTTGATGGTGATCCCGAAACACTAAAAAAATATATTAAAAACAAATAGTTTTCATTTATTTTTTCTATCTTTAAATCGTCGTATTAGTAAAGGTATCAAAAACATTAGCACCATAATTATAATAGCAGACATTGTTCCATCACCTAATATATTATTCAGCCAAAGCGTTGAACCCATTATGACTAAAAAGAAAAACATATCTCCTAAAATAGTAATAGCCCATCCAGAAATGCAATGATGACCTGCCATCATTGCTGCCGCTCGTCCTGTCATAGGATCAACTCCGAAAGCAATTGTGACCAAAGAAAAAACAGATGGTTTATCACTGTATCTTGATAGAATTCTGTTTGTGTTTTTTTTAAATTCTTCACGAAATTTAGCAACAAATAATGAATTTTTAGTGAATTTCATAAACATTAACATTAAAGGTTCAAAAACAATAGCCAATGCTATATCTGATAAAAAATAAAGTATGGTCATCATTAACCATCCTACATTATTTTTTTGGCCCAATACTACACCAGCTGGAATTCCACCACCAATAGGAATTGTAAAAAGCAAAAAAACGTCCCATAAATTTGAAATTGAATTGTAGGATAAAGAATTCATTACCCTACAATATTGATTGAACTATAAAATTGAATCAAGAATTAAAAAACTAATTCTTTTTAAATAAAGGCTGATAAGATGACCAATATCCGATGGCAGCTGTGAAATGTAATCCAATAATTAGAATTGGTATTATTAAATTACTGATTCCTGGAGTCAAAAAAGCATGTAGTAAAAATATTTGCAAAGAAATCGGAGCTAATATTATTAATGCTAAGGCAGGAGCAAAACCAATAAGTAACAACAACCCACAAATGATTTCAGTGATTTTTAAGACTGGAAAAAAATATCCTGTTGCTACCATAGTTGTCATAAAAGACTGAAGTTTTTCAGGCATATCTGGCGGTGGCGGGATTAAATTAAATAATCCTGCTATTCCAAATACAAAAAAAATAAGACCTAAAACATAACGAGAAACTTTTGGTATAATTGGCTTCATAAAAAACTCCTTTTTTGATTATTATAGTCATTAATTATGACGTACTGTATACATTTTTCTTAGTTTGTTTAAAATAGATTAGGCAGACTCTAAATAACAATGCTTCTTGAATAAAAAAGAAAATCATATAAATTAGTTCACATGAAAATCATATTTAGCATTTTTTATTTATTATTTACTGGATGTACAACATTTTACGAATCAACACAAATTGGACATCAGCAACCCTATATAAAAACTACTAATGAAAAAAATGAAGAGGTCTTTCGACAAATTAATCCTGTGTCAAACAACCTCCTTATTACAAATCCAGTTAATTCAAATCCAGTTAATTTTCAAGAGACAACATCTGTTAGTGAGAAACCAAATAACGAAAAATCTATATTAGTAGGCTATATCGATGCAGCAAAATCAACAAATCACTTCCATCTAGGTCTTCATGCTGGGTTTCTGATAAATCCGTTTATTTTACCTTGCTTTGGAGTTTCATTTTTTAATTCTGATCATGACACTTATGCAGGATTCGATTTATCCACTCGGTTAATTTTTTCTAATTTAGCAGTGTCGCCATTTGTAGGCCTTGGTGGCTACGCAGGGGATACAAAGAACTGTGAAAAAAAAAATAATGTTGAAATCTGTGACAAGAAATTCCTGTATGCAGGATATACTGAAGCAGGAATTGAATTTTCACATTTTAATATTTTTTATCGTAATTATAATATTAATCGCGCAGGAATTTCAGTGCCAAGTGAATCTTTAATAGGTGCAGGAATTGTTTTTAAAAAATAGCTTAAAAAGTAAAAACTGCTGTAGTTGATACTCTGTTTTAGCTTACAAAAATAAAAAACGCCTAACTTTAAAACCATCACGACCTTGAATTTTATAACCAAGAATTATTATCATTGTTTCAATTGTATTGAAACAACATCTTATTTATAAATTTGTCATTAAAGCTCAATCTTAATAAAATCAATTCCAGGCAAGCAAGATTGAGCAATATTTTAATAATTAACTAAATCTATTTTATAAGGAAACTGCAAATCTTCAAAAAATAAATTTATGTTTGTCAAAACAGATTGATTAATTAGTTTTTATTCTTTTTCTTTAAAGCAAATATTAATATTGTCCTTTAATAATTTAATTTCTGATTCAGTCAAACCATTCCACATATTATTTATTTAACTCAGAAATTTTTAACAAAAGCTTTTCAAAATGCTCAACTGCACTGACGGTTATAGTATAAACTTCACGAGCAATGTATTCATCGTACGTATGTGACTTTTTATTTCTTGCTGTTAAAAAATCAAACCATAACTGAGGATTATCAATAAGTTCGTTTTGCACCATTTCACGAATAGTGGGATTTGGAGCTTCAAACTCTAAGCCTAGAATCTTTTTAGTTAAAATTAAAAAAATGAAATGGTGGCCAAAGACGGAATTGAACCGCCGACACAAGGATTTTCAGTCCTCTGCTCTACCGACTGAGCTACTTGGCCATTTATTAGATTGATCTAGAAAATTAACGATTTCATTAATTTATGTCAACAAATCAGTTAGAAATTTACTTAATTTGATCAAAGGCTTGCTTCAAATCATTCAATAAATCATCGATGTCCTCAATACCTACTGAAAGTCTGATTAAAGAATCATCAATTCCAAGTTGCTTTCTTTGTTCAGGTGGAACAGAAGCATGAGTCATTATTGCAGGATGTTCTATTAAAGATTCTACACCGCCCAAGGATTCTGCTAAAGCAAAAACTTTTACATTTTCTAAAAATATTTTTGCTGCATTAAATCCACCTTTAATAAAAAACGTGATCATACCGCCAAAACCTGTCATTTGAGATTGAGCTAATTTATGTTGGGGATGCGTTGCTAATCCTGGATAAACCGTTTTTTCAACCATAGGATGTGCTTCTAAAAATTTAGCGATTGTCATTGCATTTTCAGCATGAGCTTTCATTCGAATCGGTAAAGTTTTTAAGCTTCGTAATGCTAAAAAAGAATCGAATGGACCTTGAACGCCGCCCATAGAATTACTTAAAAAAGCTAATTTATCTGCTAGCTCTGCATTGTTAGTTGCTACTACTCCACCAACCATATCACTGTGTCCACCAATATACTTTGTCGCTGAATGAACTACCATATCTGCGCCTAACTCAATGGGCTTTTGAAAATAGGGCGACATAAATGTGTTATCAACTACTACTAATATTTTTCTTTTATGTGCTAATTCAGATAAAGCACGAATATCAGCTAATTTTAATGTGGGATTTGTCGGAGTTTCTAACCACAAAATCTTAGTATTACTTTTGACAACTTTTTCAAAATTTTTTGTTTCAGTTAAATCCGTATAGCTAAAATCTAGACCCTGATGTTTTAAAACTTTATCAAATAAACGAAAAGTACCGCCGTACATATCGTCCATAGCCACAACATGATCACCAGATTTTAACATATGCATTATTGTTGTAGTCGCCGCACAACCCGAGGCAAACGCAAATCCATATTTTGCAGACTCAAGATTTGCTATACAGTTTTCATACGCTTTACGAGTGGGATTGTGTGTTCGCGAATATTCCCAACCCTTATGAACACCTGGTGATTCTTGTACATAAGTTGATGTTAAGTAAACAGGAGTCATGATAGCACCTGTTGTTGGGTCAGGATTTTGACCTGCGTGAATGGCCCGAGTTGCAAACTTCATTTTATCTTTTAATTCTGACATATAGCCTTCAATTCATTATAATTTAATAATTTTTTAATTCGTTTTCTGCTAAAATTTCTATGTTAAAATTATTTTTAACATTTTCTACTGTTTCAAACTTATTTTCAACCATCCACTGATCATTAAAGGCCTTACTTAAGTAAGATTTTCCTGAATCTGGCATCATCACAATAATATTCATTGGTTTATCAAATTGCTCAGAGTACTTCATAGCTCCTGCAAGTATTAAAGCACTTGAAGGTCCAACAAGTAAGCCCTCTTCTAACGCTAATGATTTTGTTAATGTAAAAGCTTCTTCATCATTGACTTTAATAAAATCGCTGTACATTTCTAATTTGCAGTTATCAGGCAACATATCCTCGCCAACGCCTTCAACTTTATAGGCTCCAGGTGGATCAACTACTTTTCCGTGATAAAATAAATCATATAAAATACTTCCTACTGGATCAGTACACAAAATTTTAACTTGAGGGTTTTTTTCTTTCATAAATTTAGCCACACCTGAAAGAGTTCCACCAGTTCCCACGCCTGCAGCAAAAAGATCAATTTGACCATTTGCCTGATTCCATAATTCAGGACCTGTAACTTGATAGTGTAAATTTAAATTGTCTAAATTATGATATTGATTTGAATAAAAACAATTATTAGTTTTATTTCTAATTTCAGTTGCTATTCTTTTTGCAACTGAATAGTGGCTCATAGGATCTTCAGGATGAACTCCCATTGGAGTAATTACAACTCGTGCGCCATAAGCCTTTAATAAATCGCGTTTTTCTTGGCTCATTTTAGCAGGCAAAACAAAAATACATTTGTATCCTTTAACTGCTGCAACAAGTGCTAAACCCAAACCTGTGTTTCCTGCCGTTGCCTCAACAATGGTTCCTCCAGCTTTTAATTCTCCACGCTTTTCTGCCGCTTCTATCATTGCTAAAGCAATTCGATCCTTAGTTGAACCACCTGGATTAAAATACTCCATCTTAGCAAAAAAATGATGTCTTGCTGTTTTCTTATTTTTTTGAGTGACTTTATTTAAACGCACAAGTGGTGTAGATCCAATTGATTCTAGTATATTATTAGTAATTGATAGTTTCACTTATATTTCACTTTCTTTATTTTTTGAAATTTTAGATTGAAGCTTACTTTTAGTATTAATATGACCTGAAAAAATTAAAACATCTGTCATTAAATCCAGTAAGTCTTCTTTGTAAATAACTCCAGTGTCATCACATAGCTTATGAACTAAACGACGATTTGGTTTGTTTTGAGCCAGCTCAAAGATTAATTGCACTATTGGTGCATTTTCAATTACCTTATCTTTTTTAATCATATAACCTACTTTAATTGCATTTAATTACTTAATCATTACTTAATCATTACTTAAAACTCAGCATTTTTAATGCAGGAACTATTAATATCATTAAAATAGCTGGAAACAAAAGTCCTAGCAAAGGAATTTGTAGCTTTAAAGGTAATAAAGCGACATGTTTTTCAATATCTTCATCACAGATACTAAGCATTTGATCGTTCAATTCAATAATATTTTCATAGATACTTACGCCATCTATTCCTTTTTGAATCAAGTCAAACAATACACGCTGGTAAATCGTAAAATGGTCATATTTAAGAATAATTGTTTTATTTAATTTTTTACTTTCGACCCAGTTCTTAATAAATTCGTGAAATTTACATTTCAAATCACGTTGAATATAATTTTCTAGACCAGTATGAATTGATCTATTATTTTCAATGGCTTTTTTGACATCCCAAACAAGTATAAGTGCACTAGGCAGTGTTAAATCGTCCATTTTACACGACCTCCTAATTTAAAAATCAAATAAATACTGGCTGCTAAAAAAATTATTGAACAAACAATCAATCCTTTAGATTCAATCAAATTCAATTGATACCAAGAAAGCATAAAGATAATTAAATACACAAAAATAGCAACAATAGCTTGAGCACGTATTTGTTGTGTAACTTGAGTTTTTCTACTTATAAACTTATTTCTAACTTTAAGTGCTGCTCGAAGTACTTCTATTTGTTGAATAATACGTTGATCCGACTTTAAAACAGCTTCAATTTCAATAAAATAAGCTGAACTCCATTTAGGTAAAGTTTTTTTTAGACTTAAATCATGACTCAACATTAAAGCCAACGGTTGATAAACCTTTTTTTGAAAGCCAATCATGAGTTCAAAAATATCCAAAAAAGCTCTTTGCGGAGATTTTCCAGTTCGAATTTGTAAAATAAGACCACTTAAAACATTCAACTGTGTCAAAAAAAATACTTTTTTCATTTTTTTTTCAATAAAACTTAAAAAAAAGATCAAGGTTAGTAAAATTGTGCCGATATAGATCATAAGTAATGAAAAATGTTCTTTGAAATACATAAAAAAATACACAGGAATACACAAAACATAGAATGAAAAATGAAATCGACGTGATTCAATAAGTGAATATTGAATAAACATTGTAATTAGTCGATCTGCGGAAAATAAACCGATGAGTGAGAGCATTAAATACATCAATAAGGCCTCGATTCTAAAAAAAAGATTCACGCAAATCTCGTGCAAGCAAAATATTTCTTGACGGATCAAATCATTTTGGGAACAATTTTATTAAGCGAGACTGAAAAGTCGAAACAACAACAAATGTGGTAGTAGAAATATTATCGCGAAGAGGAGCAAATCATGGCTAAGAAAAAAGCTGCAAAAAAAGTTACTAAGAAAGCTGCAAAGAAAACTACAAAAAAAGCTACTAAAAAGAAAAAGAAGTAGTTGTTTTGTAAAGCATAATGCTTTCTAAAAAGGGCTGGTATAAATACCAGCCCTTTTTTTATTTTATCAAAAACACAAAAGCCTAAATATACGTAATATTTAGGCTTTTTTAATTTGTTTTTATTTCAAAAAACATTAATAAAAATAAGTTATACCAAGTGCACCGGTAGGTATAACCTTAACTTGAGAAATTTGACTTAATAATGAGACCTCTCCGAAAAAATTTAAACCGGATAATTCGCCTTCAAGCTGATTATACTCTAGCCCAGCAGATGCGGTGATAAAATTAATATTAAACTTATTTTCAGAAATTTCGTTATCACTTAAAACATTCTTTAAAAGATCAGAGTTTCGAGCGGCTCCGCTTTCAGAAGAAGAAGAAGAAGAAGAAAACCACTTTGAAAACCCGACTTTTGTGTAGGGCGACAAATAAGCTGATTCAAAATTAAATTTATACCCAAAATTAAACGTGTTGTAACCTTTCCCTGCTCCCATTCCTAGAAATACAACATCTGCGGGTCTAATATTTATTTCAGAATGAATTCCTATAAGACCTGCAGCACCTCCTGAAGTTAATCCGAAACCAAAAATTTTATTTTTCTTCATTTCAAGGTTTGAACTATATATTTCAACACCATCATTATCAATAATCTGCTTTTTTGTTAAAATTGAAGTCTCTGTTGGATTGGAATTTGAAATTAAACTCATGTCTTCAGTTTCATTTGTTGCATAAGCACTCTGTGCGAAACTCACGAATATGACTAAAACTAAATTTCTTAAAATCTTTTGCATAAATTCTCCTTTATTAATCTGGGTTTATTGTCATAAATGCTTCGATTAAACGCAAACTAAAATTAAACTTTTCTTCGCTAAACCCAAGAGTACATTCGTCCCTGCAGCATTTTTGTTCTAGACTTGAGATTTTAATTAATTCGCTCTACAACAAATATGTCACAATTTATCAATATAATTTAAGGAGATACTTATGGTACACGCTCGTAAAAAAATCGCTGTTATTGGCGCTGGATTTGTTGGATCTACAACTGCTCACTGGGCTGCTCAAAAAGAACTTGGCGATGTTGTTTTATTAGATATAAATGAAGGATCCGCAATCGGTAAATCTTTAGATTTATTTCAATCCGCTCCGATTGAAAATTTTGATTCTAAAGTTAAAGGAACATCTAATTATGCTGATATTAAAAATGCAGACGTTGTCATTTTAACAGCTGGAATGCCCCGCAAGCCTGGCATGAGCCGCGATGAGCTCGTAGGTATTAATGCAAAAATCGTTATGGACTGCTGTGCTGGAATCAAAGAACATGCGCCAAATTCAATAGTTATTGTCGTTTGTAACCCTATGGATGTAATGGCCGTTTATGCCAAACAACAATTAGGTTTTCCTCGTGAAAGAGTTCTTGGAATGGGTGGTTGTTTAGATTCAGCACGCTTCCGTGCTTTTATCGCTGAAGAATTAAATGTTTCAGTTAAAGATGTCACAGGAGTTGTTTTAGGAAATCATGGAGATGCGATGATGCCTATGGTTCGAACGGCAGCAGTTGGAACAACACCAATTACTGAGTTATTAACTATGGAAAAAATCAATGCTATCGTTACAAGAACCAAACAAGCCGGAGCTGAAATTGGTGGCCATTTAAAAACTGGATCTGCCTATTATGCTCCTTCTCGTGGCGCAGTTGAAATGGCTGAAGCGATTTTAAAAGACCAAAAACGTATTTTGCCTGTTGCTGTTGAATTAAATGGTGAGTTCGGCGTTTCAGATAAATTAATGGTCGGAGTTTTAGCTAAACTTGGTGGGTCAGGAATGGAAGCAATTATTCCTACAAAAATGAATGCTGATGAAAAAGCAGAATTTGATAAATCAGTAGAAGCTGTTCGTAGTTTAGTGGCTTTATTAAAAACAGTTCAATAATTAAAATAGGATTCAAATGAATATACATGAGTATCAAGCAAAAGAAGTTTTAAAGAAATTTGGTGTGGTTACTTTAAAAGGTTTCACTGCAAATAATCCTGATGAAGCCGTAGACGCTGCAAAAAAAATTGGTGGAAATATTTGGGTTGTTAAAGCTCAAATTCATGCTGGTGGTCGCGGCAAAGGAGGCGGCGTAAAGCTTGCGAAATCTTTAGACGAAGTTAAAACATTGGCTTCGCAAATTTTAGGTATGACTTTAGTGACTCATCAAACTGGTCCAGAAGGAAAATTAGTTAATAAAATATTTATCGAAGCTGGTTGTAATATCGCTAAAGAATATTACGTCGCATGTTTAATTGATCGCGCTACTGGAAAAGTGGCGATGATGGCATCGTCTGAAGGCGGAATGGATATCGAAGAAGTTGCAGAACGCAACCCAAATGCCATCATTAAAGTAGATATAGATCCATCAACGGGCCTTGGCGCTTGGCAAGCGCGGGAACTAGCTTTCGCAATTGGTATGCAGCCGGAAGTTGTTAGTAAAGCGACGAAATTTTTTATGGGTCTATATGAGGCTTTTATTAAAAATGACTGTTCGATTGCTGAAATTAATCCTCTTGTTGTGACCAAAGAAAACGATGTTATTTGTTTAGATGCTAAAATGAATTTTGATTCAAATGCTTTGTTTAAACATCCTGACATTATGGAACTTCGTGATTTATCAGAAGAAGATCCAACAGAAATTGAAGCTTCAAAATTTGACTTAGCTTTCATTAAACTTGATGGAAATATTGGTTGTCTTGTTAATGGCGCAGGACTAGCGATGGCAACTTTAGATATCATTAAATTATACGGAGAATCGCCGGCTAATTTCTTGGATGTTGGTGGTGGTGCTAATAAGGAAAAAGTAACAAATGCTTTTAAAATTATTTTAAAAGATCCCAATGTTAAAGGAATTTTAGTTAATATTTTTGGTGGAATCATGAAATGCGATGTGATCGCTGAAGGTGTTATTGCCGCTTCAAAAGAAGTTGGACTTAAAGTTCCACTTGTTGTTCGTCTTGAAGGCACTAATGTGGATCTTGGTAAAAAAATTCTGGCAGATAGTGGTTTAAATATTATTCCTGCAAATGATTTAACTGATGCGGCTAAAAAAATTACTGCAGCAATAAAAAAATAGAAGTAGGTTTTATGTCAATTATAGTCAATAAAAGTACAAAAGTTATCTGCCAAGGAATCACTGGCGCTCAGGGTTCATTTCACACTGAACAATGCTTAGCGTACGGTACGCAATTTGTGGGCGGCGTTACTCCAGGAAAAGGCGGAACAGTTCATTTGGGCCTTCCTGTTTTTAACACAGTCAAAGAAGCCAAAGAAAAAACAGGCTGTACAGCTTCAATGGTTTTTGTTCCACCTGCATTTGCAGCGGATTCAATTATGGAAGCCGTTGATGCAGGGCTTGAATTAGTTGTTTGCATAACAGAAGGAATTCCTGTTTTAGATATGGTTAAAGTTAAAAAATACATGGAAGGCAAAAAAACTCGCCTCATTGGACCAAATTGTCCAGGTGTTATTACTCCAGGAGAATGTAAAATAGGAATTATGCCTGGTCATATTCATAAAGCAGGTCGCATCGGAGTTTTATCTAGATCTGGAACACTAACATATGAAGCTGTTGGTCAATTGTCTGCATTAGGTTTAGGTCAATCTTCATGTGTTGGTATCGGTGGAGATCCAGTTAATGGGACCAATTTTATTGATGTCTTAAAAATGTTTAATGCAGATCCAAACACTGATGGTGTGATCATGATTGGTGAAATTGGCGGAACGGCAGAAGAAGAAGCTGCAGAGTATATTAAAAAAGAATTTAAAAAACCAATCGCTGTATTTATCGCAGGAGCCGCGGCTCCTGCTGGAAAAAGAATGGGTCATGCAGGTGCCATCATCAGCGGAGGAAAAGGAACTGCTGAGGCAAAGTTTGCTGCACTAGAGGCTGCCGGATGTAAAATTTCAAGAAGTCCTGCGGATATGGGAACAACATTAAAATCAATGTTAAAATAAATAAATATAAATTGAAGTAAACTAAAAATTTAAACAAGGAGCTCAAAATGTCAAAAGAAAGAACGTTCTCAATTATTAAACCAAATGCAGTTAAAAAAAATGTGATCGGTGATATTATTCACACTTTTGAATCAAAAGGTTTAAAAGTTGCCGCTGCAAAATTAACTATGATTTCAAAAGAAAAATGTGAATTGTTTTATGCTGAACACAGCGCAAGACCATTTTTCGGTGAATTAGTTAGTTTTATGACTTCTGGACCCGTATTAATGATGTGTTTAACTGGCGAAAATGCGATTTTAAAAAATCGTGAAATCATGGGAGCTACTGATCCTAAGAAGGCTGATGCTGGAACAATACGAGCTAAGCACGGCGACTCAATGGGTGAAAATGCAGTCCACGGATCAGATTCTCCAGCATCAGCTGAACGTGAATTAGCGATATTTTTTGACAAGCATGAACTAGTTAATTTCTAATAGGTTAATGTCTAATAATATCTCTTCAAAAAGGGGCTCTGATTTAGAGTCCCTTTTATTTTCTGAACAAAATGTAACCGTTGAAAAATTATCAATTGGTGGTGATGGCGTTGCCAGAATAAAATTTAATGAAAGATTAGTTGTTATTTTTATTCCCGATTCTTGCCCTGGTGATCAACTTAAAATTTCAATCGTTTCAGTTGAAAAAAACTTTCTAAAGGGTCAAATTCTACAAATTGAAAAATCAGGATCTTCCAGAAGAGAACCTCCGTGTGCCTACTTTATAGACTGCGGTGGTTGCAACTGGCAACACCTATTTGAACACGAACAAATAAAGCAAAAAGAAATAATTCTGACTGATTTGCTTAATCAATTTATAAAAGGCACTTCATTTCAATTACTAGAAACCAAGACCAGTGAGCATAAGTTTAATTATAGAAATCGTATCCAATTAAAAGCTCAAAATAATCAATTAGGCTATTTTAAAAAAAGAACTCATCAAATCATTGAAATAGAAGAATGTTTAATAGCAGAGTCACCGATTAATGCAGAAATTCCACGGTTACGACAAAGTTTAAAAAACAACTCTGACTTAATTAAATATGAAATTCGAATTAATCAAAATGAACAGACCGAGTTTTATAAAATAGGTGATCATGGCGAAGGCTTGGCTTTTTCTCAAGTGAATCGCTATGTTAATAATTTTCTGATAGAATCTTTAAATCATATTGTAAATAAAATATTAGATCAAAAAAATGATTCAAAATATGTACTCAATGCGACTGAACTGTATGCTGGGGCAGGAAATTTTACTTTCGCCCTTTTAGATAAATTTGTAAATTTAAGCTTAACTAGTGTTGAACTGAATTCAGAACTAACTAAATATGCAGTTGAGCATATTAAAAAAAGAAAACTGTCTCAAAGAGCGACATTTTTTACAACTAAAGCAGAAGTCTTTGCCAAAAATTATCCGTTATCAAAAGATTTGGTTATTTTAGATCCTCCAAGATCAGGTTGTCATAGCGATTTAATACATCAACTTTGTTTAAATAAACCAAAAAATATATTATACATCAGTTGCAATCCAAGTTTACTTGCACGTGATTTACAAACTATTTTAAAAAAAAATTCTGAGTACCGAATTTTACATTTGCAGATTTTTGATTTATTTCCGCAAACTGATCATTTTGAAACTTTGTGTTGGTTATCCTCTGATTCTTTGACTTAAAACTAATCTGATTGACACAATAAATCATAATGCTAGCATAAGTTATGGTTTTATCTCGGTATATTTTATGTTTTTTATTTTGCTCTATAGCACTTCAAAGCTGTGTGTCTTTTAATAATGAAAAAAATAAAAAATCTGCTTTTTATAAAATGGAAATTGGGATTTCTCATTTAGAAAATAATAATTTACCGTTGGCTTTAAAAGAATTTTTAGAAGCTGTTGAGTTAGATCCTACAAATGCACTCATTCACAATAACTTAGGCATTCTTTATTTTATGCGGGAAAAATTTGAACTTTCTGCTAAGTACTTTTTAAAAGCTACAGATTTAGATTCTAAATTTACAGATGCAAAAAATAACTTAGCCCGCGTTTATATCGAACAAAAACAATTAACGAAAGCACAAAAAATACTTGATGTTGTCCTAGCTGATTTAACATATACTAACAGCGGGGCCGCTTATTTTAATTATGGCCTTAGTTGGTTTAATCAAAATCAATATTCTGAAGCTAAAAATTATTTTGAAAAAGCCATTTCAGAAAGACGTAGCGATTGTTTAACTTTAGTTTATTATGGTCGCAGCCTGTTGGAGTTAAAAATGTATGACTCAGCAACTTCACAACTAGACCGAGCAACGACTTTTTGTAGTCAGCAATTAGTAGATGAGGCACATTTTTATTCAGCAATATCCTATTTTAGATCAGGAAATCCACAAAAATCTTTGGCCCGCTTTGAAGAGCTCATTAAACTATTTCCTAATGGAAAAAACTATGAAAAATCACAGCAAATGATTGAACTTATTCGTAAAGGCATAAAATGAAAATCACTGGCGAATTATTAAAGTCTGAAAGATTACTGCAAAATTTATCTACTCAAGATGTTTCTGCTTCATTGAAAATTAGTTCTCGAACTGTACAATCAATCGAAAATGGCTCTCTTGATGAACTACCTGCTAAAACTTATGTTCGAGGGTTTGTAAAATCCTATGCAGAATTTTTAAAAATGGATTCTTCTGCTATTCTTAAACAATTTCATGAAGAAGTAGGAATAACTCACCCTGTATCCAAAAATGCCATTCAAAATACTAGCATAGAAAATACTCCTACATCACCTAGTGTCTCTACTGCGACCAAAAAATCGAACTCAGAAATTTCAACAGTTACTCCACACTTGAAAAATAACTTGAATAAAAATACATTTAAAATTGTAGGATTAATTATTATCTTAGTTTTACTATTGGGTGGAATAAATGAAGTCATTAAAAAATATCAAAACGAAGCTAAAACAAGTGAAGATATTGTTAGCTCCTCAGATGAGATCGCAACTAGTTCAAACTTACCAAAAGTAGTGATTCCTGCTCAAACTGAAGATTCTACTGTAGTAACTAAAATTCCAAAATCTGAAACTGTGGAAATTCAAACAACTATTCCCAAAACCGAATCTTCAGATACAGAAAATATGTCCACATCAAATAAAAACATTGAATTGGTCATCGAATCACTAAAAGACACGACTATACAGTACGCAGTCGGAGATGAAACTGAATTCAAAACACTTGATTTAAAAAAAGATACTTTTCAAATTATAAAGTCAAAAAAAGGTCTAAGATTGAAATCAAATGAAGGAAATTCTATTAACATTACAGTTAATGGAGTAAATAAAGGACTGGCTTCGAAAGATGCTAAACCCGTACAAATTTCTTATTAACAAAAAAATATGTTTACTGTTTTTTTTCGCTTTTTTTATTAAAATTATTTTATCTCAGATAATTCCTGTAGCCGGTGATGAAACTTACTATCTATTATGGGGGCAAAACTTAAGACTGAGTTACTTTGATCATCCGCCAGCAGTTTCTTGGTTAACTTGGATTTCGAATCAGCTGATATTTTTTTTCGGAGACTTTAATAAAAATTTATTGTTACGTCTGCCCTTCGTTTTTTTAAGTCAAATGACTTATTTAGTTTGGATGCGTATCCTGACAATCTATATAAAAAATGAAAATGAAATTTTTTATTTCGCAGTTCTTTATTTATTAAACCCTTTTTTAGGCTTTGGTGGAATTTTTTCGACTCCAGATATTCCTTTTTTATTTTTCTTCAGCTTGAGTTTTTACTCAGTTCTAAAAATTTTGAAGTATCAGACAGTTTTTTGGTATTCGTTTTTAGGCGTTGCGTTGGGTTTAGGATTTTGTTCTAAATATCACATAGTTTTATTTCCGCCTGCATTAATTATTTACTTAATATTTTCTAAAAAAATAAATGAAATAAATTGGTTAAAAACTTTTAGCACATTGTTTTTTGGATTTGCATGTTGTTTACCAGTAATTATCTGGAATTATCAAACAAATTGGAGTTCATTTGTTTTTCAATTAAATCATGGTTTAAGCAGACCCTTATACAATTTAATTTGGACAGTTGGCTACAGCCTAGGTCAAATTCTTTTATTTTCACCTTTGCTTTTTTATAATTTAATGAAACAAAAAATAACAGCAGGTAAAGTTTTTTCTCTGACTCAGTGGTGTTTTTTTCTATTAAGTTCATTTAAAGCGCTTGTGGAAGCAAATTGGCCTATAGCAGCCCACTTTACAGGTTTATTATCGTTAAAGCTGGATAAAAAAATATTTAGACTCACTTTAAAATATTGGTGTTTAATCTGGCTGTGTTTATTTTTCTTTTTATTTTCAAATTATGGACAAAAAAAAATGAGTTCATTTCCGCAGTCAATTGCAGCCCAGGAAATATATGAAGAAACAAAAAACTTTCGACCACTTTGGGGTCCAACATATCAGATGTCTTCACTTCTTAGTTTTGTATCTAACGAAAAAATATTTAAACTAAATGGGCTGTCAAGGTTAGATTTTTACGATTCGCTTGATGAATCTAAACCAATACAAAAAAAATACTATGTTTTAAAATACAAGTACAGTGACTGGCCAGAAAATATAAAAAACGATCAGTTGACTTTAATAAAAAATTTAAAAAATGACCAGCTCGAATTATTTCAGGTTAACAAAAATGAATAAGTTGTTTTTAGTTTTTACTCCAGTTTTTATTTTTTATTTAATTTACGGATTTTATTTATCTCAGTTTGAGCTAAAATTAATTGGAAAAAAACTGAATTCAAATCCACTTCAAAGCAGCTATCGAATGCAACAAAATATTTACACAGATTTGACAATAGGTTCTGGTAAAATTTCTGATATCATTGATGAAGCAAAAAAGGCTTCTACTCAATATATTATGCTTACAGATTTAAATCCTACTTCGACTTTAGAAAATGACTACTACGCATTTAATATTGGTGTTCTTTTTGGTGCTAAAGTAACAAATTCTGATTACTCATTGACCCTGTATTCAGCCCAAAATAAATCCTATATTCAGCAATTTAATTTCGGATATAACGAAAAAAATTCTGCAGAAACACTGATTATTAACAATTATGAATTAGATAAAAAATTTTATCCAGCTGCTGATGGCTTTGATGTTATAAATTTGAAAAACATGGCTAACAGAGTCTGGTCCAAAAAAAAAGTGTCTACTCTTTGGAGCTTAATCTTTTACCCATTTAATCCAAAAATAGCATTGATTAGACTTTATCGTGATCCAGAAGAAGAACTTAAAATTTTTGATGATCTATCAAAAATAAAAAAAACAAACATGTATTTGTCCACAGAAGCCACTGCTAAAGCACTTCCGTTAGCCAATGTTCTACTTAAGTTTCCTAGCTATAATAATACATTTAAAATTGCATCTCAAAGAATCTTATTAAAATCTGATTTAAAATATAAAATGGAATCTGATCAGGAAAAAATTCTGTCAGCACTGAAGTCAGGATCATTTTATATATCGATAGATGCCTTTGGTGATTCTACTGGATTTGAAACATTTTTATTCGATAATAAAACAAATAAGTATTATTTTATGAATGACAATGTTCGTTTAGATAAAAGTATAGAGTTGCATTATAAATTACCATTTGAACCCAATTGCTTTTATGAAGTTGTCTTGTTTAAAAATGGAGAACGTATTGACTACCGTAGTGTTTCTGAAGGTCATTTTAAAATATTAAAAAAAGGGAATTATCGCTTACAAGTTAGGCTTAACACCGATTTGCCTTTTCCCGATAACAATAAATGGCTTACTTGGATATTTTCTAATAATTTTTACATCAAATAATTGAGTTTTTAGAACTCTTCATTTTATTCATGTTTACCTTGATACATAGCCATTTTATAGGTATCAAAATAATATGAAATTTATAGCTTTTGACTTAGAAACTACTGGAACTGTACCTGGAGTTGATCAAATCGTTGAAATAGGTGCTGTCTTATTTAATAACTTAGAAATTGAATCAATTTTTTCAACCTTAGTAGATCCTAGAAAACCAATTCCTGCTGGAGCATCTGCCGTGAACGGAATTAGTAATGACATGGTCATCGGAAAACCTTTTATAGAAGATATCATGACCGCTTTCGCAGATTTCTGCCAGGATCTACCAATGGTGGCCCATAATGCCCCGTTCGATTCACAGTTTCTATTAGCAGATATAAAAAAACATGAATTGAATGCGCCAAAAGGAATAGTTTTAGATACTTTACCGATTGCAAGAAAAGTTTTCCCAGGTTTGCCAAATTATAAACTCGGTACGTTAATTCAACATTTAAAAATACCTTCATCGCAATTTCACCGCGCAGAAGAAGATGCTACATATTGTGGTCGTTTATTTATCGAACTTTATAAGCGAATTTCTATTGGTGGAAAACCGCCACAAATTAATAATTTAATTTCATTAACAGGAAAACCTGAATATAAGTTTCCTCAAATTATTCGACAGCCAAAACAAATGGGATTTACACTTTAAAGATCTACAACAGTGCTTTGTGAGCAATAGGGTATCTTCGGCCTCTGCCAAAAGAGTGCTCGCTCATTTTTAATATCGGAGCAGCTTGCCATCTTTTAAATTCAGAATACATTAATTTTTTAATCAACCAATATTCAGTTTTATTATTAAGTTTGTTTTTCTTTTCTACTATATTTACAACTGCTTTATCTAATAAATCGTAAGCTGGAAGAGAATCTTGATCGGTTTGATTGGGCTTAAGTTCCGCTGTTGGAGGACGGGTTAAAATAAATTCCGGTATTATTTCAGATTCTTTATTGTACAAAGAACACATTTGATAAATTTCTTTTTTGGTTAAATCTCCAATAACAGCTAATCCACCACACATGTCTCCGTAAAGTGTTGCATAACCAGTCGCATACTCAGACTTATTTCCCGTAGTTAATAGTAAACTTGAAGAAATATTAGAATAACTCATCATAAAAATTCCACGTATGCGTGATTGTAAATTTTCATGCACTACAGAAAACTGAGTGAGTTGAAATTCTTCATCTAATATTTTTTTTATGTGTTGAAAAGTTGTTTCAATATCTATTTTTTTTAATTCAAGACCTATATTTGAAGCTAACTTTTGCGCGCTTTGATAACTTTCGATGGAGTTAAAATGTGTTGGCAATGCAAAAACAGATACATTTTGTGAACCTAGCGCATCTACTGCTAGTGCAGCGACTAAAGCTGAATCCACTCCTCCAGATAATCCTAAATGAACTTTTGAAATACCGATTTTTTTACAAAAATCATAGATTCCAGTGATCAGAGCTTTACGCATCAGTTCAATTTCAGTCTCTACTTGAACAGTGCGATTCCATGTCTTTAGCGTTTCAAGTTCAAACAAGTTTTGATCCTCTTCAAAAGACATCATTTTATTTATTAACCGACCTTTGTGGTCTAGAATAAAACTTTGACCATCATAAATAACTTCGTCTTGTCCGCCGACTAAATTAACATAAACTAAAGGTGCTTTTAGGTATACAGCAGTTTTTTTAGCAACTTCGATCCTTTGATTAAACTTCTTTTTGAAAAAGGGTGAAGCGCTCATGTTAATAACTAAATCTAATTTTTTGCGCGGTAATTTTAGAATCGGATTTTCTAAATATGTACTTTTGTGCGAACTATAATCCCATGCCCAAATATCTTCACAAATTGTGATTAAAAAATTCTTAGAACCAATTTTAAAAAAATTATTTTTTAATGATCCTTTTTCAATAAATCTAGATTCATCAAAAACGTCTCCAGTTGGTAATAATTCTTTGTAAAAAGTTTTAACAATTTTATTTTTTTGACACAAAAATGCAGCATTAAAATAAGGTCGCCCTTTTTTTTTATTTTTATCAAATCCGCCAACAAGCACAAATACTCCTTGAGGAATTGAACGGGTCATTTCTTTTAGTTTTTTTAGTTGCAAATCGACTAAACTTTTTCGCTCAAGCAAATCAAAAGGTTGATATCCAAACAAACTGGCTTCGGGAAATATTATTAACTCTGCTTTTTTAAGACTTAATGAAATAATATTTTCAATTATTTTATTTTTATTATATTCTAAATCACCGAGGATCGGATTAATTTGAGCTATTGCTATTCTCATGAGATTTATCTTGCGACTCTATCGAAGTTTTTTCAACTGTATTATTTTCAATTAATTTTCGTCCAGTAAATCCGTCTTGATAACCATGAGAAAATAAAATTTGAGTCTCTGGAAATTTCCAACAAAAATAACCGCTCCCATGATCAAAATCAATAAGCCAAAGACCTTTTGGTTTACCACCTAAACGCTCTATTTTATTTTGCCATTTTTGAATTAAGTCATTAATTTGATCTTGCAATTCAAGACAACGAGAAGATTCTTTATTGGGAATAGCTTCAACACAAGCCATTAAATATTTTACTTCTTTAGAGTATTCTTCTGTAATTCGGTAAACAAGAGGCAATAAGTTATTAACTTGTTCTCTATTAAAACTTATTTGATTATTTAAACTTCTAATTTCAAACAATGTGACCTCTCATAACTCTATAAAATGACGAATAACTACTTATTTTACAAATTAACTGAAGTTACAACTAAGATTTAATGTTCTTGTATTATCTATAGTTCATGCTCTCGTCAAAAGCAGTTCTTTAATTTTTTGTTATTGTAATATTTTCTAATCTCCCGAATCAGAGTTGCGATAGTTCATAAATTGACCTCCGAGCAGTACAAACAGAGCTATTCCAATTCCTGCAATAATCAACCATTTCATAAACGAACCTATGCCAAATCCTTCATCTACTTTATCCTCTTCTAGACCATTTAAATCACGACTTTGTGGAACTCTGAATAGTCTTCTTGTTGGTTTAGACCCTTGATCTTCATCTTCAGTTAGTGCTAATTGCTTAGTTTTTATTGATTTATCCGTCAGTTCTTTTCCAAGAGTTTTTTTAAGATTTTCTTCCATGCTAGATGACATTTTTCGTGATTGAGGAGCTCGATCATTCTGATCTGATTGAAGCGGTATGACTGTTTTACTCGATCCCTTTTGATTTTCATCACCGTCAGCATCAGAACTTGAAATTTTGCGACTAGAGTCATTTAAACTTGAACTAAGTCCTCGCGAGGAACGAGGACTTGAGCCTCTTGCGAAGGAATCACCTGAGTCATCAGAACTTTCTTTGGGCTTTTTAGACTTGAATCTATTTCCACCTCTAGAGCTTGCCGATTTTTTGGTTGAACCAACAACTTTAGAAGCCGAATTTGCTTGGCCAATGGATTTACCGCCAGTAGCTAAAGTTGAATCAGATTGTCCGTCATAATTAATTGAACAAAGACTAGCTGACTTTTGTAAATCTTTATCTGCAACACTTAGTTGGGGTAATTCACCTTGTGCTATTAAACACTTAAAATATCCTCCCATATAATCACTCATATATTTATTGAGTCCAGAAAAAACACCCTTTGCTACAAAAAGCATAGTCACAGAAATAATAAGTATTAAAACATATTCTATCATAGCCTGACCAACCTGGTTGTTGATCAACTGAAAGGTTTTCTTAAAAAACTTATTAAAATGCCGCAAGATTACATACTGTTTCACTAGTCAACTTATCGGACTAAGTGAATAATATCTGTATGAATATGCGACAGTTTTTTACTATTAAATTTATAACATTTTTCAAACTTAGTCTTGTTTTGGTACATTATTTCGGTTTTTCGCTAGTTCTTGCTCAACCTGTAAGTATACCAGCAGTACCAAATACTCCTCTTAAAACACCTCCTGCGACACCGATACCTGTACCAGTCGAAAATAAAGATAAAGATAAAGACAAAACTAAACCTGTCGAGCCTGTTAAAAAAGTTTATGAATACCAATCCATTTGTATTCATGAAAACAAACCCATTAAAACATTTTCAACAGAACTGCAAAACAAGAGAACTTCATTATTAGAAAAAAAACTGTCTGAAGAAAAAGACACAAATAAAAAAAGTACAATTATAAAAAAACTGATCAAAGAATTTTTAAGTTATAAAAATCTTATCAAAGCAGAGACGATTTTTAAAAACGAAAGTGTTCATTTAACAAAAAGTGATTTAATTATTTCACAAACTAAAATCAGTATTTTTAAAAAATTGCTTAGCGAATCGAAAAAAAATCTTTCAAACTATTTGCTTGAAAATACAAAAGATAAAAATGCTCTTGAACTTCTTATTGAAGTTTTAGAGCTTCAATCTAATTATTCAGAAGCTATAAATACCCTTGAAGATTTGCAAAAGTTTAATAAAAAAACAGACTACATTGAAAAATTCTGTCACTTAACAACCCTGGATGCAGATCACTCAAGATCAAGTCAATACTGCCAAGAGCTTTCAAATAATGCTGCACTTAAACATAAAGCTTTCATTTATTTAGGTATATCTAGTCGCGATCAAGAAAAATATAAAGAAGCTATCAACTACTTTAAAAAATCTTTAGAACTAAAAATAACAGAATTTGCCCAAACTTGCTTAGCTGAAAGTTTAAATTTGAACAAACAAATAGATTTATCTGCAGAAAACTATCAAATAGCTACCGAGTTAGATTCAACTTCTGAACGTGCCTTTATTGGTTTAGCTCAAACTAAGTTGATTCAATTAAAATATGATGAATCTCTATCTGCTTTTGAAAAAGCTTGCGACTTAGGATTAAAAGGAAAAATAGAAATGCTTAAAGCTGCTGCTGGTTTAAAAGAACAAAAAATTAAGACTGCTGATCTTTTTTTTCAATCAGCACAAAAATGTAAAAAAATATTTTGAACTTAATGCGAGCTAACGATCTCACCAATTAAATCATACTCCATGCTGTCAGTAATTTTAACCTTAACAATATCACCGATTTCAGCCTGACCGTCATTGATTAAGACGACTCCATCAATTTCTGGTGCCTGTTGCGAAGTTCGACCTTGCAATAACAAATCTGTTTCTTCACTAAGGCCTTCAACTAAAACATCAATTGTTTTGCCGATAAAAGCACGGTGTTTTTCGCGAGAAATATTTTGTTGAACTTCCATGATGGCTTCATATCGACGCTGTTTTGTATCCTCATCGATTTGATTTTTCATTTTGCCGCCTGGAGTATTTTCTTCAGGAGAATATTTAAAGCAACCTACACGGTCAAATTTTTGAGTCGCAATAAATTGTAATAATTCCTCAAAATCAGCTTCGGTTTCACCAGGAAATCCAACAATAAATTGTGTTCGAATAACAGCTTCTGGAATATTTGTTCGAATCATATTTAATGAAACTTCAATTTCTTGACGAGTCATCTTACGATTCATATTTTTAAGAACTGTATTACTGACATGCTGTAATGGCATATCAAAATATTTCACCAGTTTATCACTTGATTTAATAAGCTGAATCATTTCCTCAGTAATGCCATCTGGATACAAATACAATAATCGAATCCACTGAGCACCTTCGACTTGGTTTAAAGCTTTTAATAGCTCTAAGGGCGACTCAATCGCCTGCGGATTTTTTCGATTAAGATCAAAGCCGTAATCGGTAAAATCATGACTAATAATAATTAATTCTTTTACTCCGCCAGCAACAAGAAGCTTCGCTTCATTAACAACATTTTCAATTGTTCTTGACTGTAAATTTCCACGAATAAGTGGTATGGCACAAAAAGCACAACGCTTCATACAGCCTTCAGATATTTTTAAATAAGCACGATGTTTTGGCTGAGAGTTTACTCTTGGTGTAGTTGATTCTTGTAAGTAAGTTGGTAAATTGAAAAATGTTTTTTGCTTTTCACCAGATTCATGATTTTTTAATATTTTAGAAATATTTTGAAATTCACCAGAACCAACAAATAGGTCCGCTTCAGGCAGGCTTTCAACTAAATCCGTTTTGTACCTTTGCGTAAGGCATCCTGCGACAACAACATTTTTAATTTTACCACTTTCTTTAAGTGCAGACATGTCAAATATTCTTTGAATAGACTCTTTTTTTGAATCTTCTATAAATCCGCAGGTATTAACAATAACTGTGTCTGCCATTTCGGCTTCTTTAACAACTTCAAAGCCATCCTTAAGAAGTGTTCCAGCCATAATTTCACTATCAACTAGATTTTTAGGACAACCAAGACTTATGAAATGAACTTTTTTATTTTGTATTTGCGTCGTTGTTTTCATGGTTTAAATATTTCATCCGATTTCTTTTTTTTGAATACTAGTTTTTCCGTAGGAACTTTTTTTAAAAATAGGCTTTCGTTAAAATCAAAAATGGTTTCTGTATCGATATCATCAGTTATTTTAATTTGAGAAATTTCATTTTTAGAAAGATTCAGCCTAACTGCTGCATGCTTTAAATTTTCCATTTTAGTCATTTTCAAATGCATATTTATTTTATCTTCATCAAAATTATCTATTTCAAAATCTTTAATAGTCGACTCAGAGCCGCTAAATATTTGTGCTATTTTTTTTAAAAAAATTATTTTATCTGCTTTTAAAATTGTTACTTTGCGTCGTCCCTTTGGATCAAGCTCTAAATCTGGATATTCGATAATCCAAATATTTTTATTAAAAATAATTTCAGTTTTAAAAGGCTTCTCTGTTAAAAAATTAACTTTTCCTTTTGAAAAAATAATAACACCTTCTGTATTTTGATTGGTTCCAAGTGTTTTTTTGTTTTCTGATTTATTAACTTTGATTTCAACAGCTTCTGCAGCTTTATATTTTTTTAGTATTTGAGCTACTTTTTTTTGTTGCTCTGTTAGTTGTACTACCTTAGTTTTTGCAAAACAAAAACTTACACTGAATAGTAAACAATGAATCATTACGAATTGTGACATGCTTTTTATATATCAGATTTTGCCTCTAGAAAAAAGTGTTAAAATAGTGATTTGACAGTCTTTTTTCAAATAAAAACTCAAAACATCAATAGCAGCTGCTAAAGTGGAACCCGTTGTAATTATATCATCAACAATTATGACCTGCTGTAAATCAGCAATTTTTCGTGTAAAATCTTCATGTAACGAGAGCTCAATTTGTCTTCTTAGGTAAGAATTAAGATTTTTCTGCTGATGGCCCAAATTTTTTATCTTTAAACAGTCATAAATTTGAATAGAACACTGTTCTGAAATGGCTTTACTAAAATACTTAGTATGAAAGCTATTATAATTAAACTGATGGCTTGGAATTGGAATAATTGCCGACTTTATATGACAAAAAGCAGTGAATTTATCATTTAAAATAGCAAAGGCTTGACTGTAGTAACGCCAAGATGACTCAGTTTCAAAAGTTTTTAACAAATAAACTAAGTCAGACAAACTGTCACTCTGTTCAGGTATCCAGTCGATAAGATAATTAACTTCGTAAACATCATCATTAATTTCAAGTTTACGCACTTTTAAAAATGTAATATCTGCTACACTTATTTCAAAGCAATTTGAACAAAATCCAGTTTCATTAATCTGTAGAGAATCACATTTTAGACAACAAGGGTTTTTTAAGGAAAAATACTGTTTTCTTATCAATTTTTTAATTTTAAAAAGTAAACTCATAAAAACAACAACTGCAAGCGGAGTGTATAAATTTGAAAGCAGTTATTTCATAACTAAATATTATGGTACGGAATTCGATTTTTTATAGTATAGGCTCGATAAATTTGCTCAAGCACTACAATTTCTGCAACTAAATGATTAAACACAAAATTTGAAAGAGACAAAGTTAAATTCGCCTTCTTTTTGACTTCGTTTGAAACTCCGTAGGCTCCACCGATTATACAAACTATTCTTTTTTTTCCTTGAAGTTCTATTTTAGAAAAAATATTTGAAAAATCCTCAGAGGAAATACTTTGACCACGTTCGTCAAACAACACTATAAAATCGTCTTTAGTAAACTTAGTCAGCAATTCAGATTCTTCTGATTTTAGTTTAATTGATTTTTCAGAACGTTGAGTTTTTGTTGTTTTTAAAGACTTTATTTCAAAATTAACAAAATGAGAAATTTTTTTCGTGTATATTTTCGCTGCAGCTTCAAACCATTCTTCTTTAGCTGTTTTAAAATCATACAAAACAATCTTCATTAATGTTTTGAATCCTTCACCATAAGCTCCGTTCCCTCTTTCCAAAGGTCTTCTAGACGGTACTCTTGACGTACAAAATCATAAAATACATGAACGATTAATGGGCCATAATCAACAACGACCCAGCGACCTTCATCAGTGCCTTCAACTCCTTGAGGCAATATATTGAATTCTTCTTTAACAGCTAAAGTTAAATTTTCAGCAATTGAAGTTGTGTGTCTTGTACTTGTTCCTGAAGCAATTAAAGTGAAGTCGGTTGTTGCGCCAAGAGCTTGTAAGTCAAAACCACGAACAGCTATAGCTTTTTTATCAAATAAAATTTGAGAGCAAAATTCAGTAAACTTAAGATAATCTGAAACCTTTTTGTTTGTAGATTTATAAAGCTGATGTTCTTTAATGTGTCCTTCAACAGATAACGGTAAAAATTTTTCGACAGGTCGACCTACACGCAATTTTTTACGAAGTTCTGATGAAGCAATATCCAAATCATCTAAAGTAATAAACTCAATTGAACGTCCTGTGGTAAGCTCTACTGCTCCGAAATCACTGTCAGCAATTAAATTATTTAGATAGTGTGGAAATTCATCTTCAGTTTCTGGAATTGTATAACCAGGCCGAGTTGTTACAACGATATTTACTTCGCTGAGTATTTTTTTATAGTCTTTCCATTCTGATAAGTTTTCAAAATTATCAGCACCAATAATTAGAAATAAATTTTTAGATTCATAAGTTTTTCTGAGTTCAGCAATAGTATCAATGGTATAGCTTTTTCCACCGCGTTTTATTTCTACATCATCAATATAAAATGCATTTCCATATGTAGAAAAAGCTTTTTTACACATTTCGATTCTGTGTTCTGAAAGTGGTTGTTCTGTTGGAATTTTAATTGGATTTTGACTGTTAGGAATAATATGAATTTTATCAAATCCCATTTTTTTCTGTACAGTAACTAAACTATTTACATGACCATTATGAGGAGGATTAAAACTTCCGCCAAAAATACCTATTTTCATGAATCACCTTTTCTGATTTTTTATACTAAGTCTTGTTCTAAAACGCCTTTGGTTTTCAGAATCTTGTCTGCGACAAATTTTAAAAACAAATCAATATTTTTTCCAGTCACACCAGATATAGCGAAAATTTCAGAATCTTTTAAATAAGAATAACGTTTTTTAAAGCTCGATTTAATTTTTTCTAATTGATCTTTTGACAACATATCTATTTTATTTAAAACAACAACTTGTTCTCGGTGTGATAAAGGGAAAAAACCATCTTTGTCTTTATTGAGGTCATCATATTTCGAAAGTTCGAAATTAATGTCTTCAAAATCATCTAATGGGTCACGACCACTCATTCCAGATACGTCTACAACATGAATAAATAATGAAGTTCGTTCAATATGTTTTAAGAACTGAATGCCTAAACCTACACCTAAATGAGCACCTTTAATTAATCCAGGAATATCAGCAACTACAAAGTTACTGTAATCACCAACTTTAACTACACCCAGCTGCGGAGTTAAAGTTGTAAATGGATAATCTGCAATTTTTGGCTTAGCTGCTGAAATTCGAGAAATAAGAGTTGATTTTCCAGCGTTTGGAAAACCAATAATACCCACGTCTGCGATGAGTTTAAGTTCTAAATTGATTTCAAGGGCCTGATTGTCCTCACCTGGCTGTGCATATTCTGGAGCTTGATTAACACTTGTTTTAAAAAAAGCATTTCCTTTTCCGCCACGACCGCCTTGAAGTATTTTAATTTCAGATATATCAGTCATATCAAATAATATGTCGTTGGTTTCACCATTTCGAATCAATGTTCCTTGGGGAACAATGAGAACCAAATCAGAACCATGGGGCCCCGAGCAATTAACAGCAGCTCCTGGATGACCATTTTCAGCAGAATATTTTTTATAAGTTCGGTAGTCCATTAAGGAATTTATATGCTTAGATGTTTTAAAAATGACATTTCCGCCTTTTCCACCATCCCCACCATCGGGACCACCCCGAGGAGCAAAAGCCTCGCGTCTAAATGTTACAGCTCCTGGGCCACCTCGGCCTGAGCAAATATTAATTTTAACTTCATCAACAAATTTCATGATAACTTCTTTTTTAAACTGTCTGTCTTAAATTTACGTAGTTTGTTGTATACTAATTTTTAAACAAAAAGGAGCCATTTCAAAGGCTCCTTTTTATTATCTAAAGATAATGTATTTTTTATACTAACTAAGCAGCTTTTTTAGCCGTTTCCTTAGGGTATACACTAATTTTGAACTTTTCTTTTGAGATACGCTCAAAAGTAACAAGTCCTTCAATAATTGAATAAATAGTGTGGTCTCGGCCAATTTTAACATTAGTTCCTGTTTTAAATTGTGTTCCACGTTGACGAACTATAATTGTTCCTGCCTTAACTAATTGACCACCGAAACGCTTAACACCTAATCGCTTCGACTGTGAGTCCCGACCGTTCTTGGTACTACCACCCGCTTTTTTACTTGCCATTGTTAACTCCGATTTCTTTTAAAGTTTAATTTATTATTATTATTTTTTAGCTGATGTTTTTTTTGCAGTTTTCTTAACAGTTGCTTTTTTTGCAGTAGTTTTTTTAGTTGTAACTGCTTTTTTAACTGTTTTTTTCTTTGCGGCTATTTTTTCAACTGGAGCTGTTACTGCTTTACCAACTTGAGCTTCAACACGTGCGCGACTGTCAGAAACCTTTTGCTGAATTCTTTCAGTTCTTAATGCATCCATGTCTTTAACGACTGCTGTTGCGTCAGTTTTTGATGTTTGACCATCTGGCGACACAATTGATTTAATAAATAATTCAGTAAAATTTTGCTTATGAGTTCCAAATCGTCGGTAGCTTTGACGACGCTTTTTCTTAAATACATAAACTTTTCGTGTACGAGCTTGTTTTGTAATAACAGCTGTCACTTTAGCATTTTTTACAGTAGGTGTTCCAACGTGAGTTTTGTCTCCGCCAATCATAAGAACTTCTTCTAGTGTAATTTCTGATCCAAGAACATTTTCTAATTTTTCAACTTGTAAAACATCTCCGGCATGAACTTTATACTGTTTTCCACCTGTTTTAATAATCGCGTACATGAAACCTCCATAAGGTATGTGAAAATCTGTTATGTCTTAAATTAAACCCCTCTGTCAAACGAAGTTTTAAAAGGACAGATTAAACTCATTGTAATCCTTAAATTAACGTTATATAAGGATTACAATGAGTTTAATTACCCTTATAGCTGGACCGCCGCAAACAGGCCAGCTTGAAAAAATGTTTTCATTGCCTGAATTTGCAGGTTCTTATTTTTTGGACTTGGAAGATTTTAAAACTTTAGAGCTCGTGAAAACACAGCCTCATTTTTTTCAAGATATAGTCCAACTAGCTCAAAATCAAAAATTTAATGTTGTTGCTATACATCGAATCGATTTAGCATCCGAAATAATATCAAACCTCAATTCCTTAGAAATCACTATTATTGCCAGCTGCTACAGGCTGACGAAGGCTCTTGAAAAAAGTTTTACAGAAATATTATATACTTCTGCAGAAATTAAATATGAGTTTAGTTCTGAAGCTGATCTTCATGAGGTTTTACAATATGGATCAATTCAAGAAAATGACGAAATTACAGACCCTGAAAAAAAAGCACAATCTATAAAAAACTATACTGAAAGAAGTATTGAAGAAAATATTTTAAGTCAACGTAGTCTCAAAAATTTAGTTCCATTTCATCTTTTCCTACAGATTTTACCAGAATTGATCGATCGAAAAATAAACCTTACAGAAATTTCTAAAAGACTCAATGTAGATTACAAAACTATACAGTCCTATTTTTCAATCTTAGAAGAGCTCGGTTTTTTATTCAAACTTCCTGCTTACAATAAAAAACTGAGACAAGTTCAGCTTCAATCCTGTCGATATTACTTTTTTGATCTAGGAATTGGAAACTATTTTACAAACCAACCAAGTCAGTTTTTGAATATTTATTCGATCAATTATTTACAACAAATTAGAAAATGGCTTATCGCTGAAATTTTTAAAATAAACTCAATTCACAAATTAAACCTTCGACTTAGCTATTTAATAACAAAAGATCGATTTGAAATTCCGTTGATCATTGAAAATTCAACAGGTCATACATTGTTTATAACATTTTCAAATGAAAAAAAATTAATTCTACTTATTAAAAATTTAAATTTAATGAATACAAAAATAATTTTATTAGATTCACAAATAGCTACTTTAAACGCTTTTTTAAAACAGCTGCTTAATTTTTAATTCTACTTAAGTCTAGTACAGATTTGTAATTATTTATTTCAGTGACAATAAAATATGCTCCTGAATTAATGAGGTTAAATGCTTAAGACTTGTTTGATGTTTTTCACCTTCACTTTTACTTTCACTTTAAACGCTAGCTTAAAAAACTACAAGTTGAATTTAGATTTAATTATTGACGGACAGTCTATTGCTAAACCAGTGCTGTTGTTAAAAGAAGGCCAAAAAAATGTTTTTTATCAAGAGCATAAAGGTCGAAAAGTGAAATTTGAAATCGTGGCGCGAGAAAGTCATATTAATTACCAACCAGCAATATCTATTAAATTTTTAATTAATCATACTTTACCCAATGGCGGATCACCTATCTTGTCTGACGCAGAAAAAGTAACTATGGAAAATCGGAAATCTAAAATTTTTTTTAGCAACAGCACTGATCACAAAAAAGTGATATTACAAGTAACAGCACTTCGCGAAACAAATATTAATTAGGTCTTAGTTCTAGTTTTTTTAATCGAAAATTTCGTACTGTTCTAAGTGATACGTTGGTTCAATTTTAAACCCAACATTGTTGCCAACTCGTTTTTCAAGATGCTCGAGCGTTTCACTTTCTTCTTCGTAAATCCAATCGACGATATCACCATGGCAGTGAACCATAATGTTTTTCTTTTTATTTTCAAACATACCCACTTCGCGCTCGATATCACGAAAAATTTCATTAGCAACAGTTGATTTTCGCTTAATGTAACCCTTACCTTCACAGTAAGAACAGGGTTCACAGAGGGTTTTAACAATACTTGGTCGAATTCGCTTTCTTGTCATTTCAACTAAACCCAATTCTGACATCGAAATAATATTTGTGCGACTGCGATCTTTTTTAAGCTCATCAGACAAACTTTGTAAAACTTGCTCGCGGTGAACTTCTTTTTCCATATCAATAAAGTCTACGATAATAATTCCACCAATATTACGAACTCGCATTTGATGAGCGACTTCTTTTGCAGCTTCAAGATTTGTTTTTAAAATAGTGTCTTCTAAATCTTTCTTTCCAACAAATTTTCCTGTATTGACGTCGATGACGACTAAAGCTTCAGCTTCATCCAGAACAATATATCCGCCTGATTTCAGCCAAACTTTTCGCTCAGTGGCCCGAGATATTTCTAGATCGATGTCATATAAATCAAAAAGTGGTTTTCTTTCTTCATACAAAATAATGTTGTGTCTATATTTTGGCATTAATTGAGTTACAAACTTACTTACTTTTTTATGGGCCTCAGGATCATCAACCCAAACTGTGGTGACATCTTCACTCATTAAGTCACGAAGAGCTCTCAGTTCAACTTCTAGTTCTGAATGAACTAGTCCAGCTGTTTTTTTCTTTTCAAAGTTTTTATGAATTTCTTTTCCTAGACGATCTAAATAATCAATATCGGCCCGTAAAGATTCTTCACTGGCACCCTCTGAAGCTGTTCGAACGATGACTCCGCCGGAAGGATTAATTTTTTGAATAATTTTTTTTAAGCGCTCTTTTTCGCTTTCCTCTTCAATTTTTCTAGATATGCCGATATGTTTAATAAAAGGCATATAAACAACTCCACGACCTGGAAGTGAAATATGAGTTGTAATACGTGCGCCTTTTGTTCCCAGTGGATCTTTGGCCACTTGAACCATGAGATGCTCACCCTCTTTAATTAAATCTTGAATAGGAGTTTTTATTTCGCGCGACGAGCGATAATTTTCGCTATCATTATTAGAACTATTTTCGTTTTCTTCATCTTCATTAAAAAAATGGTTTTCATCAGATACAATATCACCAACATATAAAAAGGCTGCTTTATCTAGACCAATATCAACAAATGCCGCCTGCATTCCAGGTAAAACTCGAGTAATAACTCCGCGGTGAATAGTTCCAACCAAAGTAGGAGATGATTTTTTTTCAATTTTTAAATCCATGAGTGAACCAGACTCGACATAGGCCACGCGCGTTTCATTAGGACGGATATTAATTAATATTTCTGCAGCCATTTGGACTAAGCTCCTGTTCAGTGATTAAGTATTTGTACCGAATAAGTACTGAATAATCAAATTGTGAGGTTCATTATGGCTACGATAGATGATTTATTTAGACTAATGGTTGAGCAAAAAGCTTCAGATCTACATTTAGCAAGTGGAGCTCCGCCCTATTTAAGAATTCATGGTGATATGTCACCTGTTAAATACCGTGAATTAAGCCACCAAGACGTACAAGGTTTAATATTTGAAATCATGAATGAAAAACAAAAGAAAACTTTTATTGAAAAATGGGAGCTTGATTTTGCTTATGTTGTTCCCGGCATAGGACGATTTCGATGTAATGTGTTTATGCAAAGAAAAGGCTTAGGTGGAGTTTTTAGAACAATTCCTGAAAAAATTATTTCAGCAAAAGATTTAAATTTACCAAGTAGTATTATTGATATGGTTGATGCTGATCGTGGACTTATTTTAGTGACTGGCCCAACGGGCTCTGGAAAATCAACAACTTTGGCTGCTATGATTCAACATATTAATGAAACGCGTGAAGCACATATTTTAACGGTCGAAGACCCTATAGAATTTGTTCATCCCAACATAAAATGTTTAGTCAATCAACGGGAAGTAGGATCACACACAAAAACTTTTGCAAATGCTCTTAAAGCTGCACTACGTGAAGATCCTGATGTCATTCTTGTCGGCGAGCTTCGTGATCACGAAACAATATCATTGGCGTTGACTGCTGCAGAAACAGGGCATTTAGTTTTTGGAACTCTTCATACTAATTCGGCCATGAAAACAATGGATCGTATCATTGATGTTTTTCCTGGTGAACAACAACCTCAAATACGAACCATGCTTTCAGAATCACTTCGTGGGATTGTGGCGCAAACTCTTTTTTCGAACGCCAGTAAAAAAGGACGCGTGGCTGCATTTGAAATTTTAAAAAACAATAAGGCTGTTTCAAATCTAATTCGCGAAGGAAAAATGCACCAAATTCCGTCGATGATGCAAACGGGATCAGCTCAGGGTATGATTTTATTTGAAAAATCTATTGAAAATTTAGTGAAGCAGGGATTGGTTTCGCAAGCAGATGCAAATACCTTTTTAGGTAAAGATGATGCAAAGATCGCTTTAAAAGCTGGGTAATTTAAATGTAAATGTAAAAAATTTCGTCTTATTTTGAAACACTTACTTGGCAAAAGTACTGCATTTCATAATATATGAAAAAATTAAATCTGCTAATGCATCATATAGTTCTGCGTTCAAATGCAATGTCAAATCAGTTGTCACTTACATAGTTTTTAGTCAGTTGACATTTTTTTTAAGTTTTTCTTTTGCACAAACAAATTTAAACAAAACAATTTATCGTAAGTTGAATGAATCTTCATTTGCGATAGTTTACATTAATGATTGCAACCAGCTTTTGTTTCAAGAACCTTGTCAATCTAATGATACTTGGTACACGCTTGGCTTAAAACTAGAGTCAGCATTTAAATTACCTCGGCAAAATTTATTTGTTCAAGCTCAAATGAGTTCTGATTTATATACAGAAAAAATAAGTGACAGAATTGAATCTGAAGCTGGATCTTTAAAAAAAGAAATTTTTACTGAAATAAATCAAATGGGATTTAATATAAGACCTTTGAATATCAATAATTCTTTTTATCCAGAGCTTGGAATGAGTGCTGGCGTGATCAATAGAGATCATGCATTACAGTATTTAGCATTAGCTATTCAATCTGGCTTAGATGGAAAAGGTGGCTACCATCAATTAGTAGGACAAGAGCCCAAAATAAATGTTTCTAGACAAGATTTTATTAAATTTTTAACACTATCACCTAAAATTAACAAAATAGTTGTTTTTTACGATCACGAAAGAAGACCCATTTGGATGAATTTTTCGCTCTGGGCAGATTTAAGCACACATTCTTCTTTAAATACGCTAAATCACAGCTTAGATATCTCAATACCTATTTTAGCTAGAAAAAACTTTTTAGGTTCTGAAATAGATTTAAAGCTAGGAGAAAAAACACAATTTACTAATTCAGGAGTTGCATTTACCCCTGGAGTTTCTTTAGAAACTAGTTTTTTTAATCGCCTCAAGATTAAAGCAAAAACAGAAGTTCCCTTAGGAGCTCCCAATAATTTTGATTTAACAAAAGTAAAATACGATGACAAAACTGAACCCCTCATGAATATTAAAATTATGTGGCGACTCAATAAATAAACTGCTCTTTGAAGTGACTAACAGTTGCAGATTCTAAAAAATAATCGCATACTTTTCTTATGAATCTTTCAAATTATATCGATCACACACTTTTAAAACCCGATGCAACAACTGAACAAATTAAAAATCTATGCGCTGAAGCGATTGAAAATAAATTTTATGCAGTTTGTGTTAATTCATCATATGTTGCTTTAGCCTCTGAAATTCTAAAAAATACACAAATTAAAATAGCTTCTGTTGTTGGCTTTCCGCTAGGTGTTGTTGATTCAAAAAGTAAAGCTTTTGAAACCTTAATAGCCATTCAAAATGGAGCCACAGAAATTGATATGGTTATTCATATCGGGGCACTTAAAGAAAAAAAATATCAATATGTTCAAAATGATATTGCAGACGTTGTTCAAGCTGCAGCAGGTAACAAAGTTAAAGTTATTTTAGAAACAGCACTTTTAACTGATGACGAGAAAAAAATAGCTTGTGAATTATCTTTAAAAGCAAAAGCACATTTTGTAAAAACTTGCACAGGTTTTGGCGGCGGAACTGCTTCGATTACTGATATTCAATTAATGAAATCTGTTGTTGGCAATCAAATGGAAATAAAGGCCAGTGGAGGAATTAAAACTTTTGATTTTGCTAAAGAACTCATTTTAGCAGGTGCAAACCGTTTAGGAACTAGTTCTGGCATTGCTTTAGTAAACGGTGAAAATATAAAAGCAGGTAGTTACTAATGATTGCAGCTGAAATTATTAAAAAAAAACGAAATGGCTTTGAAATATCAGAAGAAGAAATTCATTATTTTATCAATGGTTATACAAATAATCTAATACCTGAATATCAAATGTCAGCACTTTTAATGGCCATCTATTTTAAAGGAATGACCACTCAAGAAACATTATTTCTGACAAAGACCATGTTAAATTCAGGAATTACAGTAGATACAAGCTCATTAAAAGGTTTTAAAGTAGATAAGCATTCTACTGGTGGAGTTGGTGATAAAACGAGTTTGATTCTAGGCCCGATCGTTGCTGGTTGTGGTCTTTATATTCCCATGATTTCTGGGCGCGGGCTTGGCCATACTGGTGGAACACTTGATAAACTAGAATCCATACCTGGTTTTAACACACAACAATCTTTAGAAAATTTTATAAAAATAACCAATGAATTGGGAACTTGTTTTATTGGACAAACGAAAAATATTTGCCCAGCTGATAAAAAATTATATGCATTAAGGGATGTTACAGCCACTGTGGATAGTTTACCTTTAATTTGCGCAAGCATTATGTCAAAAAAAATCGCTGAAGGCATTGATGGATTAGTTCTCGATGTCAAATACGGCAGTGGTGCTTTTATGAAAACAAGCGAAAAAGCAGAAGAGCTCGCAAAAAGTTTAATGGCTATTGGACAAGGATACGGAAAAAAAGTTGTCTCTGTTATTTCTTCAATGAATCAACCCCTTGGCAAATATGCTGGAAATGCTTGGGAAGTTTTTGAATGTTTAGAAATTATGAAAAATGTTAGAAATCCATTTTACGATGAAACACGGGAACTTTCATTACAGCTTTCAGCACAAATGATTCATTTATCAGGAAAAACTAAATCCCTTACTGAGGCCTATGATCAAGCTGAACAGTGTCTTATATCGGGTAAAGCCTTAGAAATTTTTAAAAAAATGTGCGTTTTACAAAATGGCCAGTTAGAAAATTTAAAATTGTCAGCTCGAACAAAAACCGTTCATTCTTCTGTCAGTGGATATCTAACACAGTTCGATGTTGAAAAAATTGGAATCGCAGGAATTGTGTTAAAAGCTGGACGTGAAGTCACAACAGATATTATTACGCCCACTTCTGGAATTGAGTTTCATAAAAAGTTAAATTCTAAAGTTGAAAAAAATGATGTCATTTATACTATACATGGGGATAAAGAAAATTTATTTTTAGAAGCAGAAAAATTACTGAGTGTCAGTTTTCGAGTCAGTGAACAGCAAATAGCAGAACACCATTTGATAAAAACCGTTCTTTCATAGAAGGAGATTTTAATGAACTTAATTAGTAAAATTACAGAAACTGTTTCTTTTATAAAAAACAAGTCAGCTATTAAGCCAAGAATTGGTGTAATACTGGGTTCTGGCTTAGGGCATTTTGTTCAGCACTTAGATATTAACGCACGTATTCCATTTAGTGAAATTCCTCATTTTATTCCACCCACTGTGGAAGGACATTCCGGCAATTTAATTTTAGGAACCATTGATCAAACACCTTTGGTTATTTTACAAGGTCGGTTACATTATTATGAAGGTCATAATATGGAAACCGTTGCGTTTCCGACTAGAGTTATGGCCGCTCTGGGAATTGAAATTTTAATAGTGACTAACTCTGCTGGGGGCTATGGAGATGGAATGAAAGCAGGCGATTTTATGTTGATTGAAGATCATATCAATATGATGGGTACAAATCCATTGATGGGACCAAATATAAAAGAATTAGGTCCACGATTTCCTGATATGACTCAAGCCTACGATCGAAATTTAATTGAACTTGCTGAGCGTATATTTAGATCACAAAAAACTTTTTGCCACAAAGGTGTATATGTTGGAGTCACAGGACCTACATATGAAACCCCTTCTGAAATAAAAATGTTTAAACTGCTTGGAGGAAAAGCTGTTGGCATGTCTACAGTACCAGAGGTCATCGCTGCTAATCACCTCGGCTTAAGAGTTGCTGCAATTAGCTGTATTACAAATTTAGCCGCTGGAATTACTGACAATAAATTAAATCATGAAGAAGTCACTTTGGTTGCAAAGCAAGTTGAACAACAATTTTGCGCTTTTTTAAAAGAATTTGTTGTTAAAGCTTAATTTTGCTTTTCAGGATATTTTTCTTGAACTAAAAATTTTATTCCAAATAAAATTCCGAAATGATCTGATTTTTCATCTGACATTTTAGTCGTTGCCAAAGAGTATCGGCCATCAGCAAAAACTGAAGTATTTCCTTTTGACCAAAGTTCAAATTGTAAAGAGAAATCAAAACCGTAATTTGTAGGATTCCCTGCTGAAGTCACAAAATCTGAATTTAAATTGCCATCTTTATAGACGACCTCAGCTTGATCCATTGGATAAGAA
>JAYUJM010000006.1:0-11251 GCA_043765175.1 Pseudobdellovibrionaceae bacterium | reverse complement strand
CTGATCATCCTCTAAGACCAGTTAGGGATCGTAGCCTTGGTGAGCCATTACCTCACCAACTAGCTAATCCCGTATGGGCTCATCCTCAAGCGAAAAACTTTAACCTCAAAATCCGCAGATCTCGTGGTCTTATTCGGTATTAGCCAGTCTTTCGACTGGTTATCCCCAACTCGAGGGCAGATTACCCATATATTCCTCACCCGTGCGCCACTAGTATTGCTACCCGTTCGACTTGCATGTATTAGGCACGCCGCCAGCGTTTGTTCTGAGCCAGAATCAAACTCTCCAGTTAAAAACTGTAAAAGTTTAAATGTATAATAAATTTTTGATAAAAAATTTAGAGAAAAAATTAAACGGTACTTTTGACGGTACGTTTACTTAAAATCTTATTAGCTATTTAGTTTTCAAAGAACCTAGCAAGGACGTCAGTTATAATTTAAACAGAAACACGAGTCAACAACTATTTTTATTTAAAATGAATTATTTTTGACTGATTTTTGATCAAATTTTTGGTGGAGGCAACAGGGATCGAACCTGCGACCTTCTGAATGCAAATCAGATGCTCTCCCAGCTGAGCTATGCCCCCAAAAACGTCTTTAGCTGTGGTAAGTTTTTCTCTCATTAGTTAAGAAAGCGCAAGTTTTTTTTGATTATTATTCAAAATGCCTAAATGAAAGTATTAATACAGCGCGTATATTTAGTTTTATGTCAAAAAATTAAGCTGAAGCCGCTAAATTATTCATCAAATTACGGAAATACCATTCTTTTTCGTCCGTTAAAGAAAAACCGACAGCTTCTGCTCCAAACAGAATGCTCTGGTAAGCACGTTTTAATAATTCAAGTTCAGTTTTTGAGTTTAGACTTTCTTCGTCGTACAAATCCTCAATAGCAATGAGTACGCTTTTTAAATCAACTGTAGTGACTACTTTAGGAATTTTCGCAGAATCAAAACCAACTACTTGAAGAGGCTTAAAACCTACTAGCTGTTTTGTAACGAGAGCCTTAGTTTCGTTCTTGAAGTTAAGCTGAATAAATTCTGATCCATCAAAATCTTTACGTGAAATTATTTTATCAATTTCATTTATATTTAAAGTGATTATTTTCAAATCATCTTTTTGTGTAATTATAATTTTATTGTTATCTTGAGTATACGTAATACCGTTAGCACAATCTAAAAAATTTACGAGTTGATTGTAAACGTCTGACTGCCCTTTATTAGATTGAAAATTTACTTTATTATTTAGTTTAACATCTTTGGTAGTGGCACTAGTTTTTTTCAAAAATCCCCCATTAAATCGAATTAACTCCTTATCGACAAGATGACAGCATTTCTTTACATATTCTTGAAATATAATAAATGAATTGAGCTTGAAATCTCAATTTTATTCATTTATTTTTTAATAAATTGATTTTTGGGTAAATTAACGTCTCAAAATAAATCAGAAATAAATCATAAAAATTATAGACAGTAGTAGTGAACATTACTTATTATTATATTTATATCTCACAAAATGAAAAAAGAGGCTTATTCTGTATGAAAATTAATCGATGGACTGCTGAAGTTACACCTACAATTGCAATCATTCATAATATTTATAAAACTGAAGGTTTAGAGAGTAACGAAGTTGATGTTATTAGCGGAGCAAAACTAACAAGACTAAGAACTTCTATGACTGAAATTATCCAAATAGTTCAAGGTGAACTTATATTTAATTTATCTGGAAATCAATTCGCCTTAAGAGCAGGCGATCGCATAGAAATTCCAGCAAATACTGTCTATTCATACAATAATTTAAAAAGCGATAACTGCTGTTTTTTAACAGCTTATAGATTATAGAGCTTGATTAATTTTTACTTTAAATTTTTGAATATCCGACCAATCTGAACTCCGGTCGTTAACTTGAGATCTGACTCGCCAGAAATAATCTCCCGCAAGAATCCTATCAGTCATTAAGTATTTTTGATTTTGAGTAGAAATAGCTTTAACTATTTGTCTAAAATGATAATCAGAAGATATCTCAAGTCTAAAATTTACTTCTGATCCCTGACTTAGCCAATTCAACCAAATGTATCGAGCAGATTCATTTTGAAAAAAGAAAAACATATTTTTAAACTCATTTTTTATGATAGGCGCAACTAAATCAAAGATCCTGTTATAAGAAATTTCACCAAATCCAGAAGAGCTAACAGTTCTTCCTTTGCTATCAAGTGCACGAACCTTATATTTATATCGACCTGGTTTTGAAAGCGGAAGAGCACTAGCTGGTGAACGAGTATTAATTTTTTTTATGGACGTATTTGATTCTGATTCAAAAACTTCGACTTCATATGTATCTGCAGAAGGAACCTGAGTCCACTCAAGATCAAAAGGAATTTCCTGTCCAGAATCAGAAGAATTTTTAGCTAGATAATCTTTTTCAATTTTTTTATGTGCTAATTCTATTTCAGGATAGCTAACATTTAATTCAGCTAGCTTAGAAAAAAGAGTCATTGTTTTTTCTTTAACAAGCTGACCATTTTTTTCAACTTCTTTAAGCACTTCTGCTTGAACACGGAAATAAACAGCTCGATCAGTTTTTGGCAAAATATAACTTGTTTGAGTAGTTACAATTTTTTGAGAAGTTTCAAAATGTGGAGATTCACTGATTTGGAGTATATATCTAGTTGCATTGACAACTGATTTCCATTTGACTTCTAACGATTTTGAAGATAACAAATCGTAGTCATATTTTGAACGTAAGAATTGAGGCGCTTTAGTTAATTCAGTTGTCTTATTTTTAATACTTTGATTCTCAACACCAACAGAACTAACTAACAATTCTGGTGACACCACTGGAGTTGCCGGTAAATTTGAAACATCAATTTGTTGTTCTTTATCGGTAATCCAACTTTGGTTCACAGTTTCAACTAAAAGCTCATCGATACTATTTTCAGTTTGAGATATAGAATTTATCTTATCTTTAAGTCTAGCTGAATTGATGGCCACTTTAATAGATCCGCATTTGTCAGACTTTTGTATAGTCATTTTTTGACGATCATTTTCTAAAGGATAATTTTGACCGCAGTCTGAAATAACTAATTCACTAGAAGTCGAATCAAGTTGCAAATTTCCGTAAGGTATATCAATAGTTAGTTTATTATTTTTCATTTTGAACTTAACGAGTGAATTAGGTTGAATAGTCAGAAGCTGT
Source organism: Pseudobdellovibrionaceae bacterium (assembly GCA_043765175.1). Taxonomy (GTDB): domain Bacteria; phylum Bdellovibrionota; class Bdellovibrionia; order Bdellovibrionales; family Bdellovibrionaceae; genus Pseudobdellovibrio. The sequence continues at coordinate 8,060 of JAYUJM010000006.1, read as the reverse complement.
CCGGTTTGTAATTTAACTTCGACACTTGAGTTGGGACCAGTATAAATGCTATCGCCCTCGATAAGTTCATCTCTTGCAGAAACATCTTCCCAAAAGTAACTGAAAGAACTTTTTCTGCGTGCCTCTTTTCGTACTGTTTCAAAAATTCCAATAAATTGGTTTTGACCTGTATGATTTAACTTAAAGTAAGAATCATTATTTAAAAAATAAATACATATCAAGCTGATGACAAGGCAGATGATCGAAATTCTATTATTGTTTGAATCTAAAAAAAAGTTCTTCACTTAACTTAGTATCGTCAATTTTTCTGTATAAAATAAGATCTAGTCCAGTCTAGAATCGAATGCCTTGCATTTTATCTGTATAAAAAAGAAAATCTAAGCATGATGAAATTCAGTAGCCTAAAAACTAAAATCATTACTTTGCTGACGATAACAAGTCTAAGTATTGCCTTTATATTACTTTATATTTTTATAAATTTCTATAAAAAAGACAAAATGGCTTATATCTTCGAGACTAATACAAACTTACTTGTTGCAGTTAGTGAAGAATTTAAACGTGAAATCGATTTCAGCTCTGAAATTGTCAAAACACATCTAGAAAATATAAAGCAATTTAAAAAACTTTCTTCAAGCACTAGCCCGGTTCTAAAAAACGACTATTTCCTTAATTCAGTGACTTTTTATAGCTATAAAGATGATTTAAAACTTATCGATCAAATTAAAAAAGAGAACGCTCAATTCTTAGAAGCTGATTTTATAAAACAAAAAATGGGTTCTGAATTCGGTAAGCAAATTAAGCTCGATGATTTTAACAAAAATGAACAAAACAAACAAGGTAATAATAGCACACAAAATGAGAAATTAAGTAGTGTTGCAGAAACTCAACAGTCTATTTTAATCGATAAAAATATAATAACAGTGTTATCTAAAGTTACTAAAGATAATCAATCATGGATACTTGCTTATCAATTCAACTCAAAAACGATGAGCGAATATTTTGAAAAAGCAGAATCACAAAACGTTCTTATGACTTACAAGTCTGATCAAATTATTAATTTTTCATACCCTACAATCGAAAAAAATAAAACTGCATTAATTAATTCAAATATTTTAAAAACTCTAAAAGCAAATATGGGTCAAAATATTTCTACTACGTTACTAAAAATAGAAAATGAAAATTACTTATTTTCAGCTGTTAAACTTTACCAAAGTCAAAATTTTTTATCGGTGTTTATTAGTGAATCTAAAGCGATGGAAAATTTGCGATTACTTCTCATAAAAGCTATCTTCTTTTTTATTCTTATTGCATCTGTAGTCATTTTTATTAGTTATTTTTCATCAGATTACTTAACTCACCGTTTGAAAAAATTAACACAATCAGCAGAGCGCATTGCCAATGGACAATTTGATCAAAAAATAATAGATTCTGGAAACGATGAAATATCAACTTTAACTAATGGCTTCAATCAAATGAGTAGCGAAATTTCAAGATTACTTCATGAAACTGCAAATAAAGCTAGAATGGAATCTGAACTTAAAACAGCTCAAATAGTTCAAGCTACATTATTTCCAAAAAACGACTATGAATCAAACAGTATAATAATTAAAGGTTGCTATACTTCTGCAAGTGAATGTGGAGGTGATTGGTGGCACTATTTTGAAAGTGAAGATAAAATTTGGCTATGGATCGCCGATGCAACTGGGCATGGAGCACCAGCCGCCTTGCTAACTAGCGCTGCTAAATCTGCAGTAAGTATAATTGAAAATCTTAATTTGTCTATTGAAGATTCTTTTCAACATTTGAATTATGCAATTTGTAATGTATCAAAAGAAAATATGATGATGACAAGTTTTGTTGCTATGATCGATAAGAAAACTCTTGAAATGAAATATATCAATGCTTCGCATGAGCCATCAATACTTATTAAAAAAAATACTGAGGTCAGCAAACATGACTTTATTTATCTAAACGAAGCTACTAATCCGCGTTTAGGCCAATCAAAAGAATCACACTTTCAAAGCTGCAATATTCAACTCAACCCTGGCGACCGAGTCGTGTTTTATACTGATGGCGTAACAGACATCAGAAGTCCTCAGGATAAAGTCTATGGAGAAAGGTCTTTTGTTAAAGGCCTTGTCAGTTCCTACAATATATCAAAATCTTTAAATGAATTTTTTAATGATTATGATCAAAGTCTTAATGATTTTAGAAAAAACACTGAACTAATTGATGATGTGACATATTTTTTCTTCGAAATGAAATAGAATATAAGAAAGGTCTTTATGGCAAACGTACTTATAAAAATAACGCTAAATGGAAACAAAAACATCATCGATGTTATCGGAACTGTTGATGAAAATTTTTTTCAAAGTGTATCCGCAATTCCAACCAAAGGTGAACTCGAATTTTCACTTCAAGGTTTAAAATCAATAAATTCTACTGGAATAAGAGAATGGATTAGGCTTATGCAAAACTTAGGTCAAGCCACTGTTAGTTTTATAAATTGTCCAAAAATATTTATTGATCAAGTCAATATGGTCAGCGGTTTTATTCCAAGCCATGCTAAAGTGAGCTCGTTTTATGTGCCTTATTATAATGAAGATTTAGATAAAGAAGTTTTAGTTCTTTATAAACTAGGCGAAAACTACACTTATAACTCGGTACAGATTCAAGAAATACATAAAAATCCAGAAGGTGTTGAATTCGAAATTGATGTTGTAAAAACAAAATATTTTAAATTTATACAACCTAACTGATCAACTATGAAATAAAAATGAAGGCGAAATGTCAGAAATAAACTCAGAAAACGAAAATAGCGAGCAATCTGTTCGTCGAGTACTCTATGATGTGTACACTGACGCCACTAGCAAACCTAGACGTAAGAAGAAAGCTATCGAAAGTCTGGATGAAATTTATGGCTATGATTTAGCAATTGTTATTGCACTTATCATGAAAGCTGAGTTTTCTGGGAACCTAAATATTATTAGTCAAAATAATGAAATTAGCGGAATCTCTTTTTCAAAAGGACGCATAACTAAAATTGACTCTAATGATAAAGAGACTTTTATGGGTGAATTACTTATAAAAGATGGAATTATAACTTTAGAAAAGTTAACAGAGCTTCTTAGAAACCAAAAAAAACCTTTAGGTGAAATTCTTATAACTAATAATATTCTTACAAAAGAACAAATTATTCAAATATTAGTAAAGCAAATGAGACTTCGTCTTTCAAAATTTATTAACAATATTAAATATAGACTCAATTTTTCAGAATCAGAGATTATTGACCATGGATTGTCTATCTCTTATCTAGATTACTTAGTACTAGCTCAGGATTGGGTTGCTGGGCGTTTTGATAGTGAGTGGCTAAAACTACACTATGTAGAAATGAGTGAGGATCAAATAGAAAAAATCGCTTTAGATTCAAGCTATAACTCGATACTTAATTTACAGCTGGCTCAAGATTTAGCAAAGCATTTGAGCCTGAGTAATGATAAGCAAAAATTTTCAGATGTGATCGGCAGCGCAAATACTACGAAAGACATTGATTATTTATATAAGTGTTTTCATTACGGAGTCCTAATAGGTTTAGTTAGTCTAAAGCATGATTCATCGAACGAAACAAACAGCGATATTGTATTAAAAAATATTTATCAAGCCTGTAGTAAAAAATCTGGAGTTGCCTTAGTAGAAACTTTGGCTCATATACTTAAATTTAAACCTACTGAAATCGATTCAATTTTTCAAGCCATTAATAACTATATCCATACATACTCTGGCGAAGATGTCGAAATGAAAAATAATATGTTTCGTATAGTTTTAGAAATGTTAAGTAAAAAACAGCAGTATGCAGATGAAATAAATAAAAAATATTCTGAAAATTCACACTCAGATGGCCATGCCGAAACAAGTCAAAAAATGAGTGAAATTTATAAAGATTTATTACACAAAAATTTGTTTGTAGCTATGGATAAATTAAAAAAAATTGCGCCACAAAATGGACAAATCCCCAAAATAAAACTTTATCAAATTTGGATTCGACTATTAATGATTAATCAAAACAACATCAGTATTAATATGTCAGAAATCGAACGAGATTTATTGCAAATTTTACCTGAAGACAAAGATACTGCTGATTTTTATTATGTAAAATCGATGATCGCACATATTAAAAAAGATTTAAATCTATCAGACAGCCTTTACAATAAAGCATGTCAATTAAAGCCTGAGTTTAAAAAATTTCTTATTTATCAAAAGAAAGAAAATATTATTCAAAAACTTTTTAAATTTTCATTTTTCCTTTTCTTGAGCATGCTTTTGATTAATCAAAAAACCTTTAGTCAAGATAACCAAATTCAAAACAAAGTTCCTTTTGTTTATTTAAATCAATTTATAAATTATAAAATATTCGAGAAAAACACTCTTTTCATTAACGATAAAAAATACAGCACAAATGATCTGCTTTTAGAAAATATAAATTCAAGCTTAACAGCTGAACTGAAAAACAACCTAGTTGATTTCAAAGGGTCAATAAAATTTATTTATTTAAATTCTAAAACTAAAAAACAAATACTTGCAAAAAGTAAACTTACAAATGGAAAATATAAAATACTTTCCACTAGAAAAGAAAATTCAGATTTTATCTGTTTTATTTCAATAAGTAATTATTCAGAATTAAAAATTTGTAAATCTTTGAACGCTGAAAACAGCGAATCAAATGCAAAAGCCTTAACAGTGAATAGTCAACCAGTAGAAAATGAAGGCCAGATAATTCTCAATGATACAAATTTAAACCTTAATCTAAATCTTGAATTTGCAAACGGTGATTTTATTAATTTTGTGACTTCAAAAAGAAATATTTTCCCAAAGAAAATCAATAAAGATTCGAACTCAGAAAATATTGTATTAGAATGGGTCGATAAAAAAAATTCAACTCTTGCATGGAAAGATAGTATTAATATTAATCAAAATGATTTTGATATTCAAATGGATCCACTAATATCAATTAAGCAGGGCCTTTATTTTAATAATACTATTAATGTATCTAACAATTTTTCAGCTACGTACTCAGGTCGGGATACAATATACATTAAGTATTACAATAAAATTGTGCTTGAGCCTATAGTAGTTTTTGAAGAACTCAACGGGATTTCAGAAACTACTGATGCAAAATTAATTTCTGATGCTGGAGCTGGTCTAACAGCTACTTATGATCGACATTTAACTAATGGTGCCAATGTTTTCGGAACACTAGGTTTTTATTTAACTAAAATTTCTCCAAATATTGGCTCTGCTAATTTAAATCAAGGACGACTAGATCCCAACGAAAAATTTATTTTTCCAATGGCCACAGTTGGTTACAAAATATCACTCAATTCCGAATGGAACACAACAGCCCTTGCTAAAGCTCAAGAGTATTCTTTTTATTCTCAAACAGATGAAAATCAAATCGAAGTTTCAAAATCTATGATCCTTTCTTTAGGCGCTGGAACAGATTATGATTTATTAAATATGAATAAATGGAATTTTAATGCAGGAACTAATTTACTATTTACACTTCCAACTAAAGTAGAAAATTCAAGCTCTACTCAAATAGGATTTATTTTAGTAGTCGATTTAAAAACTTCCTATCGCTTAAGTTGGGGAAAAGTACTAGGCGGAATCGAGTGGAATAATAGACAAAATCAAAATGATACTTATAAATATAAATCAACAACATTAATTTATAAATTTGGTGCAAACTATTTGTTTTAATTTGAATCTGGTAATAAAAAACGATGCTGAAGCTGATCATGTATTGAGAATTGATGAAGCAAATCACTCAGTTTATCTGCATATCTTGGACGAGGTTTTTCAACTTTCTCTGCGATGATAATTTCATTTTTCATAGAATGTTCAAATCCCACCAGCTCAGTGACAGTCACTTTGTAGCCGAAGGCTTCAAGCTGAAGGCATCTTAAAATATTAGTGAGATGACTGCCAAATTCTCGTGTGTGAAGCGAGTGCCTGAAAATTTCAACAATAGATTGGTTGATGAGTTTATTTTTAACATTTTTTAATGCAGTGGCTACTTCGGCCTGACAGCAAGGAACGACGACTATATAGGGAACATTTTTCTTTAATCCAAAATGAATTGCATCATCGGTTGCAGTGTCACAGGCATGCAAGGCTGTTACAATATGTATATTTTCAGGTATATTTTTTGACTGAAGAGACTCGCTGACTGATAAATTTAAAAAACTCATTGAGTTAAAATTCAATTTTTTTGCAAGTTCCTGAGATCGTTGAATGAGATCTTTACGTGTTTCAATACTATAAAGATGATATTTATTTTGGTCCTGAAATCGAATGTATAAATCATATAAAATAAAACCTAAGTAGGACTTACCTGCTCCGTGATCAATTAAATTAATTTTTTGACTAGAATCACTTAATAATTCGCTATTTTGAGATAACTTTTTTAAAATAGGCTCAATGAATTGAAATAAATGTTGGACTTGTTTTAATTTTCTTCGACTGTCCTGATTTAATTTTCCATCTTGAGTTAATATATGAAGTGCTTTTAAAAGATCTAAGGAATGATTTGAATTTAAAATTTGATCTTTCAACTTAACCCTTGCTTTCCGACCTCTTCAAAGACTTGATTCACTGTATGGCTTAGATCTCTATTCTTTCTAAATCGCTCGAGCATTATGTAAACGACAGGAACTACAAAAAGTGTAAATAGTGTGGCAACAAATGAACCAAAAATTATTGAAGTGGCCATGGATTTAGTCAATTCAGAACCTGATCCAGTAGCCAAAGCAGAGGGAACGGCTCCGGCTATAGTCGCGAACGAAGTCATGAGAATTGGTCTTAAACGATGCTTCCCTGCTCGTAACATAGATTCAACTACGGTTAAAGATGGATTTAAAATAGTTTCTTGATTGGCAAAATCAACCAAAAGAATAGAGTTCTTTTTTACGATTCCCATAAGTAATAAAATGCCAATCATTGAATACATATTAATTGTTTGTCCTGTTAATAACAAACCTAAGAAAACCCCAGAAATACTAAATGGCAAAACAACAAAAACACTCACCGGATCTATAAACGAATTAAACTGTGAAGCTAATATCATATAAGCCACTAACAAACCCAACACTAAAGCTAAAATTAAACTTGAGAATGTTTCAGACTCTTCTTTTGAAGAGCCAAAATTTTCCAAATAATATCCTTCTGGCAACTCTTTTTTTACCAGTTGATTGATTTGATCCCAAGCTTGATCATTATTTCCACCTTTAACTAGTCCTGCGGAAACAGTTACCGTTCTGATTCGATCTTCTCTGTTGATTTGTTGTTGAGTAACATTATTTTTAAATTCCACTAATTCTGACAGCAGAATCAAATTACCTCGAATATTTGGAATTAAAATATTTTTTAAATCTATAACTTGATCTTCAGTCCGAGCTAAGCTGACTACGACATCATATCTACGGCTATCTTCAGATAGTGACGTTGCAGTGAAACCTGACATCATAGCATTCACAACTTTTCCTATTTGAACCACGCTGACACCCATTTCTGAGGCTTTTTCTCGTAATGGAATAATTTGTAGCTCAGGCAAGCCAGAAGATAAATTAGAATCAATGTCGATAAATAAATTTGATTCTTTCATCTTCTTCATTAAATTTTCAGTTTGATTAATTAATGTATTCCATTCAGGACCTTTTATTGCAAATTCAATCGGTTGTCCCCGACCACCACCACCACCCATTCCACGGGAACCAAAGTCAAAAACATTAACTTTAGCTTTAGTCATTTTTTCAATTTGTTTGCGTAAAACTTGATGATAATCATTCTGTGAAATACCTGATTTGCTTTTAGGTGCTAATCCTAAAATAATTCTTGCCCGATTAGGCTCATTATCAATTGATACAGAATAACGCTCTATTGCTTTTTCTTTTGCTAACCACAGCTCAACTTCTTTTATTTTATTGTCTGTGACTTGAAAAGGGGTTCCGACTTCAAACTGTACTGAAATCATAGTTAAACCTGAGTTTTGCTGGGGTACGAAT
>JAYUJM010000005.1:0-11287 GCA_043765175.1 Pseudobdellovibrionaceae bacterium | reverse complement strand
TCAGTCGTCCTTTAGCGCAGTTGGTAGCGCATTTCCATGACATGGAAGGGGTCGTAGGTTCGAGTCCTACAAGGACGACCATCTTCAGTATATAAACCACTAAGTCGTTTCTCTTATCGCTCTCCTTAATTTCATCGTCTATCAAAAAAAAGTATTGAAACTCAAAGTCAACGCATGTACAAGATTTGAAAAAGAGGATATTATGACACATTCAAAATTACTTATTTCTTTAATTTCAATATTAATTTCAAATTTTACGCTCGCAGCTCCAGAACCTGGTTACTATGAAGCTAGTGATGAACAAACGTTAATTAAAAGCCTATTTTTTCCAAAAGATATAATGCCGGCAAAAATAAACCAGGCTATAAATGGATCTGCAAGATTATTAGTTAATAGCTGTTCAAGTTTCGTTGTTTCTAACTCTGGCTATGTATTAACGGCTGCACATTGTATAGAAGGATGTCTAAAGAATTCTGAATACAATGAAATTAAGCTCACCGACTCAGTAACTCTTTACAATTACAACTATAAACCCGAAGATAACAAATTTAGAACTTGTTTTGAGGTGGTTTTCCTCAAAGCAGCTGATGCTCAGGCCGAACTAATCAAAAGTTTAACGCCCAATTTGATTTCTGTAGGTAGTGGATCTGTAGCTTTCAGTGAGACAAGCTTTTTTGAGCCTACCTTTACACCAATAGTAGCCAAATCAATATCTAAAAATGCAACTGATTATGCACTTTTAAAGTTTAATTCGACAACACCTTTGGCATGTATAAAGTTGCCCGATAATTTACTGAATAATATTAACGACCATGATGTAATTTCTGCTGGTGAAAAAATTTTTGCGCTAGGATTTCCATCCGAAACAAAAGATCGAGGAATTTATTCTGGTTCGAACGGAGAAAGTTTATACTTATCATACGGCTCAGTTACAAATAACGTTTATGAAAATCAATATTACAAAAAATTGATTTTTACACCTCGAGAATACCGACTTGCACAAACAGCTTATTTATCAAATTCAGGCTTAATAATGTCCAACATGGATATCATGTCAGGGAACTCTGGTTCAGTTGCAATAAATTCTGAATCGAGAATAGTAGGTATTAACATAGCTATTGCTGCATCGTCTTCTGACGTTCAAGAAAAATATGTTGAAGGATCTGCTCTAACTTTAAATATTACGAAAGTATTGCAAGATCTAAAAAATAAAAACCATAATTTAAATGAAATTTTCGACTGTAAATAGTTTTACAAACTGAATTGTATTAATTAGCCCAAGGCCAAACAACAGAAGAAATTAAGGCAACTCATTGCTATTTTTTACACACACAAATTCAGTCGTCCTTTAGCGCAGTTGGTAGCGCATTTCCATGACATGGAAGGGGTCGTAGGTTCGAGTCCTACAAGGACGACCGTTTTCAGTATATAAACCACTAAAAAACAGAGAAACCCTCTGAAATTGACATAATCATTAAATCAAATTAACATTTTTAGATGCAAATAAACCAAATTTTAAATTCTCATGAGTTAATAGATTGGTTTAACACAGGAAAATTATCTGGATACATATCAGATCATTTTTGCTCAAATCGATTTGTTTTCAACAGTAGACTCAGTAGTTATGAAAAAACACTTTTAAATCAATTCAATGAATCTTGTGCCTATCTTATTTTAGCCTCTTGCGGCGAAATTGGAAACAATTGCTTCGACCACAATCTTGGACACTGGCAAGAGAACCCTGGTTGCCTATTTATTCGTGAAGATAAATATTGCATTATAGCAGATCGAGGTCGTGGCATAAAAAATTCACTCTCACATGTTATAAAATTAGATAATGATAAATACGTTGAATACGCTTACAATCATATTATTTCTGGGAGAGCTCCTGAAAAAAGAGGAAATGGTTTAAAATTCGTAAAAAGATCTATTGAATCCTGTAACATTTCTTTATTTTCTTATTCAAATAATGAACACGTGCAATTCGGGCAAAAACCTACTCGCTTTGATCAATTAAAAAATCAAGGCGTATTTACAATATTATCGTGGTGATTATGGAACTTAAAATTAAAAAATTTGGTGAAATGCTAATTTCTCGACCTGAAGGTCGAGATGCAGCATTAGTTATACAAAATCAATTTATTCAAAATTTGCAAAATGAAAAAATAATTTTAGACTTCGAAGGAGTTAAGGTGCTAACTCCATCTTGGTTAGATGAAGTCATACAAGTCATACTGCAAAAAACCACAAAAGATAAAATAATTTTTTTACATACCACAAACGCATCAGTCTCAGCTTCAATAGAAACTGTTATTGCTGAATAATTTTTTAAGGCTTCATTGGCTAACTTTATGAATTTATTTTATTCGATCCTTCTTCATGTTTTAATTTTTTTTGCAATAATGCTAAATACATCGCATCAAAGTTTCGATATAAAGAACCAAAAAATCAAAATTGATATTGTCCAAAATCACAAGATCAAAGAACATAAAAATCAACCTTCAAAGAACTTGTTTCCAAAACAAAACGTATTTAATTTAGTAAATAAAAATTGGAAGTCAGATATAAATGAATCATTTAATAAAAATAATAAAATAAATCATCTTAAAAACTTTGAACTTTCATCTGATTCCCCTTTTGGAGAAAATCAAAATGCATACTGGAGTTTTTACAAAGCATTATTTGATCGAATAGATTCAAATTTAGTTTATGATTCACTTTTGCTACAGTTTAAACATTATGGGATTGTTCGCTTACAATTTAATGTCTCGCCATTAGGTATTATAGATCTAAGTTCACTAAAAACTGAGGCTAGTGATCCCATATTAAAAGTACATTCGATATGGGCACTCAAAAACGCCTTATCAACACCACTTGATAAAAATAAACAACTCAATCTACTAAATTCCATAACAATTCAAACACAATTTTCTTTTCATTTTGCTGATCCCATTTTTAATCAAGACAAACAACAGGATTTTGGACAGCCTAAGTTACGATTTGTTCGCGCAAGTCTTGAAAAGCCAGTACCTGATGAAATTTTTGAACAGCTTAGTACTGGCGGCATAAGTCCAAATATATCATTGATGATTGAACGTTGGCAAAAATACAATAAAAAGGCTGATTGGACTCGTTCACAATTTGATCCATTTTTAAAATACCGGGATGATAAGTATTATAACTTATAGGGTTATTTTAATTAAATTGCCATTCATCAGAAGAATATCTTACATTCGCTATTTTTATATCGAAGAGATATTGGCATTATAACAACTTTATCCACACTCTGAGTGTTTAGGGCTTTTAGACATCTATAGTTTTTACAAGGCCAAAAAAATAACATTAGGTAATTTATAAATTATCAGATATCGTCCGTTCAACTTAAACCCACAAGGAGAGCCTCATGAAATCATTCAACAGTTTACTTAAATCTTTCGCCGTATCAACAATCACAGCAGCAAGTATTGCCCATGCTCAAACACCTAATCAAACGATTATCCGTTATGGATTAGCTGATGCAAAAGTTTCAGGTGTAACTTTTCAAATTGGTTATTCAGCAGGAGTGCATGATGGAACAGTAAGCACAATTTTAGCAGGTGTTACATTGGACGAAAAAAATCAAATCTTAGCTGGAGATTTCATAGTACCAATCGCTTCAATGAGCACTGGAAACGCAACGCGTGATTGTCATATGCGCGAAGCTTTAGGAATTGATTACAATAACAATAACGCTAAAGGTTCAAAGTTTCCTGCTGAGCATGTTTGTGATTCAAACAACCAAACTCCAAAAGTAGGACCTGATGCAATAGTTTTTGATCGTATTAAATTTAGCTTCCGCACAGTAAAAGCAAATTCAAATTCAGTTTTGCCAGCTGTTATGGAAGTTGGAAAAGTTTATAAGCTTGCTGTTCAAGGACAATGGACTATGCACGGAATCGTACAGGATATCAGTCTTCCGACTTCTACTGAATTCGTTCCAGTTGAAGTTAAATTACTAAATGCTACGACTAAAGAAATTCAAGTTTCAGGCAAATTTGAATTATCGTTGAAAAAATTTAATGTCATCGTAAAACCATTCAAGTTCGGTCCAATCAATATTACAGTAGCTGACAATGCTAAAATTACATTGAACTCTAAATTAGCAATAATTAAGTAATTTAATTATTGCTTAAAAATGCAAGAATTACCTGTCAATTATTTATACACTTTATTTTTTATACTTTATCAGTTATATTGGTTTTAGACTAAAAATTAGTAAGGAAAAAAATGAAAAAACAATTTATTCTCGCAAATTTTTTTATAAGCTTAACTCTACTATCGAGTTGTTCTTATAATTTTGACAAATCTCAAAAAGAGTCTCAATTATCTGATCAATTTGGAAACACCATAAATGATAAATCTTCACTTGTTTTTGCAAATATTAAAGAAAAAGTTATTGAGCCTAAATGTTTAAAATGTCATTCAAATTATAGCAAATATGAATCTGTTTTTGAAAGTCGCTCAGAAATATATGAACATTCTATTGTTATTAAAGATATGCCTAAGATGGGCAGTCCTCAATTAACTGATGAAGAATATTTATTACTTAAAGAGTGGCTTCAAATTGGCGCTCCACGAACTGAAGTTGCAGATGTCGATCAAAAGCCGCCAACTCCACCTGTTAATTCCATAGCTTTCGAAAGACCTGTTCAATGGGAGACTGTAAAAATTAAAATTTTTGAAAAAAGATGTACAGTTTGTCACAATTCTGTTGATGCCATAGCTGAACCTTTAGAAACATATAGCCAAGTTAAAGGCCTTGCTGGAAGAATTTTTGCGCAATCAGTTTTAAATAACTATATGCCGCCGCCTCCAAATGATGACTACTCGATTCCTAACACTAATGCTTTGACTGCTGTTGAGAAAGATTTATTCAACGCATGGGTTACAGATGGATTTCAAGGGGCTCCTCCTGAGCCAGAAGTTGTACCAGAACCAGAAGTTATACCTGAGCCTGAAGTGACACCAGAACCCGAAGTTGTTCCAGAGCCACTGCCAACAAATATTGTTATCAACGATCCTTCAGTATTAAATTTTTTAAATTTAAAAGAAAAAGTTTTCAAACCAAAATGCTTAGCGTGCCATGCTGGCTTTGCTAAATACTCGAATGTTTTTGCTGAAAAAGATGGAATTAATGATTACGCAGTTGTGACACAAATGATGCCACCTACTAATTCAAGTTCTTTGACCGAGGATGAAAAACAGCTTCTTAAAGATTGGCTATCAGTTGGTGCGCCTGAGAAGAGTCTTAAATCACCTGAAATTTCAAATCCACAAGAAGAAAAGCTGTCAAAAAATCCTTCTAAAAAACCAAAGAAAAAGAAAAAACTAATTAGTTGATTGAATTGCGAAGTAAGAAATTAAATTGGGAAAAACAACTGGATTAATTTCGACAGCATAAAAATCATTATTGCCATTATCAAGCTGATGAGAAATCATCAGCATTGTTTTTTTCGTTTTTGCATTAACATCGATTCCTAAATAATCAACATCATCAATTTTTAGAATTTTACCCTTGTTGGTAACTATTTGACCATCTGATTTAATTTTTATCAAAGTTCCATTTGAAATCATTTGTGTTAATCTTAAAATATCTGTTTGAACTTTTACAGGATAGCGAATGGCCATTTTTACTAATGATGGCGCAACCCAAGTGGGAGTTTTAACTTCTGCATTCGTTTGAATATTTAATTTGTCTGTACCCAATACATTCAAATTTGATAGTGCATAAAACGATACTGATGAAATGAGCAAAGTTTTTATAGGAGTAAATAAAGATTTTTCAATGAGATCATCAAAAAAGAATTTTTTCAACTTTCGTCCGTATAAAACAGAAGAGTATGTTAAAGCTCGACGTTCAGGTCCTAATTGAGATAGTTCATAAAGTTCACTTGCAGTAAAAAGGTTCAAATTTTTTAACTCGATTTCTAGCATTTTATAAAGATTATACTTAATTTTATCCAAAACTTTAATATCATTAGGCAGCTGGACTTGAACAGCTTCTTGCAGTTTTATTATAAGATCATTTTTAAGACTTTGCTGATCGTAATCATAGGGCTCATCTGTCAGTAATGTTTCTTTTCCCTTTTGAATATATTCAATTTTTGAAATAATAAATTGATTCGATAAAGTATTATATTTGTAATAAAGCCTCAAACCCAATTGATCATTTATATATTGAGTCAGCTTAATCTCATCGCTATTAAGTACAAATTTAGAATTATTATTTTGTGAAATTTCTTTAACTAAATGCCAGAAGCTATCATGTAATGAAGCTGGCAAAAGCATTTTAATTACTTTAAGTTTGAATGTAATTGCTTTTAGTACGTTCTGATTAACTAAATCAATAGTTGAAGTTTTTTCTGGAGAAAATAATTCTGAGCATTGTTGGCTTGCAATATTTCGCTGCTCGCCTTCTAATTGACAAGAATTAATAGCTATTTCCTTTTGAACGCAACTAGTTACTAAAAAAAACAGTATATATAAAAATATTATTTTCATATTAACTTCTTTACCTGATTCTTTTTAAAAAAATCAATCCATGTATTAAAAAAATCTTTTTCTGTAATTCCTAAGTGATAATAATTCAGTCGATCAGTATCGATCTTTTCAACTCCACAAGAAGTGATTTGATTAAAAAAGCTTAAGTCATTTGAAATATTAATACTCAAACCGTGAAGACTAACACCATCACGAATTTCCAATCCACAAAAAGCAATTTTACCTTTTTTAGTATATAAACCAATTTGTCGATCATCTAAAAAAGTTTCAACATCATAATTATTGAAAACTTTCTGTGTGGTTTCAAGTAGCAATTGAACGAATTTTTTTACACCAATTTGATGACGCTTAATATTCATGACCGGGTAAATAACTAATTGTCCTTCAGAGTGAATAGTGACTAGTCCACCTCGGTTGGTTTGAAAAATAGGAAATTCTGAAACAAAATTCTGCGGTGCACGTTTTCCCAAAGTAATAACTTTTGGATGCTGCAAACCTAATACAGTTGTTTGAAGTCTATCTTTAGCTAAAACAACTAAATCATCCTGTAATTTCAAACCAAGTTGATAATCTACTATTCCTAAATATTGACTTTCTAGATTATTAAGATTCATTGATAAGTCTCGACACGATCACTTTCTTTAAATGCTGCACCTGAATGAACAACAGCAACCGCTCCATCTTGGCCAAAATAACTTATGACTTCAAGAGTCCCTTTAGTTTTTCCGCGAATAAGTCCTAAATGATAACCAATTTCAGGGTCATAAATCTCGCTCCCACTTTCAACAACTTTAAGTAAGTCTCCAATTTGAACTCCTGAAATTTTACCAACATTTAAATAAATTTTATCTTCACGTATAGCTGCTATCCGACCTTCCCAAGTAATTTCAGTTAATGCACTAGTAATTTGAGGTGCGAAATCTACAAATGCATCTTTAATCAAAGTTTTTACAAGCTCAGGATTTTGCATAAAAAATTTATCCTGTGCAACACGTTCAACAATTCTTTGATTCGTTTCTTCAAGAGTTACAGTCTTGATAGTATTAAAAACTTCATTTTCAGTTCTTACATTTACGACACGAAGACGTACAACAACTTCATATTTGGTTTTTAAATCACGTATTATTCCAATTTGATCTGATGTGTTTTTCATTCTTAAATCAATAACTTGGCCCTCAATAATTGAATTAAAACCGCGAGCTTCGGCTAACTGTGCTATTTTTTTTAAATTATATTCCTGATTTGACTTCATTGAATCTAAGTTGATTTTAAAATTCTCTAGTAGAACAATGTTTACATTATTTAATTTGACGATTTCTTCGATGAATTCAGAACGTGCATAGTCCCGGATACCATCTTTATGTGAATTTTCAATTTTATCCACAAATGGCAAAACCAAAACTCGCTTCTTGAATCCTACTGATTCAGATTTAACTCGATAATCAACATCCTTAATGTGCTTTCGAATAGTAACCGTATCTTGAGTGGCATCAGTCGATTTTTTTTGAGTTACCGTACAACCAACTATTAGTGAACAAATTGAAAATATAATAAGTCTGTGATAAATCATTGTAATCTCCCTATGAACAAGTCTAACACATGCTAACCAATTGAAAATATTTAAATCTCAATAAAATCAGTACGCCCAAACAATTGACGAGCTTCTTCAAAAAAAGAATCTGAAATTTCTATCTTTGGGCTAGATTCAGATTCAATTTCAACAAGACGATTGTCTAAATTAAATAATAATCGCACTTCTGTAAGTCCTGAAAAATCAGACATTAACTTCTGCAAAGATTGATAATCTTCAGTATTTAATAAATCAAGACGAAAAGTTATTCGTTTCGTTTTTTTCAAAATATCATCAAACGGTGCCATATTATCAACGATAATTTTCACAGATCCTTCATTAACCTCAAGACCTCCACCGATCAGTAAGGGCCGATCATCTTTTAAGTAATGACCACATTTATTAAAAATGTCAGGGAAAATAACAAGCTCAGCTGATCCTGATAAATCCTCCATTTTTGCGAAGGCCATTCGTGTTCCTTTTTTAGTGATCATTTCTTTTGATTCAATCACTAAACCAGTCAAAACAACCCGCTTTTTATTTTTTTCAGTTGATGGAGCATTTAACTTTGATAATTCAGAAATATTTTCTGAAGCCCAAACTTTTGATAAGTTTTCAAATCCTTTAAGTGGATGATCTGATAAGTAAAAACCTAGGACTTCTTTTTCATTAGCTAATGACTGAGATCTTGTCCAAATTTTTAAATTTGGCAATTTGATATCCTGCTTGTCCTCGTCTAAATCAAATAACGAAACCTGTCCCAATGATAAATCTTTTTGGGTTTCTAGGGCTCGATCCAGAAATAAATGATAATGATTCAGTAACTGAGATCGATGGTAATCAAAACCGTCAAAAGCACCAGCTTTAATCATTGATTCAATCACTTTCTTATTAACTCGACGTAAATCTACAGAATTAAAAAATTCTTGCAGACTAGAAAATTTTTTGTTTTCTAATTTTGTTCTGGCTTCAATAATAGCATCGACTGCAGCATTTCCAACACCTTTAATACCACCAAGGCCATAATAGATTTCTTCACCTTTCACAGAAAATAAATAATTTGAAAAATTAATATGCGGAGCTTTTACAGAAAGTCCACGCTTCTGAGCGTCTTTAACATATTTAACAACTTTATCAGTGTCAGAAAGTTCAGTTGATAAAAGTGCTGCAAAAAATTCTGCAGGATAATAATGTTTAATCCAAGCAGTCTGAGCTGTAATTACACAATAAGCTGCAGCATGAGATTTATTAAAACCATAATCAGCAAATTTATACATGAGATCAAATAATTCATTGGCTTTACTTTTATCATGATTATTTTTAAGAGCACCGTTCACAAAACGAGTCCGATGCTGATCCATTTCCTCTTTTATTTTTTTTCCCATAGCTCGACGAAGCATATCGGCTTCACCAAGACTGTATCCGGCAATGAGGGAAGCAATACCCATAACTTGTTCTTGATAAACCATAATACCGTAGGTTTCTTTAAGAACTTGTTCTGTTTCAGGCAGTAAATATTCCACTGGAGATTCGCCGTGTTTACGTTTAGTAAATTCGGGAATATTTGCCATCGGACCTGGTCTGTATAGCGAAGTAATAGCTGTAATATCACCAAAACTTGAGGGTTTAATTTTTCGAGTTGCATCAGTAATGCCTTCGCCTTCGAACTGAAATATACCAGCAGTATCGCCTCGCGATAAAAGCTCATAAATTTTTGGATCATCAACTAGTATTTCTTTTTCTAAAATTTTAATATTTCGATTTTCAAATACTAACTTTAATGCATGATGAATATGTGTTAAAGTTTTTAAACCCAAAAAATCAAACTTAATTAAACCAATTTTTTCAGCATGTTTCATATCATACTGAACTACATTTTCATCGGCCGCACCTTTGTACATCGGTGCATGTTGAGTGAGCTGACCATCAGCAATGATTACACCTGCCGCATGAATTCCTGCATGCCTAACAAGACCTTCAACTTTTAAAGCTAATTCAACTAATGTCGCTACAGTTGGATTAGTATCCATCACTTCACGTAATCGAGGTTCCATCTCAATCGATTCAGATAAACTAATTCCTAACTTGTCTGGAATCAGTTTAGAAACTAAATCCACTTCCGCAAAGCTCATTCCCAACACACGACCAACGTCTTTTAATGCAGCTCGAGTTTGTAATTTACCATAAGTAATAATTTGCGAAACAGATTCACGACCATACTTTTCAGTGACATATTGAATGACCTCTTGTCTTCGATCTTGACAAAAATCAATATCAAAATCAGGCATTGAAACACGTTCTGGATTTAAAAATCTTTCAAAAAGTAAAAAATTTGGAATCGGATCTAAATCAGTAATTCGCAAACTGTAGGCCACAATAGAACCCGCACCAGATCCCCGCCCGGGACCCACAGGAATATCAATATTTTTTGCCCAGTTAATAAAATCTTGGACAATTAAAAAATATCCATTAAAGCCCATTCGATCAATCACCGATAATTCAAACTGGAGACGATCTAAATAGTCTTTCTTTTTATCTTCTGAAATTGGTTTTTTCAAAGTTTCGGCTTCATTAAAACGTAAATTTAAGCCAAGTTCTGATCTAAATTTGATTTCTTCTTTGACTGTTCGACCTTCAGTGGTTGGAAATGTTGGTAAATGATAAATCGCTTTTCCGTTAGCATCTTTAAGATTAAATTTTATATTGCATCGATCAGCAATAATTAATGTATTATTGATAGCTTCATTATTATCTGAAAATAAAGACTGCATTTTTTCGCTATCTTTAAAATAAAATTCTGAGCTTCCTAATTTAAAGCGGGATTCATCTGACAGTGTCTTATTCATACCAATACAAATCAATACTTCTTGTGCGATTTGATCATCTTGTTTGAGATAGTGAACGTCATTTGTGGCCACCATAGGAACATTACAAATTTGGGAAGCTTCATTTAAAAAATTATTTATGTTCTTCCAAATGGGTAAAGTTTTACAAGTTTCTAAATAAAAACGATCTCCAAAAATTTGTTTCAGCTTTCTTATTTTTTCCAGAGCAGCATCAGCCCCCTCTTTTAAAAAAGTATCAACGACTTCTCCACGAAGCCCTCCGCTTAAACAAATTAAATCAGAATTGTTTTTTTCTAAAATATCGTAATCGATCCGAGGCTTCCAATAAAAA
>JAYUJM010000004.1:0-11412 GCA_043765175.1 Pseudobdellovibrionaceae bacterium | reverse complement strand
CCTGAGACATTTATTCTCAACAATAAAGAAAATAACATTAAGTATAAGCTTAATTCACCTGATCTTAATTCTATCATCCAGAACGATGGATATTTTGGCTTTGTTAAAATTGGTCAAAATGAAGATCGCTATTTTCAGTTTAAATCAAATTATGGTCGAAGCCCGATTAATGATATAATAATTAGCCGTACTGTATTGGCAGATTTAGATCTTAATGGCCAAGTGGATATTTTCCCAGTCGTCAGATATTCAAAAAAAATAAGTGCAGATTTACAATACAAATTTAAAAACTGGACCTATCAAGTGTCATATCTTTCTGAAGATCCTGAAAATGAGTTTGCCAATAACGATCGAGCTATTCAATTCATCAATAAAACTGAAGGTTTTTCTATTGGAACCACAACAGATTTATCTGTTTTTTTTGATCGCGAATTTTCTATCGATTTGGCTTATGCTCAGATCAAAGGTGGAGAAATCACTGATCATAACTCCGATGGATCAGCTAATAATTTTAATTTAAGTGATTCACGCCTAAAATTTCAATCACCTTTTAAGTTAGGTATTAATTTAGAATCTTTTAATATAAATAATCAACCACTTATGCTTTCGACTCAATGGATTTATGATTTTGATCAAATTGGAAGTCTACTTTCTATTTCGGCCAAACATCAAACATTCAAAAATTTAAATCTTAGCTTAGGAATCGATTTAATTGGAACTGATTTAGACAAAAATAAAAAAAATGATAAGTACTTTCTGAGTAAATACAAATCTAACGATCGTCTTACAGGAGCTTTAAACTATGTTTATTAAAAGTTTGAATCAATTTTCACTTGTTAGCTTACTGATCAGCTCAGTTGTCATTTTAAATTCATGCGGTCTAAAAGTCAGCGAAGAAAAACCAACTGAAAAACCATTTGTTATCGAGTCTACATCTTGCTTAGATAGCGCCATCGATGATTTAAAACTTATGTTTAAAGGTAATGCCAAGGATGAGCAAGTAGCCCCTGCTGTGGATTGCATAGCTGAAACTGTTAAAAGCTTTTCAACTAATATTCAAGGCAACAATAAGGGTTATTTTACTGCGGATGACATCACTTATTTTTTGAATAAAAATTTTATCAAATCTCAAAAACAGATTAAAATAGATCTTATTCAAGAAATTATGAAAATTAAAGTGTCTTTAGTGGGCGGAATTGACACAAAATTAGAAAAATCAGAACTTAATAAATTATTTGAAATCATCAATACACTTAAACCAGAACTTGTTACAATTAATCAACACATGAAAGTCATCACGAATAATGCTGATTTTAAACGATTATCTTTTGAAGAGAAAACTCAAAAATTTGATTCTGCAAAAGCGGCTACAATCAAATTTGCTTATCAATTAACCTCACAATTTATAAGTAATAAATTAACTTCTTATCCCATCGATTCACTCATGGATCTGGGCATTCAATTTATGCTTTTATCAGAAGCTGATCAAAGCGAGATTATTCAATTTGAAAAACATCGCAAACTAGTTAAAATTGTTAAAACTAATTTAGTGAACCGAGGGTCAAATATATTAAATTCTGACTGGAAACTTATTGGAAAAGCTTTATCTGAAACACTTTTTTTAGTTTTACGTGATAAATATTTCACAAAAAACTACAATGCTGATTTTAATTTGCCAGCCGAAAATACAATGTCTAAAAGCAGTTTTCTGATGAACGATATTGCCTTAGCTGTCGGTGATATTTTAGCAATGCAAAACGACCGTAGTCTTACATACAAAGAAATGATCCCTGTATTTAATATTGTTTTTGAAACATTTAATTTAGATATTGTTTTTACTGAAAACTCGCTGAGAAGTATCGATGATATCAAAAATGCTCTGTCAGATAAACCAGCAAAAAAAGTCGCTGGTGACTTTTGGACGCAAGATGATTTTTATCAATTACACAATAATATTGACGTTTTTTTTCATGACGTCGGCATAGTCACTTCAATTCTAAAATCAATGAAAGATGATCCCTCTTGGAAAACTGATTACAGCCAATTTGAAAAATTTGAAGTTTCAGCACTGACTAGCTTAAATCGACTTTCATTAATCTTTAAAGGTTCACTTGATTTAAAAATAATTCGGCCATTATTGATTAATTTAGAAGAAGCTCGCATTATAAAAAATTTAGATTTTCTACCAGATTACGATAAATACTTCACAAGTATCGTGGCTTCAAAAAATCTGCTCACTTCAACAAATGACACAGTTATTCCCGCAAGACAATTGTCTGCAGTGCTTAAATTTGCTGGAACAGTTTATTTACATTTTCTAGATTACAAAAATTATCTTAAAGATTTTAAACTAGATACCCGTGACTTTAATATTAATGCTCTAAGACTTCTGCCTAAGTTAAAAAAAACACTGAATGAAGTTTTACCTACTAACCGCTTAAAATATTTAAGCTCAGAAAGTATTATAAAAACCTATCGTATCATAGCTACAGATTTTGAACTCAAAGAACTTTTAACTGATGAATCTTTTAAAATTGTTCTTGATCTAATGTGGTCAAATATTTTAGTCAACCCATCAAATCAACAAATTACGCCCTATATTTTACCAGGGCTAACTCCTGAAGCAGTTACAAATTTAGCAAGTTACTTAAAGCTCTTTTTAACCGGAAATTATTTAACAATTGATTTATTTAAGCTATCAACAACTTACACCCAACAAGAATTACTGAATCAGCTTGATCTAAAGCTTTTAAGTACAGCTAACAAAACTGAAATTTTAATGCTTAACGAAATGAAACGCATGAATCAAGATGCTTTTCCATTAACATTTGAAAATAAGTATTTAAAAATTTTAGATATAAACTCTGGTGTGTTTAATCAGCAGACATTAGAATCTTCAAATCTAAGTCGATTGATTGCAAGATTACTAATTCGTTCATTTTCTCCTGAAAAAACAAATTTGAATTTACTTGACGACCCTATTGAATACATTAACAGTTCAGTTCAACTTCCTGAGTTAGAAGTTTTATTTACAAAAGCAAGATCTGTGCTGATTGAATTAGATTTTGTTGCTAAAGAAAATTTAAAATTCATGAGTAAACGTTTTATTGAAACTGATCTGTTTGTGCCCCATGCAAATGGAAACGATAAAGCTGAATTTATTGAGATCCATGATATAGCTATGCACTTAATGTCAGGTATCGCGCGTGCAAAACCTGTTCGTGATGCGGTTGTTGAACACTGTTTAAATCCTGCAAATGGCCCGTTTGATCGTTACACTGAAGTCTATGGCGACTGCTTGATCGATTCTTATTACACAAACGACATTGGATTTAGTTTCTTACCAGAATACTTAAAATTAAAAACGATTCTTGCTAAAGATGTTTATGACACGCACGTTATGAATTTAATCATTGCCGCAGGGCAAGTCGAAAACGATCGCAAAATGATTACCTTTGAAAACATGGATAATTTCCCACATATCGTTCAGTTTGTTGAAATGATGTATGCTAAGTTTGATTTCAACAAAGATGGAATTATAGCTAAAGAAGAAGCTTTAGCTGCTTTTCCTGTTTTTAAGAGCACGATTAAGAAGGTAGTCGACAAAAGTGGAAATAACATTAAAGACGAAAATCTTCCTGGAGCTTTTATTTACTTTCTTAAAAATGGAAAAGGACCAACTACAGTAGTTGAGAAACTTCGATTCCTAGGTTTTATCAAAGATGAATCTAAGTGGATTATTACTACTGGCCGAGTTGATTTAGCAAAAGTTTTTAAGTTTCTAGCATCTTCAAATTAAGCTATTTTTTTAGTGATCAATTGATAAACCTCTTGATCACTTTCTGTTTGCCAAAAGGGCTGGGCTTGTAAAAATATTTTCACAATTTTTTCATCAAACTGAGTCTGACTGCATCTCATGAGCTCAGCAAAAACTATTTCTTTTGATAACCCCTTACGATAAACACGATCTTCCGACATAGCATCAAAAGTATCTACTACACTAATGACTCTTGATAATAATGGAATTTCATCACCAATTTTTTTATCTGGGTATCCTTCACCATCTATGCGCTCATGATGACCACGCACAATTGGCAAAAGATGTTCAATGAACTTAATTGATGACAGAGGTTTAATAATGGATTCGCTTACGATCGAATGATCTTTCATAATTATGATTTCGTTTTCATCCAGCCTGCCTGGTTTTAATAAAATTGATTTATCTATATGAATTTTTCCGATGTCATGAAGTAGTCCTGAAAATTCTGCAACCTTTTGTTCGTACTCATTTAAACCTATATCTCGAGCTAGCTTACGAGCGTATTCACCTACTCGCACACAGTGCTCATAAGTTGAGGGCTCAGCTGCTTTTAAAGCAGCTAGTAATGCTCTAACAGCGCCAAATACATGATCTGGTATATTTCCCCATCTTTGTTGACTATACGACATTAAGGATACCTCATGTCGTCCTATCGGAGGGCTGAATAATAAACTGAAGGGGTCTAGGTCAAAATAAGAGTAAAAATCTTATTTTGAAACGTTTTACGGATTAAAACAAATTGAGGACTACTTGCTGACAGGATTGGACGGCTTACGAGTCAATTTTCCAAAAATAGATTTATTCGTGGATTTATTTTGCACCAAAATATCAATCGTCCCATCTTGTAATATATTTGGATAATAGCAATTAAAACCTTGCGCATTGCAATCTGTAATTTTAGTCATTTTACGAGTTACCAATTCATACTGATAGACTTCAATATCCAACTTAACATTTGGACGCTTTAAAATGCGTGCTGTTTCTTTTTCATTGACAGTTGAGCGATGAAAAAAAAGAAACTTTTCATCTTCTGAAAAGTCACCCTTTGCAGCAACAAAGCCTGTTCGATGATTAATTTTACAATTTCCCTCTTTGTCCAAATCATAAATAATTGTTTCGCGGGTATCGGCATCAACAGCTGAAAACAAATGACCTTTTTTTGATATCACAGGCATTGTTAAATTTTGCTCAGGACAAAATACTTTGGATTCTTTGTTGATTGGTAAAACTTTGTACTCACCATTTTGTTCTTTTGTGGCTTGGTAGTCTTGCATTCGAAGACGCCCTTTCTTGAAGGAACTTTCAGTTACAATTCGGTACTTTAATTCTCCAAGTTGCGCAATCGTTTGGTAAGCTCCACTTAAGCTTGAATCACGTAAGACTCGAGCTGGACGTGAAGAACCCTCTCCAAAGTTTAATTTATCAAATTCAAAAAAATTCAAATGACTAAATATAAGAAGATAATCATAGGGAACAGTTAAAAAGATTCCATCAGGAGTAGGAACTGCATCTACTAGGCCTGAAACAACGGCTTCTTCTTTAGTTTTAACATTAATGATATTATTTGAAGTCACATTTGTATAAGGGATATATCGACCAAAGTAATCTGGTCGAAAAAAATATCGAGGTTGCTTTTTTGGTGTAATATAATCGGTGACTTGCCATAGATTTGAATCGTCAATCACTTTAAAATTATCTTTTGTAGGTAAGACATCCATGCTTGCAATATCCCTATTTTTTTGTTCTTGAAACCAAGAACTATATGAATCTTTAGATTTCAAACCCATAAATGGACCGTATGTTTGATCTTTTTTTAAAATGAATGCTGCAGGAAAATGTTGAATTTGATTTTGAGACCAAATTTTAACTGACATTAATTTATCTTTTTCCTTAGCATTGATATCATAAATATCATTCACTGGTAAAAAATCTAATTTTTGCTTAAGTGCTGCAGCTTTTGCATTTTTCAATCCAATCTGACTGTAAGGCATCTGGTGACTCCAAACATAAAGAAATACACCATTTTTAGATTTTTTTACTTTTGCATCAATGTCTTTATCAGACACGGCCATAGCTTGAAATGTAAAACTAGAACTTAAAACAAATAATGCCAAAAATGCTATAATATTTTTTTTCATAGATTTCATACTACCAGAGAACTCAAATATTGCGCTAGGCTTTGGTCTAAGAATACTTAGTTCTTGCAAAGTTTTTGTATATGATTTTTTAGGTCTGAACATATTAATGTTGAAAGTTTCTGAGCCACATTTTCTGAGCAAGGGTTGTATTCTTTTGGACAAATCGCATAATTTGGAAATAACAGAGATTTTTCATTGATAGCCAAAATTGCTTGACCCACCTTGAGAACGGATTGCTCATCTAATCGACCTTGTTCATATTCATAAATAGCAATATCAAAAGCAGTAAAAAAACCAATACTTAGAACAGTATTTTTTTTCGCCACAACATTTCTTAAGTATACTTGCAACACTTGTGCTGGGAAAAGCTCAGAAATATCTTTTGCTAAAATCTGACTGGCTTCAGAATTATCAAAAATAACTATGAAGTGATCATTTTTATTTTGACTTAAAATAAGGGTCATTTTTTTAATTTTAAAATCCACTGCAGACCACTCATAAAGCCAATTCCTAAGATACTTTTGATGCTGCGGATAATTGGATTTATTCAAAAGTAAGCCTATTGAGTCAGAAAACCAGTGTGAGGTGGCACTTACTAAATAAAAAAAAGAGTCATTTTTTTGATTGATAACTTGATATAAATCAGACATTCCAGCATAGACTTGCTCTTTATCAAAATACTTAATTATAGATCTAACAAGGCTCGTGTTTTCAGCTTGCTTAATAACATCATCATAACCACTTATAATGACCACATGCTCTTTTGAAGCCCCCTGCCCTGTCGCCGTAGCTAAAATAAAAATTATATAGAAAAAAACTAGAATTTGACTCAAAAATTAACCTCACGAACTTCAACAACTCTATTTAAGATTGCTCCATTTCAATATTCAAGATAATTTCTTTAAAAAGAAGAACTTATGAAAAAATTTAAAATATTGCTACCGTTTTTAATGTTAACGACAATGACACTTTCTATTTCAGCAAAAGTCTTAATAATTTCTGATATTGATGACACTTTGAAAGTTTCTAGCGCTAGAAATACAGTTGATATGATTTCAACATATAAAACTACATCGGCATTCATGGGCATGAGCTTTTTATTAAATACTCTTAAAGCACAATATCAAAATGAACTTGATATTCAATATGTTACGGCCGCAGTAGATAGCATCGTCGGAAGTGACACAGTTAAAAAATCGCATCTTAATTTTTTGGCGATTAATAAATTTCCAAAAGGTAGTACGTATTTTAGAAGTAGTTTTTTTGAAAAAGACTATAAATTAACAACGATTAGAAATATTGTCAAAAAAGCAAATCCCGACCAAATCATTTTAATCGGCGACAATGCAGATAAAGACGAGCCTATTTACTTTAAACTCAAAAATGAATTTGATAAAAAAGGTATAAAAACTTTAGCCTTTATTCATCGTATACACAAAAATGAAAAAGAAAATTACCAACCTGTATTTAATAGTTCAATTATTTCATACGTAACTTCAGCTGAAATTGCGGCTGATTTGTTAAATTTAAGTCTTATGAATTCTTTTAGCTATAATCAATTTTTATCAAACCAGCTGCCAAAAATTATTGCCAACGATTCCAATACAACAATTGGCGATCAAGAAATTGCGTTTCCGAAATATTTAAACTGTAAGGAATACAACTGGAGCCTAAGTTCGAATAAAGAACTCGATACTTTAAAGAATATACTAGCGAAAAAGTGTAAGTAAATTATCCAACTGCTAAAAAGTTATTGTCTTATTTTGAGAATATAAACACTTTAAACAATCTTGTTTAATCTGATCATGGCTCTACGCTTGCAAAGTAGCAGTTAGCGGAGGCTTACGTGATAAATCTAATTAAGAAAATAAATTACAGAAATATAAAGTGGATTTTATTAATAACTATTTCTGTTGGTTTTCTTAATAACTTACATGCACAAAATAGTTCTGATATCCAAAATATACAAATTTTAAAAGATAGCCAATCATTTGATAAAAAATTAGAAATAGTTTCGAAAGCCAAAAAAAGTATTTGGATGTCTGTTATGGTATTTGACTGTTCAGAAAGTTCAAAATTTTTATTTGATAAAATGATTGAAAAGCAAGAAAAAGAAAATGTTGATGTTCGAATAATTGCTGAAGGTTTATATATGAAAACCTTATCTTCACCGTGCTATAAATATTTAAAAAACAATAACATAAAAGTGACTCAAGTGTTTGATCACTTAAAAAAAGGTGGGAACATTAAAAGAATGATGCACCAAAAATTTTTTATAGTGGATGAAGAAGAAGTGATTTTAGGTGGTCAGAATTTTCTTAAATATCAAAACGAAGCTAACGAAGAAAATCAATTTGTTCGAGATAATGATGTGTACATCAAATCTAGAAGAATTAGCCATGAAGCCGCGGACGAATTTGTTTGGCAGTGGAATTTTTTCTCTGATTACGATAAAATTAATAATTTTGAATTTGTAAATGATAATACTCTAAATAACTGTAAAATTTACATTCAAAATCCACGACGAAATAAAGATGAAATAGATCAATATTTATCTGACAACTTAATCTCTTCAACTCAGTCATTAAAAATGTACACGCCTGGAATGATTTACGAAAAAAATAATATATTTAATATGCTAAAAGAAAAAGTAATTAATGGTTATGATTTTCGACTTATCCTTCCAGGACAAAGTAAAAACAACAATGAAGCCACTATGTTTTTTAAATTTCACAAAGAAGATCAATGGCCAACAAATCAGGCTTCTGCTGTATTAAATTTTTTGGGTCAGACTATTACACATGCTTTATCTAAAAAATCTATTAAAGGTGGACTTGAAAATGTCATCCTAAATCAACAAGGTAAAGGTATTATATACGGATACCCTAGATACTCTCATTCAAAAATTTATATTTTTGACAATAAGACTGCCTTTATTGGCAGCCTCAATTTAGATGATCAAAGTCTTGATAATAATTACGAAATTGGTTTTGGTTGCGATGACCCTGATTACATAAATCAACTAACTCAAATGTTCGATGAAGACGTATTAAAAGCAACTCAAGTGCACCCAGTTAAATTAAAGGACAAAATAAAATAATATGAAAAAAATGTTAAAAATTAATTAAAATAAACTGCGCTTGTCATATTCTTTTTTAAAACTTTTTCAGGAAACCACAAATAGCCTCGATCACATCGAAGCCTTGAATCATATCGGGAACAACTTTCAGAATATGAATTTTTGATCAAATACTCGCATTGATTTGTTAAAGTATTAAATTGTCGACCGTATAATAAAACAGAGTGCAAATTTTTAATTGATCCACTATTGTCATCAATATTTCTAAAAATCTGGCTGTATACATCGACAGAGACAGATTTGTTGCGGCTCAAAAAATCATTCAATCTTGAGAAAAGATCAAACATTTTAGTTTTCATAACTATTTTCATTTTATTCTTAAATGGTATTCTTGAAGCATCGCACGCTGTTTTTCGGAAAACTTCAAGTAAATTTTCTTTTTTGTTGTTTCGCAAAAGCTTGAAAAAAGTTTCTTTACTAATATGTTTAAATTTATAATAAAAAGGCAACTGGTTTTCTTGAGTATAAACATCTGAATGAATTTTATTTTGTAGCTGATAAATTTGATCAACTGCTAACCTTAGCTCTACTGTTTCAGCAGTATTATCATTATTAATTTTAATCCAATCTTCAGATGGAAAATAAGATTCGGGACAGTATCCGCCTTCATTAATAATCATTTGTGCAGCATCCCGAGTTAATCCAAACTGTCGAGGAGAATTACCATCACCATCTGATTGATCCTGCTGCATTAAATTCACAAGTTTTGAATAACTAGATTTAGAATAATTTATTGCTATATCTGCAGCTGATATTTGCTGTTGGCTTCGATCAGTATATTGCAAATTATCAGCAGCAGAGTGAGCAAAACACCAGGCTAAAGATTTTTGATTTCTCATAACTAAGAAAAAATTTGATCTTAAATCTATTGATGAACAATCTGTTTTTGAAGTTTCAGCGAATGATAAAGACTTAAAAAATAGAAAAAGAATAAATAATAATTTCACAGACACCACCTAAACTTTACTTAAGCCTAGTCAGTGGTCAAATTTCGTTCAATAACATTAAGCTCTGGCTAAAAAACTCTAGCACAAGGTCTAGCTTTATTCCGGTAGAATATCTGCATTTTTTAGATCTTTAAGCTCACGAGGTATTGAAAACAATGTCCCTGCAGGAACTTGAGAAGTAATTTTTAAATACTTTGAATGAATATGAGGATTATATTTGATAAAATTTTCATGAGTGATATTGAAATCAGAAATAAGTTGAGTCATCTTCTTTGACTCCTTTAATGTATTATTTTTTAAATCGTAGCTTTGACTTATATATAAGGGCTCACCGAAGTAAATATTTGCATGATTTTCTACATAGAGCGCAGCTAAAAATGTGGCATAAAAATTTCTAGATGCAAAACCAATAAATTTATTCAATTCTTTTGAATTAAATAAGTCCTTATCAGAGAAGTTCTTCATTTTTCTTTTCACTTTAAGCATACTACCGACACCAAAATTGTAAGAAGTGACTGCCAAAGGCCACGATTTAAGTATTTGAAAATTTTGCTTTAATATTTTCGCGGCTAATTCTGTAGCGTATTCAGGATGATTTCGTTGGTCGGAATGGGGCTTTATATATTTAAATTTTTTTCCAATAATGGGCATAATTTGCCATAATCCACTGGCTCCAACTTTTGATTGGGCTTTTACATTAAATGAACTTTCAACGAACACAATTCGAGTCAAAGCTAAAGGCAAATTGTGTTTCTTAAAAACTTGCTCCATCATAGGTAAGTAGGCACCAGATTGAAATAGAGCGGTTTGCATACGATCTTTTAAACCCATTTGCAGTCTAATTTTCTTAACATTTTTGATATTCATTTTTTTTGCAATTTTATTCTTTTCTATGCGAATCATTTTTTCAGCTTCTTTTTCTTTACGAATAGGTCCCCATTCTTTATTTAAATAAATTGGAGAGACATCTATTTCACCTAGTATGTTGGTAATATCACCTGAAATATGAAATACACCTTGCTGAGTGGTGTATTGCGTGTAAATTTTGATCCAAAATTGAACTTCTTCTTCGAGTCCTTTTGGAGTAGAAAAATCGACTTCATTTTCTATGAAAAAAGGTGGACTCCATAATCGCAAAGCTTCAGCTTTAGCGACAAAAGGTATATAAAGCAAAAAATAAAGGATTAAATAAAACTTTTTTGAAAAAAATAGCATATTGCCTGATCGTCATAACAAGCTGAATTATGAAGCCTTGAAAAATTTATTTTATCCTATAAAATGACTCAAAATGGACCGTAAACCCTTATTTCATTTTATAAAATCGTTTTTATTACCAACACTGTTTGGAAAATCATTCGTTCTATATTT
>JAYUJM010000003.1:0-3786 GCA_043765175.1 Pseudobdellovibrionaceae bacterium | reverse complement strand
AATACAGTTCCAATAATCATAGAAATAATGACAACTGAAAAACCAATTCCCATTGAAACTTGCGCGCCAAATATTAAACGTGATAATAGATCTCGCCCTAGATCATCAGTTCCTAAATAATATTTTACAGAGCCTGCAGGCTGATTCCAAAAAGGCGAAAGCTGCAATTGATCGGAGACTATTTCTGCCTCGCCAAAAGGAGCTATCCAGCGAGCAAATAATGCGATTAAACAAAATAATAAAATAAAAAAAAGTCCAGCGACGGCACCTTTGTTTTTTTTAAAAAAATACCAAAATTCTTGAAATCCAGACATTATGAACCCCCTCTCATTCGGGGGTTTATAACTACGTACATAATATCAACTAATAAATTAATGAAAACAATGATGATTGATATAAATAAAATAGCACTTTGAATCACAGGATAATCTCGTGAAGTCACACTGGCTACAAGCCAACGACCAATACCGGGCCAAGAAAAAATAGTTTCAGTAAGGATAGCTCCAGTGACTAAGGAACCAACCAGTAAACCTATCACTGTCATAACAGGAATCATGGCATTTCGTAATGCGTGAATATAAATAACAGAAAATTTTGTAAGACCCTTAGCTTTCGCTGTTCGAACGTAATCTTCACCAATCACTTCTAGCATTGATGAGCGAGTCATTCTTGCAATAACTGCTAGCGGAATTGTTCCAATTGCTATTGAGGGTAAAATTAAATGCGAAAGTGCACTTTTAAATGCTGGCCAACCATCACCATTAATCCATGTATCTAGAAGTAAAAAACCTGACCAAGTTTCTACTTCAAACAACGGTGAGATTCGTCCTGAAACAGGAGTCCAACCTAAATGAACTGAGAAGAACATGATAAGCAATAAACCCCACCAAAATATTGGCATTGAATATCCTACAAGTGCTACACTCATGACTGAATAATCATATAAACTATTTCGTTTAAGTGCCGCTAGAATTCCAAGAGGAATTCCAATGACTATCGCAAAAAATAGACTCACGATGCTTAATTCCATTGTAGCTGGAAATCGACCGATAAATTCTTCAATAACTGGTCTTTTAGAAACAATAGATTGCCCAAAATCACCATGCAAAGCACGACTAACAAAGCGAAAATATTGAACTGGAATTGATTGATCAAGTCCTAATTGAGCGCGCATTTCTTGATAGACCTCTGGGCTGGCTCCACGCTCACCGAGCAGCAACTGAACTGGGTCACCTGGTATTAATCGTATTAGACCAAATGAAATTAAAGTAATTCCCACAAAAGTGGGAATTATAACTAAAATTCGATTCAGTACAAACTTGAACATGAATAAATTATTCCAAATCTAAACGTTCAAAGTATTCTCCACCGAATGGATCAATTTTATAATTTTTTAATTTACTTGAAGCTGCACGAAATATAACTGAGTGAGCTAAAGAAATAAATGGCGCTTGTTGGATGAAAACATCCTGCGCTTTTTTATAAAGTTCAGTTCGTTTTTTAACGTCTATAGTTTGTTTTGCATCAGTAACTAATTTATCAAAAGGAGCGTGACACCAGCGAGATCGATTACTGCCTGCCTCTACCCCGGCACAAGCTAATAACACAAACATAAAATTATCTGGATCGCCGTTATCACCGGACCAACCCATTTGTAACATTTGGTGTTCGCCTTTACCCGATTTATCCAGATATGTGGGCCAATCATATGTAATAAGTTTAGCTTTGATTCCAACTTTGGCTAAATCTGCTTGCATTAACTCGCCTGCCTTTTTACCGTTTGGTAAATAGGGTCTAGAAACTGGCAATGTCCACAAATCTGTTTCAAATCCTTTTTCAAATCCTGCTTTTTTTAAAAGCTCTTTCGCTTTTTCTGGATTGTAATCATAGTCTTTAGTTGATTTATTATAAGACCAAATTGTTGGAGGAAGAGGATTCTTGGCAACTTCAGCATTCCCTAAGTAGATGGCATCAATTAACGCTTTTTTATTAATCGCATGAGAAATAGCTTGTCTAACTAAGACATTATCAAATGGTTTTTTTTGAGTATTAAAAGCTAAATATCCAACATTCATTCCTGGACGCGAAAAAACAGAAAGTCCCTTTGTTGTTTTAAGCGAAGCTAAGTCAGCTGGAGCAGGCTCTGCTATTAAATGACATTCACCCGCTTTTAATTTTTGGGTGCGAACATTCGCATCAACTGTAATTAAATAAACTATTTTATCTAACTTTGCAGCTCCACGAAAAAATTGAGAGAATTTTTCTAAACGGATCATTGTATCTTTTTGATAACTGCTAAAAACAAAAGGCCCAGTGCCTACAGGAAATGTATCCAATTTTTCAGGAGTTTTACCGGCTAACATTTTGTCAGCATATTCTTTCGACGTGATGCTTGCAAAGTCCATTGCTAAATTTGCCAACATCGGCGCTTCTTGTTTATTTAATACAAACTCAACAGTGTAATCATCAACTTTTTTAATATCTTTGATAAGTTTACCCATTTCCATAGATTCAAAATACTCATATGTTCCACCACTGACTTTATTAAATGGGTTAGCTTTAGATCGTGCTCGATCGAAAGTAAAAATCACATCATCAGCGTTAAAGTCACGTGTTGGTGTAAATTCTTTAGTCGTATGAAATTTAACACCTTTTCTAAGTTTGAAAGTAAATGTTAAATTATCTTTTGAAACTTTCCAACTTTCTGCTAATGCAGGAATAATTTCAGTTTCTCCTGGTTTGAATTCAACTAAGCGATTGTATATTTGCCGAGTGACATTGTAAGTAGCTCCATCAGTTGCTAACTGAGGATTGAAAATACTTGGACTTCCCTCAGAACAATAAACAAAAGTTTTCGTAGCCGCTGATAAATGGTTTGAAAAAAGTAAAACAACTAAACTAAAAACAAGACAAAGATTTTTCATTTGTACCTCCATAATTGAAGCGCTCAGAGTGCTTAAAGTCCTAAATTAAATCAAGCTGTTTCTTAAAATCTCTGATGATATTAAGCTTTGAAATAACTGCTAAGTTTTCCTTCAGTTGGTCTAAATGACTCGCGCCTAAAATAACAGTGCTTACATGGGGATTTAAAGCACACCAACCTATTGCTAAATGGGTCATTGAAACGCCTGATTGTTCAGAAATGAGCTTAAGCTGATTTGTTTTAGAAATATTTTGAGGCTGATCCATAATATCATTTAACCAAGTCATTGATTTCATAGTCCTACGTGATCCGTCAGGAATTTGAGTCATATACTTACCAGTCAGCTGACCAGAGGCTAACGGACTCCACGTCGTTAAACCAAGTTTCATTTTTGAATAAAGTTCAGAAAATTCTTTTTCAACTTTATTTTTCTCTAACAAATTATATTGAGGCTGCTCAACTATGGGGGGATTTAAACTATTTTCAATGGCAAAATTATAGGCCTTACTAATGGCATCCCCCGGCCACTCACTTGTTCCCCAATATAAGGCCTTACCCTGGCGAATAAAAGCATCCATAGTAAAAACAATTTCAGAGATGGGGGTTTCTGGATCATAACGATGGCAATAGACAACATCTACAAAATCAGTATTTAATCGAAGTAAAGAATTGTTCATCGCTTGAGTTAAATACTTTCGATTTAATGTGTTTTTAAAATTTATTCGATCCTCAATTCCCCAGAAAAATTTTGTAGTTAAAACATATTCATTTCGTTGAAGACCCAATTGATTAAAACCTTTGGCCATGATTGATTCAGATTTTCCATTCGCATAAACTTCAGCATTATCAAAAAAATTCACTCC
>JAYUJM010000002.1:0-11465 GCA_043765175.1 Pseudobdellovibrionaceae bacterium | reverse complement strand
CGTTCAAAAGTAGCTCAGTTGGTAGAGCAAGCGACTGTTAATCGCTTGGTCGCAGGTTCGAGTCCTGCCTTTTGAGCCATTTTATTTAACACTAACCCGCTTGAAAAAGCGGGTTTTTTATTCTCCAAAATACGATAAGCAAAACAATAACATACGAACAAGAACAAATATCGAGCTCATATTTTGAGTCTAACAAGAAATCACAGTAAATAATTGCAGCAGTAGAGTCTTTGTAGATTTTGTATGTAGAGCGTCCGAACGCAGGCATATCAAAATCAATCATTGTTTGACCATTCGATTTTTAAAATCAAGAACGCCTCCTTGTAATAACTATAAGGTGAACATTTTAAAACAGATCGCCGATATCTCGAATAAATAAACGACAAGTCATTTTATCGTTCGAGATGTCGGAACTGGTCTGATATTTATATTGGAGTCAGGCAATGCTAGATATTGTGGATATAAAAATAGGTAAAGTCTTGAAACAATTCATGGATAAAGAACGTCACACCTTAGCGACGATTTCTAAGGCCACAGGTGTACCTAAATCAACCATAGCTGAATGGTTAAATAACAGATCACCAAACCCCAGCCAGGCTGTGAAGGTGGCCAATCACTTAGGTGTAAGCCTTCATTTCTTATTGTTTGGTAAGGATGATGCTCAGGAACCTATTCAAAAGATTCTAAAAGAGGACTTCTTCAAGGGTACGTTTGAAATATCAATTAAACGGGTCAAGTTGGATGAGTAAGCTTAAAGGTTTTTTTTGGAATACTTTAGGGCTTACTGGTATAATAATTTTTATAGGATTTCAGATATACTTAGCTGGACAATGGGCATTTTTAGATGCAGCAATTTACAAAAAAATATTTAGTTACTTTGAATTTAATCATAAAGTAGAACTAGTCTCGGAAAGCAAGCCATCTGCCTTGCATTTCTGCGAACTACTAAACCAAGCGGCACCGGAGAAAATTAAAAATGATCCCACTTTAACCGGGCTATATTGCGAGTATATAGATAACGGTCACGTTAAAATAAATCAAAAGAGCGTTGTTACTAAAAGCGAAGTTTCCGATGAGCAAAGTTCAAATCTAAAATTGATAATGCAAAAGAACGGATGTAAATTTTTTAATGCACCATTGGGATTTAAAAATATTGAAGACCTGGAAATTAAATTTAATGTTTACTCAAAAGAAGACGATTTGCTATTCTACTATATCGCCAATAAAATAGTATGCCCAAAGGAACGTTCTGCTTTAAAAGAAAAATTAGTGAAAAAGTTTGGTGAATGATTTTCTTAAATGCCCCACTGCAAAAATAATCTGTTTAACAATTACAACTCATAATAATTTATTAGACACCCCGGCCACAAAAAACTGCAAACTTAATTTACGGGGTGGGTATGGGTCGGAAAAAGTTGTGTGAATTTTTTATGAGATTTAATCATCAGTACTTTTCAAAATGAGTATCTCCACTTGTGCGTATGCCTCTAAAAATTGATTATTTTGGATTATGATATTAAATTTTGCAGTATTGTCTATAATTTGCAGCTCCTTTTTCAGATAAATTTTCAAAGTAAGGCTATTTTTTGTTCGACTAAGGAATGGCTCAAATTGAGCGGATAAAATGTATAAATTCACTTTGAGTCTTGAATTTCTATTTTTAATAAATTATTGTGTACACATAAAATTTTTTTAGAAAAGAATATTAATAAAGGAGATTATATTAGCGACGATAAGAATAAATTATTTAGTATTGATGAACTTTTCAAGCTTATTACTATACTTCTAACATCGATCGGAATAGTAATTTATTGCTACTCATTGGGTTATTTCGATCAGATGGGAATTCCTGCTTATCCATCTTTTAAAGGATCAATTTATTTCTTTTTCAAGAACCTCGCTAGATATTCACCTGAAGAGCAGTCAAACGCAATCGGACTTTTGATTTTACTTTCTTCGCTTATATTTGCACAATTTTATCCAAAATTAATAAAAGCTGAAAAGTATAAAAAAATTATTTTAGTAAGTGCAATTATTATTACACTTTTTGGTTGTTCGATTGTGCCTGTTGCTGTTCCTGTATATATAATGATATTAGCGTCTGGTATGGCAATTAGATTTCTGCTAGATAAAAAAGAAGGTATTGAATTTAATAATGCTCAGAATTATCTGGGTTATATATCACTTCTTTGCCTTTGCTCTATTTGGTCATTTAATAGCTTTTCATTAAAGAACTTAGTAGAAAAAAAGAGTTTAGATAATTACTTTTCAAAAGGGATCGTATTAGGTGTTGCCAATACATCTTCGTGGTTAATCTGGAGTGATGAGGAGATTTTTTATTGGGCCTATTGTAGTGAAATGAGGAGTTATATATATGGAACAAAAGATATGGAAAAAGCTTTTATTAAAATACAAATGGGTAACGATATTATCCCTTTTCTCTGTTCTGACAAGTAGCAATGCAAATGCAAGTTCTTGTAAAGTTGATCTAGGTATTAAAACCGAAGCGTTTGAAAGTGAAAACTGTATTGATAAAGTAAATTTTTGGGTGGTTCAATCGTGTGGTACAAAAAAATTCTGCAAGGTCAGTGATAAGTTTTTAGTAAAGGCACACAATTTTAAATGTCCTAAAAATACCGGTACACCGAAGTTAATATGTTATTCTGTACCAAAAATAAAATTTAATAGTTCAGCTTTTATTATAGCTAAAGATGATGATTTAGTGAACATTAATTCAGGATCGGTATTTTATGATTTAAGCAATAATTCAATTTTGAAAAATAAAATGGCAATAGCAACATCCGAAGGAATTGATGATAAAAAGATTGTAGCTTTTAGAAATTCTGAGTTTGATACAGTCAGCGTGTGTGCGACAAATATAGAGACTCTTAATACAAAATATCTTCAATTACAGTCAGAGAATTTTTTTGATGAATGTAAATTTTAGTTTATACTTTGTCGACTTATATACTAACTCCTTTTAATGTTAAATATTTTAAATCAACTTAGGAAATATAATGAATGTACAAGACGGGTCTTTTAAGAAAATTTCAGGCTCTAAAAGAGTTGATGGATTGAAGCTGAATCTGATTAAAAAAAATGTTACGAAACATGATTTAGAAATTGTTATTAAAACTACTGCATACATCATTAATAATTTAAACAGTAAAATAGAATCACTTATAATTGAGTCTATGACTTGTCTTTCGATAGTAGCATATGCTCGATGTTTTGGAAGTAGTGGGTTAGGCTATGCAATTTCAAAATCTATATATGATCATGATTTGGAGAAGATTGAGCACGATCAAATTATAGGTCAAGCAAATGTAACTGAAAGAGAGTTTCATGATAGTATAATGAATTACAGAAATAAGCATATTGCTCATTCTGACGATTTCTTAAAAAGTTTCGATGTTGGCGGCTGTTATGATGGCGATAATAATATTGGTCTAGGGCCAGTATGCGCTTTTCGGACTTTAACTGAAAATAGAGAGTTTTATCGGAACTTGCAAAAGTTAGCGAACAAAGCATTAAATCATATCCAGATAAAAATGAATATTGATACGCAAGAAATTATCAAAAGTATTCAAAACAAAGAATGTGTAATTACTAACGATAATATTCAGCTTATGCCTGTAAAAAGTGATGCACTAAAAATGTGGGGAATACGAAGATAAATATTTTTAAATTTAGTTTTTATTCTTCAACCATTCTTCTTTTCTCAACTCCCAGATTTCATGTTCGGTATATTTAGAATTTACAAACTTTGCGGGCTTGATATCTATTAGACGACATCCAGTTTTTTCTTTAATACGACGTGACTTTATGTTTCCCACAGCATTAGCGAAGACTAGTTTTTCAAATCCAAGTTCTTTAAAAGCATAGTTCATCACGGGCTCAACAGCTTCGGTCATATAACCCTGGCCCCAAAATGTTTTACCAAGCCAAAAGCCTCTGTTTTCTGGATGTCCGTCACGCCACAGATCAACACAACCAATAAGTTCAGTAGGATTATTTATTTCAAAAATGCCCCATAACCAACGATTAACACCCAGGTGCGGCCATATGACTTCTTTTAAAAACCACTCAACACCGTTTGCAGGGTATGGCCAAGGAACTCCAGCGGCAAGATGCTCGATCACTTCATAATCTACAAAGTGCTTTGTGTACGACGGAATGTCGTCGGCAGTAACAGGTTTCAAAATAAGCCGTTTGGTTTTAAATTCGGGAAGGAGTTCTTTTTTAGAAATAACTTCATTCCACTTTTTTGTAAGCGGTTCGCAGATACGACCGTCAAAACTCACAGCTTTCATTAAATCAATTTCTGAAGCTTCACCCCAAGACCACGTACCATCATTATTTGGATTATAGCTTTGCTTGTCGAACAAGTTGTATCGTTTAAGTCGAATACCTTCTGGGGTCGTTTGTTTCGCAACTAAATCCTTCACTTCATCAGTTAAAGAGGTTGGAATTTTAAATCCAGAATTCTGATGCCACTTTTCTAAGAAATAGTATCCACGTAAAAAATCATATTCGTAAAAACGAGGAAATCTGATTTCAAGCCAGTTGTCGTCAATGACCTGATCTGTTGAAACTTTGCGAAATAACTTCTGTTTCAGCAAATAATTTGCACCACGATCTAAAAATACAGTTTCTTCGTCCGATAAAGTATTTTTGTTACAGAACAAAATAGCTTCTAGGCAAGCAACTGTTGTTACGATTGAGCTTTTAGGCACTGACTTTGTATAGGCTTTCTCATCACAGTTTAGTCCGCCGTCAGAAAGTTGATATTTTAAAATCCATTGCTTCATCCACGGAAGCTCCTGATCTAAATCAACACCACAGGCAAACAAAACTTGATACATGTTGCCAACAGCGCATGGGCAAGCAACCTGTCTGTAAGGGTCTGTGCCAGCAGGAAAATCAGATTCATTGATTGGAAAGACAGGCAAGTAATGTGTTTTCAATTTATTGACCATTTTGAATACGATTGATTTTGGAATTTGATCAGACAAACCTATTTCATGAAGTAAACACATATGCCACCAGGGTGAGTCCCATTTTGGCCAGTAGGGATCTCTTTCGATGCTCTGCTCTGCACTAAGCGAAGTTAAATATGTTAAGGATTTTTTTAAAGCATCTGAAATTTTCATTAGTTTATTTTATTTCAGCCTTGGTTGAAGTCAATTAGGGAATTTATTTGTGTCTAGAGACTGTTAATATACCTCGATTTTTTCGGACAGCTAGCAACTATGTCATGCGCTGCAGGTTTACGAAACAGCTTAGTTAAAATTAATTGTATTTTAAATCAAAAAATGGTGCTTGCTGAGCAGTGGTTGATTAATTCTAGAACATTATTAAGGCGCTTGGCGCGCACCTTAATTACAACTTATAGATTAATCTATCATTTTTAATGAATTTTGTCAGTGAAATTTAGCATTTTTATATTGGTATACTTGGAGCTGACATTACTGACGATTGTTTTTATTTTGCGACAAAGCTATTGTTTTCCAATTATTAACACAGGTTCATTTGAATTATCAATTTTTGTTTTTTTAGATACATTTTTTCTTTTAGTTTTTTTCATTTTTTTAAGTACTCCTGGTAATTTTTTCTTAATAGATCGATATCCTAATATTGAATAGCAAAAATCACTACCATCATAAAATTCAAATCCTCCGAACGGGTCGTCGTGGTGTGCGTCTATCTCAACTACAGATTTTGTATAGTCACAATTTTTACATCTAGGAGGATTTAAACATTTTTTAAAGCCATTTTGTTCAGGGCATTTGCAAGGGTTGCATAATTCCTCAAAGACACACGGCTTGAATGTGCTGGGTAAATTACTAATTATGTAATTACTCCTTAAAATATCTATTTTGGGTAAAGAGTCAAGACTCTCACTATATTTAAAGCATTCTTTTACTAAATCGACATATGAATAGCCCTCCTTATCTATCGGTAATAAAGAAAACATCATATCAATTCTGAAAGCTAAAAAAATAAATGACTTATCTTTTTTCAAAGCAATTATTTCTTTTTTAAAATCTAATATTTGGTTATTGTATTCACAGATATCAGTATTAATTTTAGAAGCCATATCGTTTAATTGATTTAATGTATCATTTATTGCATCGTTTGGAAATTGACTAAGAAATTCTTCTTCTGTGAAAGCATCATATTTTCCAAATAAGGCATTTTTTTCGTTATCAGACCAATTCATAATTATTTTACTAATTGATTGTTTAGTTTGTTGATCAAAATTCATTTTTAGTTCATCTGTGTTTATTGACTCAATTATTTTGCCAAGTTCTTTACTGTTAATTGGGTGCTGATGCTTCCACTTGTTGATCGCGCTAGACCGTTGAAGTGAATAAAAATAACTGTGTTCATCAAAGAAACTTGAATCTATATGATTTATATTTAAAAGCGGTATAATTTTTAATTGAGACATACTTTTGTCACCAGTGCCATTTTTTGAAACGCTACCTAGAAATTTCCCGGGTGATAACTTAGTTGCAAGATTCAAAATTTCACTTGTCCAAAAAATTACTTCATTAATTTCATATGTGTAATCCATTTGATTAATTTTCTTACTTAGATCATCAGATATAAATTTTTGAGCTAATATATTTGAGAAATTAATAAATAGTTCTTCAAAAAAAACATTTGCAAACTCATAGTCTTCATCAATTTTTATCATTTTCTCTAGTCCTTTCAATAATATACAAAAAGGGGAGACTCGTCACCCCCGACATTTTATGTATTGTTATCAAAAAATTAAGTAATAACTCGTTATGTCTTTGCAAAGTCATAAAAATTTAAACAACGAACAAACAATTTACAGGAGCACGTATGATCACACAAAATGAAACGAATAAAACACAGACTAGCCCAAACCAAGGTCAGGGCGAGTTAGGTCAATTAACAAACGCAGAGATATTAAAAATGCCCTTAGCTGCACAAGGAGCACTTTGGGCGCACAGAAATGGCTTTCAAGTATTTCCTGTGGCAGGAATATTACCTGACGGCAGTTGCACTTGCTCGAAAGGTGCAAGTTGTACCAGTCAAGGGAAGCATCCCGTCACGGCAGGTTGGAAAGAATTTAAATTCATTAATGAAGACTTGCTTCGACAGTACTGGCAGTTAACTCCTAGTGCAAACTATGCAATAAATTGTAATGGATTAGTTGTCATTGATGTTGATAACAAAAACGATGGCTTTAAAAATTATGAACAGCATATTTTACCGTTAATTGGAGATATAAAAACATTAACTTTAAAAACAGGTTCAGGTGGTCGTCACATTGTATTCAGATCTAATACAAAGTTTAAAAATTATGTAGGACTAGTTCCAGGAGTAGATATTAGAAATGATGGTGGCTTGATTATAGGTCCTGGTTCGTTGCACAAAAGTGGAAATCGTTATTCAGTACTCTACGGAGGCACCGACAAAACTGACGAAGTTAAACTTTCGCATATTCCTGATGCGCTTGAAGCGTTTATTTTAAAGTTTGATGAAAAGCCATCTGTTGCCGCTGGTGGTGATTCGAAAGCTATTTTGGCTTTCGGCGAACAAATTCCAGATGGAATGCGTAATCGAACATTATTTACGAAAGGCTGCCAACTTCGTGAAAAGGGTCTGACGCTTGAAGAAATTTATTCTGTATTAAGTGATATGAATACTAACTATTGTGAAATACCAATCGAAGATGATGAAATTACTAAAATAGTTGAATCTATTTCCCGTTATGATCAGGGTGGTGAAATAAAATGGGAAGATCCTATTTTAGATTACAGTCTAAAGGAGCGAGTACTAGCAGATATTGATGAAAACTGTATTCCAGATTTTTACAGGGGTTATGTTGTAAAACGAGCAAAAGCTCTTGGAGTCCCTGTTAATGCAGTACTGGTTTATTTATTAACTTTTATCTCATCAATTTTAGGAGCTGCTTATAAAGTTACGCCAATTAAGGATTCAGACTTTGAAATTACTTTAAATTTATGGGGTATGTTAGTTGCGCCGCCGAGTTCAAAAAAGACACCAATATTTGGATCACTAGAAAATGTCTTTAGATACATCTGTGATTTCTATAATGACAAAAGAATTTCGTTGTTTGATGAAAATCAAAAGGCGATTGAAAAATTAAATACTGATCGAAAAGTTTTTAAAAAAGACAAAGAAGATGTCAAACTTGCTGAGGCTGATAATGAACTTGCAAGGTTAAGGGCTGTGCCAATTCCAAGTTATATTTTTGCAGTCAATGATACCTCGCCCGAAGCGCTTGCTGAAGCATTTAAGCATAATGCTCGAGGAATTTTATTTTACCGTGATGAACTTAGTGGGCTCTTTAATTCATTGGTTAGAAATGGGAATGAAAATCTCAGATCAATGCTTACAGAATCATTTAATGGCGGTAAAAGTTTTAGCTTAAATCGTATTGGCCGTGGAATAATAACTGTTCCATCTATGACTCTTTCCCTTCTTGGTGGTTCGCAAGGGGATGTATTAGTTGATGCATTTCCGAATGAACTATTAAGAGGAAAAGGATCAGATGGTTTGCTTGCACGTTTTCAATTAATTTGTTCTTATTCATCAAGTCAGATTAGAAAGTTTGATTCTAGTATTGATTTAAAAGATGAAAAATTTAAAATTGAACTGCTAGTTGTATCATTACACGAATTAACTAAAGATTTTAATATGAAACCTCATCCATTTGTTACACCTTGCTTTTTAGCTCCAAATGCGTACGAGGCTTATAAAAAATATTCTGATTATATTCATGATGTTGTCACAAACGAGAACATCACGAATCAAGCGTACAGATCCCATATCGGCAAGTTTGAACGTTTAGTGCTTAGCCTTGCCGGTCAATTTCACGTAGTAAATTCAATTCAAAACAATAAAAATATTAACGAACCAATTAGTTTAGAGTGGGTTAATTATGCTATTTCAATAGCACAGCATATGGATTTACAGATTAAATCACTTTATTTTTCAATAGGTAAAAATACTTCAGCACAAGCGTTGGTTTCAAAAATTAAAAGTGGAGAAATCGTGGATGGCATGTCTATTCGGAATATATATCGCCATTGTTGGTCATACCTAGCAACCAAAGATGCTGTGTTGTCGGCCATCGAACAAATTAGTGATTCTAGCTGGGCAACTGTTAAGACTGAAATTCCAAAGGGTGGAGGTCACCCTACAGAAGTGATTAAGCTAAACCCAAAACTAATCGAGCACTTGAAGTTTACAATGTCAAAAGCGGAAAAGAGGTAGTTATGTCTAAAATAATATTACGCAAAAATATTAAGAATTTAAACGTACCAACATTGTCATCTTTTCAAAATAATTTAAGCACCCAAAAAATAAATTGTGATCCAAGCAGCACAGTGCTAAATAAAGCATGCGGGTCTTTGACAATTGAGTGGTTAAACAGTGAAAATGCGGCAAAATATTTATGTATTTCAGTTCAGACTTTACTAAATCTAACAAGTACAAGCCAAATTCCTTATTATAAATTTG
Organism: Pseudobdellovibrionaceae bacterium; assembly: GCA_043765175.1. GTDB lineage: Bacteria > Bdellovibrionota > Bdellovibrionia > Bdellovibrionales > Bdellovibrionaceae > Pseudobdellovibrio. The sequence continues at coordinate 1,940 of JAYUJM010000002.1, read as the reverse complement.
GCAGACTTAATAGGTATAGAAAAGACGAACTTGATATTTGTCTTCTTCAAAACAAAAGAGGACGACATGGGCATTAAATATAATGAAATTAGAAAAAAATATGAAGTAAGTTATTCGCGGAGGCACCCCTTGACTGGTGTTCCTCAACCTATAAAAAGAATAAATATTAATACGCTTGCTGAGGCAAAACGTGTCTACAACCAAATAGTTGTTACTTTAGATACGAAATTAAAAGCAGTTACAATTCCAACATGGAGTAAATTATTAGATGCCTATTTTGATATTAAAATTCAGTCCAATGAATGGACAATGAAAACATGCAAAGATGCACAGTATTTATTAAATGCATATACCCGAGAAGAATGGGGAGCTCGTTTAGTAGATTCTATAAAAGCTGGCGATGTTAAGAATTTAATATTAAGTAAACTAAGCAACAAATCTACAACAACTAAACAATCTGTTTTAAAATTTGTAAAAGGTGCTTTTAATTTTGCAGTAGAAAATTCTTATATTGTATCGAACCCAGTACCAAAAATGAATTACAAACAACATGATAAATTTCCGCCGGTCCTCAGTGCAATTCAAGCGAAGTTCTTTTTAGAAAAAGCTAAAGAGTTAAATTCCGAATGGTATTATCATTGGGTGCTAGCTTTATATTCAGGAATGAGAAATTCTGAACAATTTTCGCTGACGTGGGAAAAGATTGATTTTGAAAATAGAACAATTTTAGTTGATACAGGTTGGAATAAATTCGACGGGTTTAAATGTACTAAAAGTGGTGATGATCGAGTTGTCGAAATTGCACCAAATTTATTGCTTATATTAAAAGAACTTAAACTTAAAAATCTAGATTCAAAATTTGTACTACCTCGGTCGAGAAACTGGAACAACGGTGAGCAATCAGCGAAACTAGGAGATTTTTTAGAAAAAATTGGATTGCCTCGAGTTACATACCATTGCCTCAGGGCTTCGTGGTGTACGATGATGCTCAGTAACGGAGTGGAACCTGTAAAATTAATGGCTAGTGGTGGGTGGAAGAGCTTTAGCAGGTTTCAAATTTACGTTCGAAAAGCTGGAGTAAATGTGAAGGGTAGTTCAGACAAATTGAATATTCATAATCCGCACAATAACGTAGCAAAAGTCTATAATTTAGCTAGTTTGTAGAGTGCTGTAGAGTTTGATTTAAGTGGGTCTAGTAAAATCAATGGTTTAAAGAGCATCCTGCCTTTTGAGCCATTTTTTTATAAAGCTGAAGGCGATAAGCTAAAAGCCACTAACCCGCTTGAAAAAGCGGGTTTTTTATTCTTCAAAATAGGGCTGAATAAATTATTGCTACTAAAATAACGAAAGCTAAAACCTGGAGCGAACTTGACAAAGACAAGCAAAAAAGCGGCACAGTTTTCAGAAAGCTCACTTAGTTTTTTAAAACTGGCATCAAAGCAAATCAAAGCCGACTGGATTGAAAAAAATAAATTAAAATACAATAATTTAATAATTGATCCACTTCTCTCACTGGACCGTCATTTGAAAGTTGAACTTTCATCAGTTGCTAAAGGATATCATTTTCCGCAGAAAGCTATTGGTCGTATAAAAAAATCCTCAAACAGAGTCGGACCTGACATGAAACTCTACAAAGACTGGGTTTCTTATATAATGACCACGCCTTCAAAATCTAGATTTGAAAAAAACCCGCTGCTATTTTTTGGTCTATTGCCGAACGAACCTGAATGGCAAGGGATCGTCGTCGCTGGTGGTCTTTATATGGCTTCATCTTTACAAATGAAAAGAATGAGACAAGCTATCGCAGAAAACTCTGAACCCTTTAAGGAACTTTTTTCTGATAAAGATTTTAAGAAAACTTTCAAAGACGGCTTTAATGTCACAAATATTTCAAAAAAATGCCCTAGAGGATTTGATGAGAATCACCCTGACATTAATTG
>JAYUJM010000001.1:0-11491 GCA_043765175.1 Pseudobdellovibrionaceae bacterium | reverse complement strand
AACCCTTTAAGGAACTTTTTTCTGATAAAGATTTTAAGAAAACTTTCAAAGACGGTTTTAATGATACAAGTATTTCAAAAAAATGCCCTAGAGGATTTGATGAGAATCACCCTGACATTGATTGGATACGACTAAAGACATTTTTTGTAAGCCGAATTCTTAGTGTTAAAGAATATACATCGCCTGATCTAAACAAAATAGTGAGTCATGACTTTAAGCAATTATTAAGACTAAACCATCTTATTCAAAAAGCCATTGATGGAAACTGGTCTTAAATTGAGTCTGTATTTTACTGAAACCTAAATAAACCTAAAATAAATAATCAAATCTCAAAATAAAAGTATCAAAAAATCGTTGAAGCTTATCAGCAGAAGGTGCAATCGAAGAATATTCGATCACCTGATGTGACCAACCGATATTCCACCTTTGTTTATTGTATTTATAACCTAAATAAAGTTCAGAATTTAATGCACCTCGGTCATTTTTTCCACCCAATAAAAGATTCGATTTAACAGGTTCTGCTTTTTCTGCAAAGCCAATCAAATCAGAGTCTTTACCAAAACTTGTTCCTAAAGTATCAATATTAAAACCCAACAAAAAATCGTTAAGAACATCGACTTCAGCAAGAACAAAAATATTTAATGCACTGATCGAAACATCATTTATTGTGTAGTTCGAGTTTATTTTAAAATTTGATTGACGCTGCCAATTTGTAAATCGAAGACCTGCACCCAAGCGAAAAAAACTAAAGTCAAAAAAACGGTTTCCAGCTAAGCTGACTGATTTTGTAGCTTCACTGTCGATTTGACTGGTTCCTAATCCTAAACTGGCAGCATAATCTTGAGCCTGTGCTATATGTATATTTAAAAATAAAGACAAAATAAGAGCTATTATATTTTTCATTAGATTTCCTTTTTCTTAAAAACTAAATTTAATTTAACATCAATTGTATCATTTACAGATATAACAAAAGCTTTTTTAACAATAACTCCAAAATCTTTAAGACTAAACTTAACATCTGCTTGTGCTTTTAAAGAACTCGAGTTCTCTTCATTCACTTGAAATTCAATTTTTTCCTCTTTAGAAACACCATGCATAGTCCATTTTCCAGTCAATGAAAGCTTGTCTTTGTTTTTTATTACACTAGAAATATCAAATTGAATATTAGCGTATTCAATTTTGTTTGGTCCTGTTTCTGGTAACTCGTCGTTATCATCACAGACATGTTTCTTGGGAAAGCCTGAATTCTCATAATTTAAGCCTAAGGATTCCTGCAAATGACATTCAAGTTCTTTGCGCCCTTCTTTAATCGATTTTATTGGAACACTTACTTGACCTGAAAAGGTTCCATTATCTTCTTTCACCGACCCTTTGATTTCAGATGTTGAAAGTTTATGAGTCCCAAAAGTGTATTTGGCTTTAATCTCAATAGTTGAGCCTTCGCTGACTATCCAACCTGATAAAAGTGTCTTAGTAGTAGCAAAAGATGTGCTTAAAAAAAGTAAAAATGAAGAAAACGAAAAAATAAAAAATTTCAAAATGAATCCTCTTTTCAAAAAAATATAGATTAATTTTCTCTAAAATCTTAAGCAATACAAAAATTTATTTACCAAAGACTATCAAACCCAAGCAAGACTAAAGACTAGATTGATTGCATAATCAAAATTGGCTGCTTATTCTGTTTTTACTAATTCTGCTTCAGGATGATCGCCGAAAACTTCACTTAAATATTTAAAAAGTATTTTTCCTAAAGAGTTAACTACAAGCACACCACCTAATTGCCAGCGATCGCCGTCATCTTTATGTTTTGCTATTTGCTGATAACCTGCTTTTGATAGTTCTAATCGATTAAGTAAGGCTTTTGGACCTATTGTTGAAACAATTCCTCTTTTGAAGCCTATTATTTTAAATGTATGAAGTTCTGGATCAGTACAGACAATTGCAGATTCAATTTTTAAATCTTCTTTAAAGATTTTGATATGCTCTACTTGTCCATTTCCAACAAAAACAACCTTAGCGCCATTTTTTTCATAGATCTCCTTATTTTTCCAGACTTGATCAGCATGAGCTCTGCATGAAATACATGAAAAATGACGTAAAAATATAAATACAATAGTTTGGTTTTTCCAAAGCGTAGAAATTTTAATTTCTTTTTTGTCTTCAGTCAAAATTATACAATTCGAAAAATTAATAAAATCAATACTATTTGAATTAAGGATCATCATTTTATGAAACAGCAGATATTTTAAAAAGTCTAATCTATTTTAAAAAACTAAAACAATATCCCCGCAATGCAAGCAGATAAAAAGCAAGCTAAGTTTCCACCAAGTACAGCAAGTAATCCAAGTTTGGCTATTGTTGATTTATTTTTCCCAGCAATTGCACCAATACCTCCGATTTGAATGCCAATCGACGAAATATTTGCAAAACCACATAAAGCGTATGAAGCAATAAGCACTGATCGATCTGAAAGTTGATTTCCCATTTCACTTAAACTTAAATAGGCTACAAATTCATTGATGACAATTTTTTTACCAAGTAGACTTCCTACATTTGCAGCTTCACTCCAAGGTATTCCTAAAAGCCAAGCCATTGGCTGTAAAACTATTCCCATAATTGACGAAAAACTTAATGGATTTGCTAAATTAAGCCATAGTCCAACTTGACCAAGAATTGCATCTAGCATAGCTATCAATGAAATAAAAACAATTAACATTGCTCCGACATTGAGTGCTAAAGAAATTCCATCAGTAGCACCACGAGAGATAGATTCTAAAACATTCGTATCTAGTTTCTCATCTGAATTTATTTTAACTGAATTTAAAGTTTCAGGAGTATTTGTTTCAGGAAAAATAATTTTTGAAATGACTAAAGCACCAATTGCCCCCATAACGCTTGCTGTAATTAAATGTCCAGCGATATCACTCATTCGGCCCTTGAGCATACCAACGTAAGCCCCCTCGACACCAGCAGCAATCGTAGCCATTCCACCCACCATAACACAGTAAATTTCTGAAGGAGTCATTTTTGGTATAAAAGGTTTTACTAGAAGTGGAGCTTCAGTTTGACCAATAAAAATATTTGCAGAAGCTGACAGTGTTTCAGCACCGCTTGTTTTCATCGTTTTTTGCATGACCCAAGCTAATGCCGAAACTACTTTTTGAAGAATTCCCAAATAATATAATCCAGACATCAATGCAGAAAAAAATATAATTGTTGGTAATGCTCGAAAAGCAAATACAAATCCCCAGGGATCTTTAATTTCAGCCAAGGGACCAAATAAAAATTTTGAGCCAGCATTAGTAAAATCCACTAAATTTGAGACTAAGGTATTTAACAAATCAAAAAGAAATCGAAAAACTCCGGGAATGTTTAATGATGGAATTCCTAAAATAGCAATTGCAAAAATAAACTGTAATGAAATACCCATAAAAACAGGTTTCCACTTAATGGCTTTTCGATCTCTTGAAAAAGTGATTGAAATAATAATGATGGCGACTATTCCTAACAGGCTACTTAATTGATTTGTCATAGTTTGTTTTAATCGAAAAATATTTTGAAGACAATGAATCTTGATTCAAAAATTAAATTTCTGTAATGAAAATTTGACATAATATAGTAGTTTAAATACTGTTAAACTAAGATTGTTAATTAAAGTCTGGAATATGATAAGTTTAGTATCTTCTATTGAAAAAAAGTATATTTCTAAATAATATTAATAAATGAAGAATTCAGGAATGCACCCTCAAGAAGATCAAAGATTAGAAGCCTTATACAATTTAAATATTTTAGATACTATCGCAGAGACTGCTTTTGATGAGCTGACACTTATAGCTTCGCAAATTTGTGACACCCCGGTTGCGCTTATAACTCTTGTTGATAAGGATCGACAGTGGTTCAAATCAAAAATTGGACTGAGTCTTCAAGGTAGCTCTAGAGATTTATCCATTTGCTCCCATGGCATTTTGCAGAAGCAATTATTTGAAGTTGCAGATGCGCAGTTAGATGAAAGATTTAATGATAAACCGCTTATTTTTGATGGGCCACCAGTACAGTATTATGCTGGCTATCCATTCAGTGCACCTAATACTGAATTACCGTTAGGCATGATTTGCGTCTTAGATTATAAACCAAGAAAATTAACAGCTTCACAAAGCCAAGCATTAAAAGCATTATCAAATCAGGTTGTTTTATTATTAAATAATCGATTAGTTCATATTCAAAATAAAGAAATTAACGAAAAATTTAATTTCTATAAAACTACTTTTGACCACATCACTGATGGTGTTGTCTTGCAAGATTCAACAGGAAAAATTATTGATTTTAACAATGCAGCTTTGAAAATGTTGGATTTAACAGCTGATCAAATTACTGGAAAAACATCAATGGATCCTGATTGGCGGGCTACTCGTGATAGTGGTGAAAATTTTCCAGGTGAAGAGCATCCATCAATGATTGTGCTCAAGACTGGAAAAATTCAAAAAAATGTAACTATGGGCGTATATTCTAATAAAAAAGAAATTCGATGGATTTCTATTTCATCTGTTCCTATGTTTTTAAATTCAAAAAATACATTACCTGATTATGCAGTGACAACTTTTACTGATATTGCAGAGTCTAGAAATAATTTAAAAAATCTGCAAGATGCAAAAGCTTCAGCTGAGTCTGCAAATTTACTTAAAAGTGAATTTTTAGCAAACATGAGTCATGAAGTAAGAACTCCGTTAAATGCAATCAGTGGTATGACAGAGCTCGCATTAGTTTCAAACCTGCAAGAACCCCTTAAAGAAATGCTTAATGTTATAAAGACATCTTCTGATGATTTAACTGTTATTATTAATGATATTTTAGATTTTTCCAAAATTGAAGCTGGTAAATTAAAAATTGAAAATTTTGAGTTTAATCTATCTTCATTTATTGAAGAAACTATTCAAATAGTTCAATTTAAAATTGATGAGAAAAATTTAAATTTTAATCTCAATTTATCTCAGGACTTACCAGTATGGATACTTTCTGATCCCTTAAGATTAAGACAAATATTAAGTAATTTATTAACTAACGCAGTCAAATTTACAAAATCTGGTACAATCAATCTTAGTGTTTCTAAAATTGATCATATTTCTCAATCAACTCAATTGTTATTTAAGGTCGAAGATACGGGCATTGGAATTGAGGATTCGAAACAGAATCAACTTTTTCAATCCTTTTTCCAAGCCGATAATTCAATCAGTCGAAAATATGGTGGTACAGGTTTAGGTTTAGTGATTAGTAAAAAGCTATGTGAGTATTTGGGTGGAAAAATTTGGTTTGAAAGTGAAAAAAATAAAGGAAGTATTTTTTATTTTCAAATTACTTGTGAGAGTGTTTCAAACGATCAAATGTCATCTGCTGTTAATAATTTAAAGTCAGCATTAAATCAACAAAGCCAAGTTTCATTAAATATTCTACTTGCTGAGGACGTCATAGTTAATCAAGTGATGATGAAGATGGTACTTAAAAAATTAGGTCATCAAGTTACATTAGCTCAAGATGGAGCAAAAGCAGTTGAGTTGTTTTTAACTCAGAAATGGGATATTGTGTTAATGGATATTCAAATGCCAGAACTTAATGGAATTGAAGCCACACAAAAAATTCGTTTGCTGGAGACTACAACGCGAACACCAATAGTGGCGTTAACTGCGAATGCAATGTTAGATGACGCATCAAAATGTTTTGCAGCTGGAATGGATGCCTATTTGACTAAGCCACTAAATATGGAACAGCTTGCCAAAACTTTGCAAAAATTTAGCCCACTAAAGTAGGCCTCAAATATAAGAATGAAAATTCATTGCAGTATTAAAAACTCAGAGTAGTCTTTTCTCATGTGGATTAGATTATTTTCTTTAGCCAAGCCAGAACGTAAAATGTTATTCATTGCTTCTATTTTTTTAGCCATTGCGAGTGTCAGTCAATTGGCCTATCCGCAAGCTATAAGATCTATGATAGATCAAGCTTTGCAATCTAAAAATTTAGATGAAATAAATAAAATAGCACTTCTTATTTTAGTCGTATTTACAGTTCAGGCCATAGCCTCGACTCTTAGATATTTTCTTTTTACAATGGCAGGTGAACGTATAGTTCAAAGATTACGTCAAAGTCTATATAGTCACATCTTAGACCAAGAAATTGCTTTTTTTGATTTTAATAAAACTGGTGATTTAATGAGTCGCATTTCTAGCGATACAACAATAGTTCAAAATGCAGTTAGTGTGAATATCTCCATGGGACTTCGCAATTTAGCAGGAGCGATTGGTGGAATACTATTAATGTTAAGCACTTCTCCAAGATTAACAGTTGTAATGTTGTTAGTTATTCCACCAGTTGCATTAGGTGCTGCAATTTTTGGAAAACGCATAAAAAATTACTCGCGAAAAGCTCAAGATAGTTTAGCTGAAGCTTCGACTATAGCGGAAGAAACAATTAGTGGTGTAAGAACGGTTCGATCTTTTGCGCAAGAAGATTTTGAAAAGAAAAGATATTTTTTAAGCTTGAATCAATCTTTAAAATCAGTGCGAGACAAAGTTATTCAAATCAGTTGGTTTATGGGCTTAGCGTCATGCATGGGGTATTTATCGATTGCAGCGGTGGTTTGGCTTGGTGGTCGTGATGTTATTATGAATCAATTATCAATCGGTGATTTGACTCAGTTTTTAATTTATTTATTGATTGTCGCTTTTTCAGTTGGATCACTTGGAAGTTTATGGGGTGATTTTATGTCAGCTATTGGAGCTGCAAAAAGAATTTTTGAAATTTTAGATAAAAAGCCATTAATTGATTTAGCATCAGGACATGTCTTAAAACAACTTTCAGGTTCAATTCATTTTAAAAATATTACTTTTTCTTATCCTGCTCGAACTGAGTTAAAAATATTAGATTCATTTAATTTGCAATTGTATAAAAATCAAGTTGTAGCACTTGTCGGCCCCTCTGGCAGTGGTAAAACTACAGTTGCAGCCTTATTATCAAGATTCTATGATGTTGATGTCGGAGATATATTATTTGATTCCGTTAGTATTAAGAATCTAAATCCGAATTGGTTAAGAACACAAATAGGTTTAGTTTCTCAAGAACCAATATTAATATCTTCAAGCATTGAAGATAATATTCGCTATGGTTATGCAAATGCAACAGATGCCGAAGTCATAAATGCTGCCAGAATGGCTAATGCACATGAATTTATTCAGTCTTTTCCAGATCAGTATAAAACATTAGTTGGTGAGCGAGGGTTACAATTGTCAGGTGGTCAAAAACAACGTGTGGCAATTGCTCGGGCTTTATTAAAAAACCCTAAAATTTTAATTTTAGATGAAGCAACAAGTGCGCTTGATACCGAAAGTGAAGCCTTAGTTCAAGATGCATTAAATAAATTAATGAAAGGACGTACGACTTTAGTAATAGCCCATCGACTTTCAACAGTTCAAAATGCAGATCAAATATGTGTTTTAGAAAAAGGAAAAGTTGTAGAATCTGGTCAACATAGTGAATTAATTCAACTCAATGGATTATATAAAAAATTAGTTGAAGGACAATTACAGTACAATTAACAATATATTCTATAAGGAGAATAAAATGAGAAAAATATTAAATGAGATAGCACTAGCAAAATCAGCAATGGATTCAATAGATCAATTTCACACTGAATATATTACTGAAGCTGAAAAATCCATTCAGGAAAACAAATATGTCATTATTGGTATGCGCCAGAATCCTTTAGTGAGTAAAGCACAAAAAGCATTAGAAACAGCTGGAATTAAATATAAGTATATCGAACACGGCAGTTATTTTTCAATGTGGAAACCGCGATTAGCGCTAAAATTATGGTCTGGATGGCCAACATTTCCAATGGTTTTCATTGATGGGAAATTAATTGGTGGTTGCAATGAACTTCTTAAAACATTAAATCAAAATAAAAATTAATTCTAAGTAAATGACTTCACTGGTTGCACCTAGTGAAGTCTATTTTTTTTGGCTAAAAGATAATCGTCGTAAGTTCCACGGTAGTCCTCGATCAATTCGCCATTTTTAAATTCTAAAATTCTATTGACTGTTGTTTGAATAAATTCATGATCATGACAAGACATCATAAGTGTACCTTTAAATTTTTTTACACCTTCATTAACTGAAGTAATGCTTTCTAAGTCTAAATGAGCTGTAGGGCCATCTAGTAGCAGTACATTTGCGCCAGACAACATCATTTTTGAAAGCATACATCTGACTTTTTCACCACCAGAAAGAACATTAGATTTTTTAAGAGCTTCGTTTCCGCTAAAAATCATTTTACCTAAAAAGCCCCTAATAAAACTTTCATCTTTTTCAGTTGAATATTGTCTAAGCCAATCCACTAAATTAAGTTCTGCATTTTGAAAAAATTCGGAGTTGTCAGCAGGCAAATAACTGCACGTAGTTGTTATTCCCCAGTTAATTTGGCCAGAGTCTGGATTCATTTTTTCTGCCATTAGATCAAGTAAGACAGTTTTTTCTAAATCATTTTTTCCTAAAAGAATCACTTTATCACCTTTATTTAATGAGAAAGAAACGTTTTTAAGAATTTGCACGCCATCAATACTTTTCGATAAATTTGTAACTGTAATAATATCCTGCCCAGCTTCTCTGGTGGATTCAAAATGTACAAATGGTCGTCGTCTTGATGAAGTAGGCATATCATTAAAAGTTAATTTTTCCAGTTGTTTCTGGCGTGAAGAAGCTTGTTTCGACTTAGACGCATTTGCACTAAATCTTGCAATAAAACTTTTAAGGTCTTCAGCTTTATCAGCACTTTTTTTATTTTGATCTGAAAGTAATTTTTGACTTAATTCACTAGCTTGTAGCCAAAAATCATAATTTCCAGTGAAAGTTGTTATTTTAGAATAATCAATATCAGCAATATGTGTACAGACTTTATTTAAAAAATAGCGATCGTGTGACACAACAATAACAGTGTTATTAAAATTATATAAAAAATTCTCAAGCCAATCGATCGCATAGATGTCTAAATGATTCGTTGGCTCATCTAATAAAAGAATATCTGGTTGTCCAAACAAAGCCTGAGCTAATAAAACTTTAACTTTTTCAGAAGGATTCAGTTCTTTTAAAAATTTAGAATGCTCTTTTTCTAAAATCCCAAGTCCTGCTAGCAACGCAGCAGCTTCAGATTCAGCTTCGTAGCCGTTGAGCTCTGCAAACTTCATTTCCAAATCAGAAGCGCGATCACCATCTGCATCTGAAAAATCAGGCTTATTGTAAAGCTTTTCTTTTTCATCCATAATTTTATAGAGCTTAGAATTTCCCATGATGACTGTTTTTAGAACTATAACATCATCGAATTCATTATGATTTTGTTTTAAAATAGATAATCGTTTATCGCTTTCAATGATAACTTCGCCTGAGTTTGGCTCAATTTCTTTGGATAAAATTTTTAAAAATGTAGATTTTCCAGCGCCGTTGGCTCCGATGAGGCCATAACAGTTCCCAGCTGTGAACTTAACTGTGGCTTCTTCAAATAATTTTTTACCGCCAAAACGTAGACTGACGCTATTTGTACTAATCATATATAAACACCTTTAGTGTTTATATATACTTTCAAACTGTGTTAGGTCTAGTAGAAGTTGCTTTAAAAGCATTTGTTTTTCAGATTCACTGGCAAAAGATGTAGATATTGAATTTATTATAATCTGTTTAAGTTCAGTATAGTTAATATCTGTTTTAGAAATCATCAATTCACATTCTTTGGACATAGTTGTATTAAAGATTCCTTCGTCATCTGTAGAAATACTCACAGGAATACCAATGCGATGATAAAATAAAAAAGGATGCTCTGCTATAGAATTAGCTACATTTAAAATAAGATTACTTGTTAAATTGATTTCAATCGGAATTTTTTGATTTCTCACATAGTTTAATGTAGGTAAATCTTTCATAAGTAAAACACCATGACCAATTCTTTCAGAGCCCATGGCTAAAGCATCGCGAACATTATAAATATCCCCAGTTTCACCAGCATGAATAGTTGCATGAAGTTGCGGTCGAGTTGAAAGTCTATATGTAGTAAATAGTGAATAAGCAGCGCTATAATCTTTTGCAGGATGCAAATCTTCGTTAGCAACTAAGTTAATTCCAACAATAGCATCAGTACTAGGTAAGTTTAAAAAATCCTTCATTTGAGAATAAATTTTCTGTGAACCTTGTCTACGATCAAAAGCGGCTATTGTATTTACGGTGATATTGTATTTATTTTTCATGGCCTGTTTGAATTTAACAAATTTATCAATACCATTTTTAGGATTTACAGTTTGAGTCACTTCAATATAAGAAATTTTTTGATTTTGTGCGCGACTCATAAAAGCTGACCACATGGCTTCATCGACTTTAAAGAGTGGATCTGAAAAGGAATCTTTTTTGAATATTGTATTAAAAATCATAGAAAATACACCCATAAATTCTGAAAATTGAGTGGAAGTACTTGTCATAAAAAACATATCCATAAATATCTTTTTTTCCGTTTCAGTTAAATCTTGAAATCTTATTTTTGACTCAGTCACTTTTTTTGATTTTAAAAGGATTGATAAAGTATTTAAAGTCGCTGCTTTAGGTAGTGATGAGTCAATTTTTCCGTCAGTATTTTCATCTAAACCCATTTCAGCAATATTTTTTATCTGACTAAGATCTATAAGCGGATTTTGTTTACTTAAAATTAAATTTAAAGTCTCGCGATCAAGAGTTCCCCAGGGGTGAACATGAAGCATTCCACCCTTAGGTAAATCTTTGCAAAACTTATTTTCTAGTTTTTTACTTCGAATAAGATCAAGGCTAATTCCAATTTTACTTGAGCTTAAAATTGAATCTTGTTTGCTTTTTTTTGCTAGATTTTGAAGTTGTGACAAGATTTGATTTTGATCGTCAGATGTTAAAGAATTATTTGAATTATCTTTCATTATATCAAATGTAGGATAATTTTTTCTAAATAAAATTGAATCAGGTAAGGCCTGATTCGTTTTAGCCAAATCTACTAAATTTTTTTTAAAATCTTCAATTGAAGTTTGATATTTCAATACTTTTTCATTGAGTTGCTGCGAATAAGATAAATTGCTCAATGTATATAAAAAAACAAAGAAATATTTTGGATTAATCATACTCTGAACTATTTCAATTAACAGTCCAAAGTATAAAGACTTAAAACAAGAAGATACAGTGCTAAACAGTGCTAAACTGTCAAAAGTATTAACAATGTGTCATAAATAGATTACGGAACAGTTTGAGTCGATGGTTGAGTTACTTCAGGCCAAGATTTAATACCAGCATCAATTATAGCCAGTAAACTAGATAAACGACTGTTTTGTGCACTCACTTGGTTTGGATCTTTAGAAAACTGACCGGCTTTATAAAAAGTAATTGCCCCTTTTTGTATAGAACTCCAATTTTTTAAAGCGGATTCCATATTCAGTCCAAAAGTTAA